>NZ_JAQGJT010000069.1 GCF_028290495.1 Tardiphaga sp.
CGCTCGGCGAAATCGGCAAGACGCTGGAGAGCCTGGCGCGGTTCGGCCTGCTGACCCAACGCGATGCCGATACGATCATTACCCGCGTATCTGTGGTTCCTGCAAAGGATAACGCCGCTGGGCTCGCGGGCACCGCGATCGTATTCGAGGGTGTCCCTGAGGTGGTCGACCTCAAGCGCGAGGTGCTGGCAGCGGCTTCGAAACTTGTCGATCCCGAGACGATTATCGCCTCGACCACCTCGACAATTTTGGTCGATGATCTCTCCGGCGCGGTAGAGAACCCGGCACGATTCCTCAATGTGCACTGGCTCAACCCGGCCTATCTGATCCCCCTGGTCGAACTGTCGCCCGGCGCCGCTACCGATCCCGCGGTCACCGCGCGCGTCAAGGTGTTGCTGGAAGACATCGGCAAGGTGCCGGTGGTGTGTGCGGCGACGCCCGGCTACATCGTGCCACGGATCCAGGCACTGGCCATGAATGAGGCGGCGCGGATGGTGGAGGAAGGCGTCGCGACCGCGGAGGATATCGACAAGGCCATCAAATACGGTTTTGGTTTCCGCTATGCGACCATGGGGCTTCTGGAATTCATCGACTGGGGCGGCGGCGATATCCTCTATTATGCCAGCCGCTATCTGGAAGGCGCGCTGCAGAGCGACCGCTATCGCGCGCCCGAGGTGATTTCGCGCAATATGCAGGAAGGCCGCATCGGCATGCGCACCGGCGCCGGTTTCCTCGACTATGCCGGCAAGGATATCGACGCCTGGCGCGAGGCGCGCCTTGCGGCGCTGGTGGAGCTGCTCCGCCATTTTGGGCTGGCGCGGAAGCCGGTGCTGGATCGCGACTAGAGGCGTAGCCCGGATGAGCTCTTGCGATATCCGGGACGTCTCATGCGTGGACGCTCCCCGGATATCGCAAGCGCTCATCCGGGCTACAACAAAACCTCACCCGAACACGTCCTGCAGCACGCCGTCGCGCACCACGGCCGTGCCGTCGAGTTCGATGGTGGTGCCCATCACCGGCAGGTCGAAATGCCCCGCGGTGTAGCGGCCGGCGAATTCGTTGGCGCCGGTGGAGAACAGGAAATTGCCGGCGACCGCGCGCAGTTCGGTGCCGTTGGTGTCGCGCTGGTCGTACATCGAAAGCGCCTCGTAGCGGGCGTACGGGTTCATGCCGAAGCCGACATGCGATACCGCATAGGCCTCGCGGTCGCCCCACGCCGCGAGATAGCGGCGCATCAATTCGGCGTCGGGTCCCTCGCCCGCAAGTTCGGTGACGTAATCGTCGGTCAGCGTCAGCCGGACCTCTGAGGTGAGATAGCGCTTGAAGGTGAGGTTGATATCGCCTGCCGCCATCACCAGCGTGCCGTTGACGGATTTGCTTTTCGGAAAGCTCACCACCAGCCCGCCCGGCCAATGCGCCAGCGTGCCGGGCTTGTCGGTCCAGCCCCAGACGCCGACCGTGGCCGCGCCTTCCATGTTCACATCGAGATCGGTGCCCGCCGCCGACGTCACCTTCATATGTTTTGTCCCGCGCAGCATCTTGGCCGCGGCGCGAACGCGCTTCTCCAGCGCCGTGTCTGGCACCATGCGCTCCAGCGCTTCCGGATGCTCGTTGGAGATCACCAGAATCCGCGCGCCGGCCTTGAGAATTTCCGGCGTCTCCTTGGCGTGCATCAGGCCTTCGATGGTACAGTCGACCACGAAGCCGGCCTGCTGCAACGCCGATACCACCGGCCCGAGTTGGCCTATCGCCTCCGATGCGCCGGTCGAGCGGATCGGAACGACCTGCTTGTTGCGCGGCGTGGGCATGACGACGTGGAACGGCCGTGCGCCCATCCGCAGCAGGGCCAGTTCAGCAATGTGAACATTCAGCGCGCGCGATTGCGTCTCGGACAGGATCGCCGCGGTATCGCCTGGCTTGACCGCGCAACGCTCAAAAATCTCGCAGAACGCGTCGATCCATTTCGCCTCGATGCGATCTGCCAGCATGCGCTTTCTCCTGTGTTTACAGCGATTATCATTGGATGATAGGGCGCGCCGTGTTACATGAAAAGGCATATTTTTAATGTTAAAGGACAGCGCGAGGCTTGCGCGTCGTCCGCGTATGGCAGGCGAACGACATGGCGGATGACAAGGTCGAAACTGCCGCACAGGCCGTCAGTCCGGTGCCGTTCCGACAGGCGCTCGGCCAGTTTCCGACCGGCGTCACGGTCGTGACAGCGATGAACGGCGACCATCCGGTCGGCATGACCGCTAATTCGTTTTCGTCCGTCTCGCTCGATCCGCCTTTGGTATTGTGGAGCGTCGCCAAGTCATCGCCGAGCCACGATCCGTTCGTCGATGCGGACAGCTTCGCGATCCATTTTCTCGGCGCCGATCACGGCGAACTGGCGATGCGCTTCGGGCGCCGCGGCTCCGACAAATTCGCCGATATCAAACACGTGCCGGGCGTCACCGGCGCGCCGCTGATCGATGGGTTGGCACCGATCTTCGAGTGCAAGACCTGGGCGCGTTATCCCGGCGGCGATCACACCATTCTGGTCGGCGAAGTCGTGCGCTTCGTCGAGCGCAATCACGATCCGCTGGTGTTTCATTCCGGCGAATTGCGCCGCATCGACAATGCTCTGCGCCGCGCGCCGCCGCTGGCATCGGGCAGTTTTGCCCGCAACTATCTGTCCTATTTGCTGGCGCGCGCGAGTTTCAACGTCTCCAGCGAATTCCACGCCCGGTTGAAACAATGGGATCTCACCGTGCCGGAATGGCGCGTGCTGGCGTGCCTGATGGATGTCGAGGGGCTGTCGGTCGGTGAACTCGCGGCGATGGCGCTGATGAAGCAGCCCGGCCTGACCAAAGTGCTCGATCGCATGGAGCGCGACGGGCTTCTGAAGCGGCAGAACGCGTCGGACGATCGCCGCCGCGTCACGCTGCACCTGACGGCCAAAGGCCGCAGCCGCGTCAAACCGGTTCTGGCCGCGGCGATGAAGCACGAGGCGGAGCTGCTGAAACAGTTCAGCGACAGCGACCGCGCCACGATCAAACATGCGCTGGATCTGTTGATCGACAGCCGCATGACGGATGGGGCGGAAGAGTAGTTCCAACTCTCCCGTCATGCCCGACCGCGTGCCGGGCATCCACGTCTTACCCTACGCCCGAAACGTGAATGGCCGGGACAAGCCCGGCCATGACGTCGTAGTGTATTTATCGAAGCAGCTTTACTTGAGCGGCGCGACGATCGTCGGGTGCTTCCAGGTGGCAACGTCGATCTTCTTCGACAGCATGCCGGTCTCGACATAGACGTCGAGCATCTGCTGGATCGCGGTGAAGTTCGGCGCGGCTCCGGGGTCGCGGGCGAAGTCGTTTTCCTTGAGCAGATAGGTCTCCAGCACCGGGATCGGCGCCTTCATGACTTCGTTGACGACTTTCAGCGTCTCTTCGCGGTTGGCCAGAGCCTTCTGCATGCCGAGCGTCAGATCCTTGACATAGAGCTTGGCCAGATCCGGGCTTTTTTCGATGAAGTCGGCGCGGCAGGCTTCCAGAATGTGCACGATGTTGGGCTGCTGTTCCGACAGCGAGAACAGCTTCCGCGTGCCACCCTTGGCTTCCATGCGCGCGGCGAACGGCTGGTTCATGACCGCGGAATCGACGCGGCCGGAGCGCAGCGCCTCTTCCGACAGCGCGAAGCCGACTTCGACCATCTTGACGTCCTTGGCGGCATCAAGCCCGGCCCGCTTCAGCAGGATCGCCATCGGCCCGTAGATGCCGGAACCAAGCGTATTGATCGACAGCGTCTTGCCCTTGAGATCGGCAATCGTATTGATCGGCGAGTCGTCCTTGACGGCCCAGTACACCGAGAAGCTGCCCGGCTTTTCCGAGACGTGCTGTGCGACAATGTAGGCCTTCAGCCCGCCATTGACGGCGCCCTGCGCCAGCGCCAGCGGCGACTGCGTGGCGCAATCCAGCGCGCCAGCGGCCAGCGCCTGCGTCATCGGCGCGGTGCCCTGAAACTGCACCCATTCAATGTTGTAGGCCTTGCCTATATCCGGAAACTCCTGCGGCCGCTTCATCATCCAGTACTTGGATTCTTCCGCGGGGATCGTCCAGCCGACCTTGATGGTCTGCTGGGCAAAGGCCGCGCTGGCGCTGAGCAACGTGCCCAACGTCAATGCCGCGACAACGTTACGTTTTAGTGCAGTCCGCTTCATCTTGAAGTTCCCTGTTTCCGGATCGTCAGACCATCGCCATGCAATTGTCTTGCCGACATGCCACCCACTCACAATTGTTTCATGCTTCAAATGACCGCGCAATATCGACCGCAATGCGATATATGAGAGGGACTGAACTAGGCTGCACTGCCAGGAATTGATCGACCATGAGCAACGACTTCTTCTCCGACCTTCTCGCCTCGATCTCCGAGCGCGGCCGCAATCTGCTGCGGCTGGGACCGGCTTCGGTCGATGCGAAACAGAACGCCTCCGATCTTATCGAGCTTTGCGCCGAACTATTGTCCGGCCGCGGCGAAGCCTCGGGCACCGCGATCGCGCGCGGCGTATTCGACCGCTACCACCAGCTCGATGACGCCGGCCGTCTGACCTTCTTCGAGACGCTGGCGAGCAAATACGGTCCGGACACGGAAAAACTGGAAAAGGCGATCGTCGCCTGGCGCGCCAAGCCAACTGGCGAAGGCGCCGGCGAACTGCATTTCGCGTCGGAGCCGCAGCGACAGGAACTGTTCCGCCGGCTCAACCGTGCGCCCGGCGCCACCGGCGAACTGGTCAACATGCGCGCCGACCTGCTCGACCTCAAGCGCGCGCACAAGGACCTCGCCGCCGTCGATCGCGACGTCGTGCATCTTTTGGCATCGTGGTTCAACAGGGGGTTTCTGGTGCTGCGCAGGATTGACTGGTCGACACCCGCCATCATTCTGGAAAAGGTCATCAAATACGAGGCCGTCCACGAAATCCACGACTGGAACGATTTGCGCCGCCGCATCGATCCGGTCGACCGGCGCTGTTACGCGTTCTTTCATCCGGCACTGGTCGATGAACCGCTGATCTTCGTCGAAGTGGCTTTGACCGAGACCATCCCCGGCGCGATCGCGCCACTGCTCGCCGAGGACCGCCAGCCGGTGGCGATCGAGCGCGCACGCACCGCGGTGTTTTACTCGATCTCGAATTGCCAGCGTGGGCTCGCCGGCATTTCGTTCGGCAACTTCCTGATCAAGCAGGTGGTCGAGGAACTGCGCCGCGAACTGCCGAAGCTCGACACTTTCGTGACGCTGTCGCCGGTACCCGGCTTCATGAAATGGCTGCAGCGCGCGCCCGACCTGCCGGTCACCGAAGAAGAACGCACGTTGCTGGCTCATCTCGACAATGCGGAATGGATCAACGACGCGCCGCTCGCTGCGCAATTGCGCGCGGTGCTCGAGCCGCTTGCCGCGCAATATTTCCTCAAGGCCAAATTGCCGCGCGGCGGCCCGGTGGATTCCGTCGCGCGCTTCCACCTCGGCAACGGCGCCCGGCTGGAGCGCATCGACTGGCTCGGCGACGTCTCGCCCAAGGGCCTGCGCGAATCCGCCGGCCTGATGGTGAACTACCTGTACCGTCTCGACGACATCGAGAAGAATCACGAAGCCTATGCCGATCACTACGAGATCGCGGCGTCCAGCGCGGTGAAGAAGCTGCTCAAGGCTGAAGGCGGAAGACGCCTGCTGGATATGCGGCTCGGGTAGTTACGCCGCCGCACCCCCGGGAAACCGTGAGACGCCCCGGCCCCTCCACGTCTTGGCCGGGCTTGTCCCGGCCATCCACGATCTGCATAATCGGGGCATGCGGAGGAGATATGTATATTTCCTGACGAACCGCCCGAACGGCATCCTGTATGTCGGGGTGACGAGCGATCTCGTGCGCCGCATCTACGAGCACCGCACGAGCGCTGCTGACGGGTTCACAAAGCGCTACGGGTTGAAGCGGCTGGTCTATTACGAAATCTACGATGACATCCGAACGGCAATTCAGCGTGAACACAATATCAAGCACTGGAGCCGGACGTGGAAAGTGCGCCTCATCCTCGCGAGCAATCCGAATTGGGATGATCTTTGGGAATCGATTATCTGAAATTCGTGGATGACCGGGACAGGCCCGGCCATGACGTGGAGGGGCCGTTCCGTCAGATGACCAATAAAGCTTGCATGACCCTTTAGATCACACCTCCGGAAAACCCCGCAGCAGATACGTCCGCAGCCCGTGCAGCAGGCTGTTCAAAATCAATCCCAGCAGCGAGATTGTGATCAGCGGCACGAACATATCGACGGTCTGGAAGGTGCGCGCGGCCTGCACCAGCATGTGGCCGAGGCCATCGGTCGAGGTGATCATCTCGGCCAGAAACACCACGATGCAGGAGATCACCAGGCCGATCCGGCAGCCGGTGAGGATCGAGGGCATCGCGGCGGGCAGCACCACCTTGAACAGGATCTGCGACCGCGGCGTGCCCGCCGCCATCGCCGACCAGATCAGTTTTTGCTCGACCATCGACGCGCCGTAATAGGTCGAGAGCAGGATTGGAAACAGAGCATCAGCCGCAACCAGCGTGATTTTCGAGGCGTGGTCGAAGCCGAGGATCAGCAGCAGCGCGGGATACAGCGCGACCTTCGGCACCGGCGCCAGCACGCGCACCAGAGGCTTTACCACCGCGTTGATCGCCGGGCTGACCGCTGCAGCCAGACCGATGGTGACGCCGAGCACCACCGCGATCGCAAAGCCGGCGAACAACCGTACCAGCGTCGCGGCAATCTCGTGCAGGAAATCGCTGGTCAGCAATTGCTGCGCGAGGCGCAGGAACACCGCGCCGGGCGGCGGCAGCAGCGTGACCGGCGCGTAGCCGAACGAGACGAGAAATTGCCAGCCGAGGATCAGCAGCGCGATCGGGGTGATGCCGAGCAGCACCTTGGCAAGGACCGGGTTCATGAGAAGCTCAAAGGCAGGTCGTGCTGCGGCTTCGACCAGCGCACCAGCCGGCCGCGTATCTTCTCGAACGCCGCGTCCAGCGTGATGCCCATCGCGCCGATGATCATGATCATCGCGAAAGTGGTGTCGTACTGCGCCATGTCGAGCGCATTGAACAGGATGTTGCCGGCGCCCGATTGCCGCGCGATCATTTCCGACGTCACCATGGTGATCAGCGCCAGCACCAGTCCGGTGCGGCAGCCGGTGAGGATTTCCGGCAGCGCCGCCGGCAGCACGACGCGCCACATCCGCAGCGGCGCGGACATGCCCATCGCGGCAGCCGACCACAGCATCTTCTCTTCGACGGCTTTGCTGCCCTGAAAGGAGTGATAGATGATCGGCAGGCTGACACCGAGGAAGATCACCAGCGTCTTGGAGACATCCCCAACGCCGAGCCACAGCATGATGATCGGCATCAAGGCGGCCTTCGGCACCGGATAGATCACCATCAAGAGCGGGTTGAAGAACGAGGCGACAGCCTTGACGCGGCCCATCATCAGCCCCAGCGGAATCGCAAACAGCACCGCGAGGCCGAAACCGATGACCATGCGGCGCAACGACGCGCCGATATTCACCAGCGATTCCTTGTCGGTGAGAATCGCCGGCACCGCGCGCAGCGATTCCCACGCGGTCGGAAAGCTGTCGGTGTTGAGCATCAGCGACGCCGCCTGCCATGCACAAAGTAGCCCAATGCAGGCCAGCAGCGGCGCCGATTTGGAGAGAACCGCGCCAGGAGAGATCATGCGTGGATCTCGTCTTCGCCGGTGTCGTCGATCAGTTTCTCGATATCGACAACGTATTTCTGGTAGCGCGGATCGAGCAACAGTTCGGCGCGTTTGCGTGGTCGCGGCAGGTCGATGTCGACGACGACCTTGATGCTGCCCGGCGAGCGCGTCATCACCACGACCTTGTCGGACAGGAACACGGCCTCTTCGACCGAATGCGTGACGAACAAGACCGTCTTGCGGTCGCGCTCCCAGATGTTGAGCAGGTCGTTCTGCAAGCGCGTGCGGGTATGCGCATCGAGCGCGCCGAACGGCTCGTCCATCAGCAGCACGGCGGGATTGTAAGCCAGAGTGCGCGCGATCGCGACGCGCTGCTTCATGCCGCCGGATAATTCCTTCGGATAGAAATTCTCGTAGCCCTTGAGCCCGACCATTTCGAGCAGCTTGCGGCCGCGGGCTTCAGCTTCAACCTTCTTCACACCCTGCTGGCGCAGGCCGTACATCACGTTGCCGAGCACGTTTTTCCACGGGAAAAGCGCGAACTCCTGAAACACGGGGCCGCGGTCAGGGCCGGGTCCGGTGATGGCTCTGCCCTTGACGCGCGCCACGCCCTCGCTCGGCGGCACGAAGCCACCGACGATGTAGAGCAGTGTCGACTTGCCGCAGCCCGAGGGGCCGAGAATCGAGACGAAGGCGCCCTCGTCGATCGTCAGATTGATATCCGACAGTGCCAGATGGCTTTGCCGGCCGGAGGTCTGGAAGCGTTGCGAGACGTGATCGATGTGGATCATCGCCGCGGCCGGCGCAACGCCCGGCGCCGGTTCTGACCCGGCTTGAACGTTCGAACGCAGTGTCGCCACCTTCATCCCCGGTCCTTCGTTGGCCATGAACGCCTAGCAATCACGACGGCAATACGCGGTCCATCCAGATTGGTAGCGCAGCATAGCGGCAAACCGCAATTACTTTAAGCTTCAAATTTATGCGGCGACCGCCCTTTTGCTAGCCAGCCGGTTTTGGCTGTCATTCCGGGGCGCGAGCAGCGACCGCTGCGACCGAACCCGGAACCCCGACATGTTCAAAACATCTCGGGATTCCGGGCCTGCGCCATCCGGCTTCGCCGTCAGCCACATCCCGGAATGACAGTTTTTTCGTTACGCCTGATCGCGGAAATACGGCTCGACGGCGCCTGTCAGCTTGATCATCAGCGGGTTGCCGAAACGGTCACGGGCGGCGCCCGCGGGCACCTTCACCCAGTTCTCGCTGACGCAATATTCCTCGACGTTGGTCTTCTCGACGCCCTTGAAGCGGATGCCCACATCGCGCTGCAACACCTCGGCATTGTAGAACGGGCTGCTCGGATCGGTGGACAGGCGATCGGGCAATTCGGTGGTCGGGATGGGGGTATCGGTCATAGCAGCGCCTCGATTTTTTCTTTAAGCGATTCAGGTGTGGTCGTGGGCGCGAAGCGGCCGACGACCTGGCCGGAACGATCGATCAGGAATTTGGTGAAATTCCACTTGATCGCCGAGCCGAGCAGCCCTGACTTTTCAGATTTCAGGAAATTATACAATGGATGGGCGTTGGTTCCGTTGACGTCGATCTTCTCGAACATCGGGAAACTGACGCCGTATTGGGTCTCGCAGAAGGTCTCGATCTCCCGGGATTCGCCGGGCTCCTGACCGCCGAACTGGTTGCAGGGGAAGCCCAATACCGCAAATCCCCGCGCCGCATAGGCTTCGTGAATGTGCTGGAGGCCCTTGTATTGCGGCGTGAATCCGCAGGCGCTGGCGGTATTGACGATCAACAGCACCTCGCCCTCGAACTGCTTCAGCGAGACGTCGTGGCCGGCCAGGGTTTTGGCGGAAAAGCCGTAGATGCTCACCATCGCTGCGGTCCTCGCTCAAACCGTGACCGGATCGATCGGCGATACCGGCGTACCGCCCGCCTCGATCGCCTCGCCCGCCAGCAGACAGAGGTCCTCGCGGTAGCGACCGGCGACGATCTGCACGCCGGTCGGCACGCCGCCGACCAGGCCGGTGGCGACCGACAATGCCGGCAGACCCATGAAGGGAATCCCGATCTGTGGCGTCTGGGCCCGCCAGACGCGCTCGAAGGAATCCTGATCCTTGAGATCGAGATTGTCGGGGAACGGCAATTCGCCGGACACCGGCATCAGCACGACCGCGTAATCCTGCAGGAACAACTGCCAGTCGCGCACGAAGGTCGAGCGCCGCACCAGCGCGCGCGAAAGCCCACCGTTCTCGAAGCCTTCGAGTTTCGGCGCGATACCGCGCAGGCAGGCCAGAGCGCCGGGATCGCCCTCGCGCTCGGCCGCGTCCAGCATCCCCTGATAACCGTCGCCGAACCAGATCTGCGTCTGCAACGCCGCGGCCTCTCTCAGCGCCGGCGTGTTGTCGACTTCCTCGACGATCCACCCTGCCCGCTCCAGCCGCTTGCCGGCGTCGCGCACGGCGGCTTCGACATCGGCGGAGATCTCCAGTCCGTCGGGCCGCAGACACATCGCGGCGCGCTTCGGCATCCTGGGGCCTTCCAGCGGCGCCGGCACCCACCAGGGGTCGCGCGCGTCGGGCTGCGACATCACCTCAAGGCCGAGCCGCACATCGGCGATGGTGCGCGCCAGCGGGCCGGACATTGCGGTGATCTGGCCGGAGATGATGCGTTCGGGAAGCGCGGCATTATAGGCGGCGATGCGGCCGAGCGTCGGGCGCAGCCCGTGCACGCCGCAGGCATAAGCGGGGTAGCGGATCGAGCCGGCGATATCGGTGCCATGCGCGATATGGCCGATGCCGGCCGCAACGGAGGACGCAGCGCCACCGGACGATCCACCCGGGGTGATGCCGGGATCGCGCGGGTTCTTGGTGTCGCCATACAAAAGATTGGTCGTGAACCAGCGATAGGAGAAGGCCGGGCAATTGGTGCGGCCGAGAATCACCGCGCCCGCCTTGCGCAGGTTGTCGATCACCGGGCTGTTGCTGGTCGGCAGAACATTGCGCTGGATATTGACGCCGTTGGTGGTGGCATAGCCGGCGTAATCGATATTGACCTTGACGGTCACCGGCACGCCGGCGAGCGGTCCGACCGCGTCGCCGCGCGCGAGCGCTGTATCGACCATGTCGGCCTGCGCCAGCACGTCCTCGGGCCGATGTTCGACCACCGCATTGATCGCTGGATTGACCGCGTCCAACCGCGCTAGGCCCGCGGATGCGGCTTCCTTCGCCGAGACTTTGCGGTCGCGGATCAACGCCGCAAGGTCGGTAGCCGATAAACGCCAGAGATCGTTCATGCATCACTCCATTCGCTGCCGCTTGTTATCGCAGCCGGAGCGAGAAGGCCAATGGCGCGCGCGTCTTTGCATCAAACTCGTCATTCCGGGTTCACGCGCGCAACGATGCGCGCGTGCTCCGAAATGACAGTTGAGAGGTGCCTATCGCACCCTCGCCAGAAAATACGCGAGTTCGCCGATCTGCGCGTCGGTGACCGACTGCATCACGTCGGCCATGGTGGCATCATAACCGTGACGGGAGTTGTCCTTGTATTCGCGCAACGTCTTGGCGAGGTAGTCCTCGCGCTGGTTGGCGATGCGCGGGATGCTGTCGCGGCCGGAAAAATCGGGGTTGTGGCAGGAATCGCAGCGAAACTGCGCGGTCAGCGCCTTCGCCGCGGCCATACGCGCGGGATCGCCGGTCTCCGCAGGCAACGCTGGCTTCGGCAGCGTGGCGAGGAAATCCGAAAACGTCCGCAGGTCGTCGTCGGTGAGATCCTTGGCCATCTCGTTCATCGGCTCGAACGCGCGCAGCTTCTCGCGAAACATGAATAGCTGGATCAACGCATAGGCCGGCTGCTGCGCGCCGAGCGACGGCGTGTTCTCCATCTCCGACGTGCCCTTCTCGCCGTGACAGGCAAGACACGGCACAGCGCGCTCGGCGACGGTTTCGGCGGATAGCGGAGACGTCGCGAGGAGAAGTATCGCCATGGCAAACGGCAGGCGCATCGAGGGAGTTCTTTCTTTATGCCGGCTCCCGTCATTCCGGGGTGCGAAGCGACGCCGAACGGCGTCGTTCGCGAACCCGGAACCTCGAGATGACCAATCACTGCTTGATTCCGGGGCAGACCGATCCGCTGCGCGGTTCGGTCTGCCCCGGAATGACGGCGGGTAACGTTTACTTACTTCCCGGCGACCTTCTGCTTGCCGTAGGTGATGCGATAGATCGCGCCATTCCAGTCATCGGACACCAGCAGCGATCCGTCCTTCATCGGCAGCACGTCAACGGGGCGGCCCGAATAGGTGTTGTCGTTGAGGAAGCCGGTCAGGAACGGCTCGGTCGATTTCACCGTGCCGTCCTTGTTCAGCTTGGCGACAATGACGTCACCGCCGAGCTTCTGCGACTTGTTCCAGGAGCCGTGGCGCGCGATGAAGATCGCGTTCTTGTAGGCGGCTGGAAACATCTTGCCGTTGTAGAAGCGCATGCCGAGCGAAGCGGTGTGGGCGCCGAGCAGGCCGACCGGAGCGGTGTAGTCGGCGCAGGACTTGCCCCAGCCGAATTCCGGATCGAGAATATTGCCCTGCAGGCAATACGGCGCGCCGAAATTCTCGCCGTCCTTGCTGACGCGGTTGAGTTCGTCCTCCGGCACGGTCTCCGAAACCCAGTCGCGGCCGTTGTCGGTGAAGTACATCTGCTTGTTTTCGGGATTCCAGTCGAAGCCGACGGTGTTGCGCATGCCGCGCACCACCACTTCGGCGCCCGAACCGTCGAGGTTCATGCGGCGGATCTGGCCGTGTTCCTCGTCATGCAGCACGCTGTTGCCGGGCTGGCCGACCGGCACGTAGAGCTTGTTGTCGGGGCCGATGCCGATGAACTTCCAGCCGTGCGCCTCGTCCTTCGGCAGCTTGTCGTAGATCACGGTCGGCTTCGGCGGATTGTCGAGATTGTCCTCGACCTTGTCGATCTTGGAGATTTTCGACAGTTCGGCGATGTACAGCGTGCCGTCCTTGAAAGCGAGGCCGTTGGGGCGGTACAGGCCGGAAGCCAGCACTTTGACCGAGCGCTTGCCGTCCTTGTTGATCACCGCATAGACCTTGTCGACGAGGCGGGAGCCGACGAACACAGTACCCTTGTCGCCCTCGCGCATCGAGCGCGCATTGGCCATGCCGGCGGCATAGACCTCGATGTTGAAGCCCGGCGGCAGTTTCAGTTTCGCGAGCGGCAACTTGTCCGCGGCGGCGGCGATTGGCGGCGGCGCGACCGGCGCCAGCTTGGCGGCGGCGGCCCCGTCCGGGCGGCCGATCAGCGGTGACCCCGGCGGCAAAGCCGGTGCAGCGGCGGCAACGGGAGCCGGTGCAAGTGCAGGCGCCGCGGCCGGCGCAGGTGCGGCGGGCGCAGATGCGGCGGGCGCGGGCGAAGCGGCAGGTGCAGTGTCAGTCGGGGCAGTCGCGGGCTGCTGTGCGACGGCGTTGAGTGTGAAGGCACCAATGAAAACGCCGGCCAGCAAGGCCTGACGCGCAGACACGTAAACGGTCATGAAACTCTCCCCTTTGCGGAAGCCCTCTTGTGGCGGCAGCAACTGACTGCCGCCATGGAGCTTGCCCGGTCGCAGTTTCAATATTTCCGGCTGCTCCGCAATCCCCGCGTGGGCTGCTGAAAATCAGTGCCGCGTCGCGTTCATGTCCTGCGTCTCGATCAGCGCCTCGCTGAACGGGAATTCCAGCACGATTTCGCCGTCCGAATCGGTCACTTCCAAGACCGCCGACAGCACGCCGGGCTGGGTTTCCTCGGTGTGCAGCAACTGCGTGATCATCGCACGCGCCACCTCCCAGGCGTGATCGGGGTCACGCAACTCCTCGCCGTCGGGATCGGTGACGAGATCGTCGCCCATTCGGGTGTGGAAAAAATAGCGTGGCATAGCGGAATTCCCGACAATCGGTTGAACAAGAAACGGCGCGGCTTTGGCTATATGTGTAACGCGGACATCGTTACAATGCTGCAATGCGCCTTTATGTTGCATCGCACTAATACTCAGAATTGTATTCACGAGACTGTTGGCGAACCATTGAGCAGGTATTACACTTAGTCCGTGCAGCGTTGTTGCTGCACGTACCCGGAGACCCAAGATGGCATGGAAAGCACCGAAAATCGTCGAAGTGCCGGTGGGCATGGAAATCAACATGTACGCCTGCGCTGCGCGCAAGTAAGACCTGACCATCGGGGCGCCTTCATCGCATGATGGCGCCCCATTAGGTTGCGGTTCAGGAGCGATGTCATGTTGCGTGTTATCGTTCTTGGGGCCGCGGCGGGCGGCGGCGTTCCGCAATGGAATTGCGGCTGCCGGATTTGTCGCGCCGCGCGCGAACAGCCGGGATTGCAAAGCAGCCAGGCCTCGATCGCGATCAGCATCGATAACAGCAACTGGTTCCTGATCAATGCCGCGCCCGAGCTGCGCCAGCAGTTGATCGACACGCCGCAGCTGCATCCCAAGGCCGGCCATCTCCGCCATACGCCAATTGCCGGCGTGATCCTGACCAATGGCGAAGTCGATGCCGTCGCCGGGCTCTTGTCGATGCGCGAGGGCTCGCCATTTATCCTGTATGCCCACCAGCGCGTGCTGGCGATCCTGAAAAGCAACAGCATCTTCAACGTGCTCAGCGAGAAAAACGTGCGCCGCGAAGCCATTGCCGTCGATCAGAGCTTTGAACCGACCTTGCCGGACGGCGCGCCGTCGGGGATTGAAGTGCTACCCTTCGTCGTTCCCGGCAAGAGCGCGTGGTATCTCGAAGGACATGACCATCCGGCCGGCGCGGGCAATAGCGACGACGGCGACACGCTCGGACTGCGCATCGAGGACAAGGCCAGCGGGCAACATTTCTATTTCATCGCGGCCTGCGCGCGCGTTACGCCGGAACTGAAGCAGCGGCTGCACGGGGCGCCGCTGGTGCTGTTCGACGGCACGGTGTGGCGCGACGACGAGTTGATCGAGGCAGGCCTGGGCGTGAAGACCGGGCAACGCATGGGCCACCTGTCGATGTCCGGTGACGACGGCGCGCTCGCCATGCTGGCCGACTGCGAAATTGCGCAAAAGGTTTTTCTGCACATCAACAATTCAAACCCGGCGCTGCTACCCGATTCACCGGAGCGCGCCACGTTGCAAAAGGCCGGCTGGCAGATCGGCCACGATGGCATGGAGATCACGCCGTGAACGCCCTCACCGCCTTCTCACTGGTATCCAGCACGCCGCTCGACAGCGCCGAGCAGCTGGAAGCGACGCTGCGACACATCGGCGCAACCCGCTATCACAGCCTGCATCCGTTCCACCATTTGTTGCATGGCGGCAAACTCAACAAGGGTCAGGTGCAGGCCTGGGCGCTGAACCGCTACTACTATCAGAGCTCGATCCCGATCAAGGATGCCGTCGTGATCTCGCGCTTCCGCGACCGCGATGTGCGGATCGAATGGCGGCACCGCATCGAGGACCATGACGGCAACGTCGGCACCGAAGGCGGCATCGAGCGCTGGCTGAAGCTGACCGAGGGCCTTGGCCTCGACAGTGGCTATGTCGAATCCGGCGAAGGCATCCTGCCGGCGACGCGCTTTGCAGTCGATGCCTATGTGCATTTCGTCCGCGACAAGAGTCCGCTGGAGGCGATCGCCTCGTCGCTCACCGAATTGTTCGCGCCGAACCTGCACGAAGAACGCATCGCGGGGATGCTGAAGCACTATGATTTCGTGAACCCGGACATCATGAGCTATTTCAGCCGCCGCCTGACCCACGCGCCGCGCGACGCCAATTTTGCACTCGACTACGTCCGCAAGCACGCCAATACACCGGCCGAGCGCGAAGCTGTCTGCAACGCGCTGATCTTCAAGACCAACGTGCTGTGGGTGCAGCTCGATGCTTTGTACCATGCTTACGTCAACGGCCACGTGCCCCCGGGCGCTTTCGTGCCCGCTGACGCCTGAGGCAAACCGATGGCAGAACCGCGCAGCCGACGCCTGAGTGTCGAGGAGGCCAGCCGGCCGGTGCTGCCGCGCCATGCCCGGTTGAAATTCGACGAGAGCCGGCAAGTCTGGGTGATCCTGGCGCCGGAGCGCGTGCTGGCGCCGGACGAGATCGCGGTGGAGATCCTGCAACTATGCGACGGCGCCCGCAGCGTCGCCGACATCATCGACCTGATGGCGGCGAAATACGCGGCACCCCGCGCAGACATCGGCGCCGACGTGATCGCGATGCTGCAGAATTTGGCCGACAAGGGATTCCTGACCCAAGCGCGGGAGAAAACGGGATGAGCCCGACTCTCACTGATGCCAGCCCGGTCTACGCCGCCGATCCCGGCGACGGCCTGGCGATCCTGGAAAAGACCCGCTCGACGGCGGAGACGTTTGGCATTCCTCTGGCGGTGCTGGCCGAGCTCACGCATCGCTGCCCGCTGCAATGCCCGTATTGCTCGAACCCCGTAGAGCTTGAGCGCAGCAGCAACGAGCTGACCACCGCCGAGTGGAAGAAGGTTTTGTCCGAACTCGCCGAGATCGGCGTGCTGCAAATCCATTTCTCGGGCGGCGAACCGACCGCACGAAAAGACCTCGTCGAACTGGTGCAGCACGCCACTGATGTCGGGCTGTATTCCAACCTGATCACCTCAGCCGTGCTGCTGACGCGCGACAAGCTTTCCGCGCTGGCCGATGCCGGACTGTGCCATGTGCAGATCAGTTTCCAGGGCAACGAGCCGGTGGTGGCCGACCGCGTTGGCGGCTACAAGAACGGCCACGCTAGGAAGCTCGAAGTCGCCCGCTGGACGCGAGAGCTGGACATGCCGCTGACGGTGAATGCCGTGATGCACCGGCAGAACCTGCACCAGCTTGCGGATATCATCCAGATGGCGGTCGATCTCGACGCCGACCGGCTAGAAGTCGCCAACGTGCAGTATTACGGCTGGGCGCTGAAGAATCGCGCCGCCCTGATGCCGACGATCGAGCAGATCGAGGAGACCAGCCGCATCGTCGAGGACGCTACGGTGCGCCTGAAGGGCATTCTCGACATCGACTATGTGGTGCCGGATTATTACGCGCTGCGGCCGAAGAAGTGCATGGGCGGCTGGGGCCGGCAGTTCTTCAACATCTCGCCGGCCGGCAAGATCCTGCCGTGCCATGCGGCCGAGACCATCACCGGCATGGAATTCCTGTCGGTGCGCTCGAACCATTCGATCGCCTGGATCTGGCAGAACAGCGAGGCCTTCAACCGCTATCGCGGCACCGGCTGGATGCCCGAGCCGTGCGCGAGTTGCGCGTTCAAGGAGATCGACTTCGGCGGCTGCCGCTGTCAGGCCTTTGCGCTGACCGGCAGTGCGGGTAATACCGACCCCGCCTGCACGCTGTCGCCGCGGCACGAGGAAATCTTCAAGATGGCCGAAACCGAATCCGCGGAAGGCACGAGCCGCTTCCTGTATCGCAACTTTGCCGGCGGTACGCTGGAAACCGACCATGGCTGATGCCGACGCCGGCCGGGCCGCGGGCCAGGTCGATCCCTTCGCACCGCTGACGTCTGAACATCTCGATGTCGGCAACGGCCACGAGATCTATGTAGAGAGCGTCGGGCGCGCCGATGGCATCCCCGCGCTCTATCTGCACGGCGGGCCCGGCAGCGGCTGCCAGCCGGACCATCGCCGGCTGTTCGATCCGCAGCGTTTTCACACCGTGCTGTTCGACCAGCGCGGCGCCGGCCGCAGCACGCCGAAGGGGTTTCGCGAGGCCAATACGACTACGCATCTGATCGCCGACATGGAGACCATCCGCGAAAAATTCGGCTTCGCGAAATGGCTGGTGGTCGGCGGCTCATGGGGCGCGACGCTGGCGCTGGCCTATGCGCAGGCGCATCCAAAGCGCGTCACCGGCATCGTGTTGCGCGCAACGTTTCTCGGCACAAAGGAAGAACTCGACGGCGCGTTTCTCGACGTGCTGCCGCGGCATTATCCCGATTTGTACAAAGACTTTCTCGCCGCCCTCCCCGCAGATGAACGCGGCGCGCCGCTGCCGAACTACTATCGCCGGATTCTCGACGCCGACGCCGCGATCCACACGCCGGCCGCGCGCGCCTGGGGCGGCACCGAGAGCATTTTGTCGGAGCACGCTCCAAAGCGCACGCGGCTCGATATGCCGGCACTGACGGACACCACCCGGTCGCTGCCCGCGACGCCGTTCATGGAGGCGCACTACTTCCAGCACGCCTGTTTCATGCGGCCGGGACAATTGCTGGCGGAATCCGCCACGCTAAGAGACATTCCAGGGATCATCGTGCAGGGACGTTTCGATTTCCTGTGTCCGCCCTCGACCTCACATGCACTCGCCGCCGCCTGGCAGAATGCAGAAGTCCGTATCGTCGAAGGCGCCGGGCACTCGTTGTACGATCCCGGCGTCCGCGACGCCGTGATGAAGGCGATCGCCGACCTCGCCTCGAAACTGAAACAGGATCCATAAATGCCGATCGCCGGAACGGGCATGCTGATGACGTCGATGGATATCGACGCTGCCCATGAGCATGAATTCAATGCGTGGTATGACCGCGAACATCTCGCCGAGCGCGTCGCCATCGAAGGCTTCATGGAGGCTCGGCGCTACGTCGCCGTCGCAGCCTCCCCAAACTGCCCGAAATATCTCGGGCTGTATTCGACAAAAACATTCGACGTGCTCGACAGCGACGCCTATCGCACGGCGCTGGCGAGCCAGACCGTCTGGTCGAAAACCAATATCGGCCGCTTCCAGAACATGCTGCGCTCGGTGGCGCGCATCACCGCAAGCCGCGGCCAGGGCCGCGGCGCCGTGCTCGGGCTGGTGCGTATCCGGCCGCCACAGGATAACGCCGACGCGCTGCGCGCCGGCATCAAGGCCCTGCTCGATCCCGGCACACTCGACGGCATCATCTCCCTGCATCTGATGGAAAGCGACCCTCGTCTGTCGAAGCCGCTCACCGACGATCCCGCCGCGCCTAACCCGGCCGCGCGCGACTGGTACGTGATGATCGACGGCACCGATGCCGAGGCGGTCGCCAGCGTGATGCACGGCCGCTTCGACGCCGCCGTCGCCGCTTCCTCGGCAACGCTGATTTCCAGCGGCATCTATCGTCTGATGTGGGATCTGGCGAAAGCAGATTTGTAACGGACCGTCCTGACATTCGAGCCGGTTGAACGCATCCGGTATTTGCCGCGACCAAGGTGAAATGCCCGCACGGGCCACCCTGGATCGTCCCATACCTCGCTTGTTTTCACGGGCCACCGCCGCAGCCATGGGCGCAATTCCGGCGCAATTTTATTCAGCCGTCACAGCGCTGCCGTCGATCATCGTTAACACGCAATTGCGATCCGGCTGCCTCGGCAAAAATGGAACCGTTTACCTTGCCACGCGTAGGGTTTTGGGGCGATCATTGGAACCAGAAAGACCGCCATGTCAGACCGCCGCTGGCGCCATGATCATATCGAACAGAACAAGGCATCATGAATCCTGTCAAAGCACTTGAATCGCATGGCCAGGCCGTTTGGCTGGACTTTTTGGCTCGTGGTTTCGTCGCCAAGGGCGACCTCAAGAAGCTGATCGACACCGACGCCGTGAAAGGCGTCACTTCGAACCCCTCGATCTTTGAAAAGGCGATCGGCAGTTCGGACGAATATGATGCGCCGATCGGCGAGGCGTTGAAGTCCGGCGACAAGGCACCAGCCGAGCTGTTCGAGCATCTCGCCATCGAGGATATCCAGCACGCCGCCGATGTGCTGAAGCCAGTCTATGACAGCCTCAAGGGCACCGACGGCTTCGTCAGCCTGGAGGTGTCGCCCTATCTGGCGCTCGACACCACGGGCACGATCACCGAGGCGCAGCGTCTCTGGAAGAACGTCGCGCGGCCGAACCTGATGGTCAAGGTGCCGGCGACCGCCGAGGGCCTGCCCGCGATCCGCCAACTGATCGGCGAAGGCATCAGCATCAACGTTACGCTCCTGTTCGCGCAGCAGACCTATCGCGAGGTCGCCGAGGCGTATCTCGCCGGGCTTGAACATCATGTGGCCGGCGGCGGTGATCCCTCACATATTGCCAGCGTCGCCAGCTTCTTCGTCAGCCGCATCGATGCGCAGGTCGACAAGCAACTCGACGACAAGATCGCCAAGGCCAATGATCCCAGCGAAAAGGCACGGCTTGCCGCCTTGAAGGGCAAGGTCGCGATCGCCAACGCCAAGCTGGCCTACCAGGATTACAAGAAGCTGTTTTCCGGCGCGCGCTGGGACAAACTGGCCGCAAAGGGGGCCAAGCCGCAGCGGCTGCTGTGGGCCTCGACCGGCACCAAGAGCAAGGAATACCGCGACACGCTGTATGTCGAGGAGTTGATCGGGCCGAACACCGTCAACACCGTGCCGCCCGCCACGCTGGACGCCTTCCGCGACCACGGGCTGTTGCGCGACAGCCTTGAAGAAAACGTCGGGGCCGCGCGACAGGTGCTGGCGGATCTCGACAAGGCCGGCATCTCGCTCGACAAGATTACCACCGATCTCGTGGCGGACGGCGTCAAGCAGTTCGCCGACGCCGCCGACAAGCTCTACGGCGCGGTCGCCCACAAGCGCGCAGCCGCGCTGGCCGGCAACATCGATGCGCAGAAGCTAGGGCTTGCCAAGAGGTTGGCCGACGCCGTGAAGACCAGTACCGAGGAATGGCGCGCATCCGCTAGGATTCGCAGGCTGTGGCACAGGGACAAGTCCGTCTGGACCGGCGCCGATGAAGACAAGTGGCTGGGCTGGCTCAACAGCGTCAGTGCCGAAAAGGCCAAGCTCTCCGACTATGCCAGGTTCGCGAAATGGGTGAAGGCGCAGGGCTTCAGCGATGCCGTCGTGCTCGGCATGGGCGGCTCCAGCCTCGGGCCCGACGTGCTGGCGCAGACCTTCGCGCAAGCCGCGGGCTTCCCGAAGCTGCGCGTGCTCGACTCCACCGACCCCGCGCAGGTTCGTGCGATGGGCGCGGCGGTGAACATGGCGAAGACGCTGTTCATCGTCTCCAGCAAATCCGGCGGCACCACCGAACCCAACGTGATGAAGGACTACTTCTTCGCGGAAGTGACCAAGGCGGTCGGCGCCGACAAGGCCGGCGAACACTTTGTTGCCGTGACCGATCCCGGCTCGTCGCTGGAGAAGGTCGCGACATCGCAGAAGTTCGCGCGAATCTTCCACGGCGATCCCACCATCGGCGGACGCTATTCCGTGTTGTCGCCTTTCGGCATCGTGCCGGCGGTGGCCGCCGGGATCGATGTGAAGAGACTACTCGAACTGACACATTCGATGGTGTTGTCCTGCGGACCTGACGTGCCGCCGTCGGAAAACCCCGGCGTGCAGCTCGGCCTCGCGATGGGCGCAGCGGGGCTTGAGGGACGCGACAAGGTCACCATCCTGTCGTCGGACAAGATCGCCGAATTCGGCGCCTGGGCCGAACAGCTGATCGCCGAATCCACCGGCAAGGACGGTAAGGGTCTGGTTCCGGTCGACGGCGAGACGCTGGGCGCGCCCGATGTCTACGGCAAGGATCGCTTCTTCATTGATCTGCGCACCGAGGGCGAGAACGATGCCGCGCATGACGGCAAACTTGATGCGCTGGAGGCGGCCGGTCATCCGGTCGTGCGCATCGCGCTGAAGTCGATCGACCATATCGGGCAGGAGTTCTTTCGCCTCGAGATCGCGACCGCCGTCGCCGGCTCGGTCCTCGGCATCAACCCGTTCAACCAGCCCGACGTCGAGGACGCCAAGATCAAAACGCGCGACCTCACCGCCGCCTTCGAGAAGAGCGGATCGCTGCCCGCCGAGACGCCGGCGGCCACGCTCGGCGACGTCGAACTGTACACCGACGAGAACAATGCCGGCGCGCTGCGCAAGGCCGGCGCCGATGGCGACCTGAACTCCTGGATCAAGGCGCATCTCGGTCGCGCCAATGCCGGCGACTACGTCGCGCTGCTCGCTTATATCGAGCGCGACGGCAGCCATATCGACACTCTGCAGAAAATGCGGATGGCGGTGCGCGACAACAAGCATGTCGCGACCTGCGCCGAATTCGGGCCGCGCTTCCTGCATTCCACCGGACAGGCCTACAAGGGCGGGCCGGCCAGTGGCGTGTTCCTGCAGATCACCGCGGACGACGCTGGCGATCTCGCGGTGCCCGGCCAGAAGGCTTCATTCGGCGTCATCAAGGCGGCACAGGCGCGTGGCGATTTCGGCGTGCTGACCGAGCGCGGTCGCCGTGCGCTGCGCGTCCACCTTAAGGGCGATCTTGCTGCCGGACTTGCCCAACTCGACAAGGCCATCATCGCCGCGCTTCAATAGAACAATGCATGATCCCGAAAAGCGGGTACCGGTTTTCGGATCAGACCATGCGTAGTCAACAAGGATGTCCACATGCAGCTCGGGATGATCGGCCTCGGCCGGATGGGCGGCAATATTGTCCGCCGCCTGATGAAGAACGGCCATACCGCCGTTGTCTATGACAAGGACCCCAAGGCTGTAGCGGCGCTGGTCGCCGAGAACGCCGTCGGCGGCGCCTCACTGGAGGAGTTCGTCGGCAAGCTGGCGAAGCCCCGCGCGGTATGGGTGATGCTGCCGGCCGGCAAGATCACCGAGGCCACGATCGACGCGCTGACCAGGCTGCTGGAGCCCGACGACATCATTATCGATGGCGGCAACACGTTCTGGCAGGACGACGTTCGCCGCGGCAAGGCACTGAAGGAAAAGGGCCTGCATTATATCGATGTCGGCACTTCCGGCGGCGTGTGGGGCTTTGAGCGCGGCTACTGCATGATGATCGGCGGCGACAAGAAGATCGTCGACCGGCTCGATCCGATCTTCGCCACGCTGGCGCCGGGGATCGGCGACATTCCGCTGACGCCGGGCCGCGACGGCCGCGATCCGCGCATCGAGCAGGGCTACATCCATGCCGGCCCGGTCGGCGCCGGCCACTTTGTCAAGATGGTCCACAATGGCATCGAATACGGGCTGATGCAGGCCTATGCCGAGGGCTTCGACATTCTCAAGAATGCCGATCTCGACGTCCTTCCCGAAGCTCATCGCTTCACCCTCAACCTGCCGGACATTGCCGAAGTGTGGCGTCGCGGCAGCGTGATCCCGTCATGGCTGCTCGACCTTACCTCTTCCGCGCTGGCGAAGAACGAAACGCTCGACACCTATTCAGGCTATGTCGAGGATTCCGGCGAAGGCCGCTGGACGGTGAATGCGGCGATCGATGAATCGGTGCCGGCCGAAGTGCTGACGGCGGCGCTGTTCGCGCGCTTCCGCTCGCGCAAGGAACACACCTTCGCCGAGAAAATCCTGTCGGCGATGCGCGCCGGCTTCGGCGGCCACAAGGAGCCGGACCAGCATCCGCACCCGGTCGCACAGAATGCCCCCGACATCGTCAAGCCGAAGGCATAGCCAACGTGACAGACGCCCAGAACAACACACGGAAGCCCGATCCCTGCTCCTTCGTCATCTTCGGCGTCACCGGCGACCTCGCCCATCGGCTGGTGATGCCGGCGCTGTACAATCTCGCCGCCTCCAATCTGCTGCCGGAAAAATTCTGCGTGGTCGGCATTGCCCGCAAGGCGACCTCGGCCGATGAACTGCGCGAAGGCCTTCTGGCGGGCCTGAAGAAATTCGCGACCCGCCCGATCGATGACGCCATTGCCCGGCAGCTGCTGGAATGCGTCACCAGCATCGAGGCCGATCCGGAGGACCCGGCATCCTTCGACCGGATGCGCGAACAGCTCGACGCGCTGGAAGAACGCCGCCAAACCGGCGGCAACCGGCTGTTCTATCTGGCGACCCCGCCTGACGGTTTCGCGCCCATCGCGCGTGAGCTCGGCCGCACCGGCATGCTGCAGGAAAACGGCTCGTGGCGGCGTCTGGTGGTGGAAAAGCCATTCGGCACCGATCTGGAATCGGCAAAGAAGCTGAATGCCGATCTGCTCGAGATCCTAACCGAGCACCAGATCTATCGGATCGACCATTATCTCGGCAAGGAGACGGTGCAGAATATCCTGGTGCTGCGCTTTGCCAACGGCATGTTCGAGCCGATATGGAATCGCAACCATATCGACCACGTGCAGATCACCGTCGACGAGAAACTCGGTGTCGGTCATCGCGGCAGTTTCTACGACGCCACCGGCGCGCTGCGTGACATGGTGCCGAACCATCTGTTCCAGTTGCTGTCGCTGGTGGCGATGGAGCCGCCGACCCGTTTCGACGCCCATTCGGTGCGCGCCGAAAAGGCAAATGTGCTGGCGGCAATCCAGTTGCAGAGCGAGGCCGAGGCGCTGCACAATTCTGTGCGCGGCCAGTATATCGGCGGCACCGTCGATGACACCGTGATCGAGGACTATCACAAGACCAAGGACGTCGCCAACGGCAGCACGACAGAGACCTATGCGGCGCTCAAGCTGATCATCGACAACTGGCGCTGGGCCGGAGTGCCGTTCTATCTGCGCACCGGCAAGGCGCTGGCGACCAAGCGTACCGAGGTTGCGATCAAGTTCAAACAGGCGCCGTTTGCCATGTTTCAGGGCACGCCGGTGGAGGCGCTGTCGCACAACTACCTCGTCATCGGCGTCGAGCCGAACGAGGGCATCGCGCTGCAGTTCAACACCAAAGTCCCCGGCCCGGCGATCAAGATCGACGGCGTCGAGATGAAGTTTCGTTACAAGGACTACTTCAAGGCCCAGCCGTCGACCGGCTATGAGACGCTGATCTACGACTGCATGATCGGCGACAACATCCTGTTCCAACGCGCCGACAGCGTCGAAGCCGGCTGGTGCGCCGTCGAGCCGTTCCTGGATGCGTGGAAAAATGCCGGCTCCAGCGGGTTGAAGAGCTACCGGGCCGGCAGCGAGGGCCCGGTCGAGGCCGATGAACTGATGGCCCGCGACGGCCGTAGCTGGCGGAAGCTGGGTTAGATGGTGGCGCTCGGCCGCAAATTCGTTGTGGTGGCCGATGCGACGGCGCTCGCATTCGCGGCTGCCGATCGCGTGATGGCACGGATCGCGGACAATCCCGGTCGCATCGCGATCTGCCTGACCGGCGGCTCCAGCCCCAGGCGGCTTTATGAGCTGCTCGGCCAGGAACCCTATCAGGGTCGCATACCGTGGGACCGGGTTCACTGGTTCATCGGCGACGACCGTTTCGTGAAGCCCGGCAATCCCCTGCACAATATGAGCATGGCGCGCGGCATCTTCCTCGATCGCTGCGCACCTGCGGCCAACATCCATCCGATCGATACCGAAGCGCACAGCCCCTATGAGGCCGCGCGGCTGTACGAGGAAGAACTGCAGCGCTTCTACGGCGCCCTTGAATTCGATCCACCGCAGCCGCTGTTCGATCTGGTACTGCTCGGCGTCGGCCCCGACGGCCATATCGCCTCGCTGTTTCCCTCCTATCCGGCAGTCGAGGTCACCGACCAATGGGTAGTCGGCGTGTCCGAAGCGCATGTCGAGCCGTTCGTGCCGCGGGTGTCGCTGACGCTGCCGACGCTGGGATCGTGCCGCGAGATGCTGTTTGAAGTTGGCGGCGCCGACAAGCGCGCGATCATGTCGCGCGTGCTGGAGGGCACGGACCTGCCGGCCAACCGCGCACGCTCCTATCAGGGCGAAACCGTCTGGCTATGCGACCGCGACGCGATGCCGGAAGATCACCGTGGCTGACACAAGCCCGCTCTGCGCACTGATCGTGATGGGCGTCTCCGGCTCCGGCAAGAGCACGGTCGCCGCCAGGCTCGCCGAACGGATCGGTTGGGATTTCGCGGACGGCGACGGCTTTCATCCCGCGGCCAACGTCGCCAGGATGAGCGCCGGCCAGCCCTTGACCGACGACGACCGCTGGCCATGGCTGCAGGCGATCGCCGACGCCATCGACAAGGTTTCTGACTCTGGCGGCCGTCTGGTCGTTGCCTGCTCCGCGCTGAAGCGCGCCTATCGCGACGTACTGGTGCATGGCCGCGACGACGTTCGCATCGTCTATCTCGACGGCAGTCGGGAATTGATCGAGAGCCGCATGACTGCGCGCAAGGATCATTTCATGCCGACCAGCTTGCTCGACAGCCAGTTCGCCACGCTGGAACCGCCGGGGCCGGACGAACGACCGATCGTGGTATCGATCGACGCTTCGGTCGAGGCGATCATCGATGCTATCGTCGGACAAATTCAGAACAGGACGATTTCATGACCCGTATCGCGCTCGTTGTCTCCGATGTCGATGGAACGATGGTGACAAAGGACAAACGGTTGACCGACAAGGTCCGGGCAGCCGTGCAGAAGCTGCACGACGCCGGCATCGGCTTCACCATCACGTCGAGCCGCCCGCCGGTCGGTATGCGCTTCCTGATCGAACCGCTCGGCATCACCCTGCCGATTGGCCCTTTCAACGGCAGTTCGATGGTCGATGGCCAGTTGAAGGCCATTACGCAGCATCTGATTCCGCAGGCGGCCGCGCAGCGCGCTATCGAAGTGTTGGACCAATACGGCGTCGATGTCTGGATGTTCACCAACGACGAATGGCTGATCAAGCGCGACGACGGCAAATATGTCCCGCACGAACAGGATACCATCCAGCACGATCCGGTCGTGGTCGCTGACTTCGCGCCGTATCTCGCCAAAGCCTGCAAGATCGTCGGCGCCAGCAAGGACTTTGCCCTGCTGGAGCGCTGTGAAGTCGCTATGCAGCAGGCGCTCGGCGACAGCGCCGTCGCGGTGCGTTCGCAGCACTACTATCTCGACATCACCCCGCCCGGGCAGAACAAGGGCACCTTCGTGACCGCAATGGCGCAGCGCCTCGGCATTACCACCGATGCCATCGCCACCGTCGGCGACATGCAGAACGATCTTCCGATGTTCAAGGTGTCCGGCATGTCGATCGCGATGGGCAATGCGACGGACGACGTCAAGGCGCAGGCGACGGACGTCACGACCTCGAATGAGGAAGACGGATTTGCCGGCGCGGTGGAGATGATCCTGCGACGGAATGCAGCAATCTAGGCGCCGTTACTCCGCCCGCTGCATCTTCTTCTCCGCGTCCCGCTTCGCGCCGCCGAGATTGTGCGCGGTGTTGACCAGCGCGATATGCGTCAGCGCCTGCGGAAAATTGCCGGTCTGGCGCTTCGCGATGGAGTCATATTCCTCCGCCAGCAACCCGACATCATTGGCGATGCCGACGACGCGGTCGAACAAATCTTGCGCCTTGGCGATCGCGCCAGCCAGGATATAGGCATCCGCCAGCCACAGGCTGCAGGCCAGGAAGGCGCCTTCGATCGGCTGCTTCTCGCCAGACACCTCGCGCGGGTCGTGGCGCAGCACGAAACCGTCGCGCAGCAAATGGCGTTCGGTGGCGGCGATGGTGCCCTGAATGCGCGGGTCGGACGCCGGCAGAAAACCGACCGACGGCAGCAGCAGGTTGCTGGCGTCCAGCGTATCGGCGCCGTAAAATTTCACGAAGGTGTTCTGGCTGCGATCAAAGCCCTTCTCGCAGATGTCGCGGTGGATGGTGTCGCGCAAGCGGCGCCAGTCATCCAGCGGGCCCTCAAGGCCGAATGTCTCCGCGCTCTTGATGCCCTTGTCGAATGCGACCCAGCACATCACCTTCGAGAACACATAATGCTGGCCGTCGCCGCGGATCTCCCAGATGCCGTGGTCGGGCTGCTCCCAGACGCTGGCCAGATGCTCCAGCACCTTGAGCTCAATCGCCCAGGTACCGCCGTCGAGCTGCAGCTTCGCGATGCGCGACTGGTGGAAGGCATCGATGAGTTCGCCATAAACGTCGAGCTGCAATTGCGCGTGCGCGGCATTGCCGATGCGCACCGGCTGCGCGCCCTCATAGCCCGGCAGCCAGTCCGCCTCCCATTCCAGCAGGCGGCGCTGCCCCATGATGCCGTACATGATCTGCACCTCGGCCGGCGACCCCGCCGCCGCGCGCAGCAACCAGTTGTGCCAGGCCGAAGCTTCCTCGGTGTAACCCGAATTCATCAGCGCCAGCAGCGTGAAGGTGGCGTCGCGCAGCCAGCAGTAGCGGTAGTCCCAGTTCCTGGTGCCGCCGAGTTTTTCCGGCAGCGATGTGGTGGGGGCTGCGACGATGCCGCCGGACGGCGCATAGGTCAGCGCCTTCAGCGTGATCAGCGAGCGCATCACCAGATCGCGGCTTTCGCCGTGACAGGTGCAGCGGCCGCTCCAATCCAGCCAGAACGCCTCGGTATCCTTTAGCGCATCGTCTGCATTAATGGGCGCTGGCACCTTCAGGTGCGAAGGGCCATAGGTCAGCACGAACGGCACGGACTCGCCGGCCCCTACCTCGAATTCGGCGACCGTGGTGAGATCCTCGCCGTGGGTCTCGACCGGCGTGCGCAGCACCGCCATGTCGGGCCCGCAGATGCCGAGCAGCGCGCCGTCGTCCTGTCGCTTGACCCAGGGAATGTTGACGCCGAAACCGAAGCGTTCCACCAGATCCATCCGCAGCTTGACGCGGCCCGTGTCCCCGCGAACGATGCGAACGATGTCCGAAGCGGCGCCGCGCGGCGGCATGAAGTCGATCAGCGTGACGGCGCCGTCGGCGGTCTCGAAGGTGGTTTCCAGGATCAGCGT
The DNA here is from genome assembly GCF_028290495.1 of Tardiphaga sp. Lineage (GTDB taxonomy): Bacteria > Pseudomonadota > Alphaproteobacteria > Rhizobiales > Xanthobacteraceae > Tardiphaga. Next base: position 28,363 of record NZ_JAQGJT010000069.1, read on the forward strand.
GTCGCCGCGATAGCGCCGCGTGCAGTTTACGAGCTCGGCCAGCGGAGCGATCTGCCAGTGGCCGTGCTTTTTGTCACCGAGCATCGCGCTGAAGCAGGCGTCGGAATCGAAGGCCGGCCAGCACAGCCAGTCGATCGAACCGTTGCGGCTCACCAGCGCGGCGGTTTCGCAATCGCCGATCAGCGCGTAGTCCTCGATGCGGCCCGGCAACTCAGGCGACCTGCGGCGAACGATCGCCGGTTGCGTCCCGCAACGCATTGACATCGATCGCATCGGCGATTGCTTCCACCGTGACCGGCAGGCGCTGCCGCCAGTTCGGGTGCTCGTCGATGGTGCCGGGAATGTTGGGCTGGTCGATGACGCCGAGCAGGTCCTCCATCGCGACGGCCAGCATCCGCGTCGATGTCAGCGACAGGAACCGGAGCACGCCGTAGAGGTCGGCGTTCTCGATACCATGCTGGCGCAGCGCGTCGCCGAGCTTCTCGATGGCGTAACGCCGGGCGTCGTCGCTTTCGCCGGGGTCGATGCCGAGCCCGCGCTTCATGACCAGATCGGCATAGCTGCGCCAGCCGGCCAGCGTCGGCAGATCGTGGGTATTGAAGGTCACCAACGCATTGGTGGCATATTGGTCGACATCGCGGAACGCGCCACGGTCGTCGCGCTCGAACATCATCACCAGATACGACCAGATGCCCCAGCCGCCGAGTTCGTCGCGAAAACCGTCCGGCACGGTGCCCAGGTCCTCGCCGATCACCACACAATTATTGGCGACGCTTTCCTGCGCCGTCACCGCCAGCAGCGCCTGCAGCGGCATCTTCACATAGGCACCGTTGTCGGCGGCGTAGTCGTGCGGCACGACGTAAAGACGGTTGAGACCGAGCACGTGATCGAGCCGGACCGCGCCGGCATAGCGCATCGACGCGCGCAACATCGCCTTGTAGGGCGCAAACGACGTCGTCTCCAGTCCCGCCCCGTTGAAGCCGGCCAGGCCCCAGTTCTGGCCGGCGGGCTGCAACGCATCCGGCGGCGCGCCGATCGACAGGTGGCGCGAGACAGCAACCTGTTCATTCCAGGCATCGAAGCCGCCGCTCTGCACGCCGACGGCGACGTCGAGATACAGCCCGACCTTCATGCCGAGCTTGGCCGTCAACTCATGGCATGCCTTGAGCTGGAGATCGGCATTCCATTGCACGTATTCGATGAAGGCGACTTCTTTGGCGTCGTGCCCCGCGCGCAAACGGGCACATTGTTCATCATCGGGGTGCTGGAATTCCGCCGGCCAGTCCCACCACGCCGTCTGGAGTTTGTGCCGCAGCATCTCGAAACAGGCAAAGCGCGTCAGCAGCGGCGCGCGCTCGGCACGAAACGCCGCGAAAGCGATCTGGCGCGTGGAAGCCGGATCGGCGTTGAAGATCTCGAAGGCTGCGCGCAACGCAGCCGTCTTGGCGGCAGCGACTTCGACATAGTCAACGAACCGGCTGGCGCGCAGCCCGGCCAGCCTATCGCCGTTATTACTGGCGACGAATTCCGGCAGCACCTCGACGTCGATATACAGCGGGTTGAGAAAAAGCCGACTGTTCGGCGAATACGGGCTGCATTCGGCCGGCCGGTCGTCGAACAGAGCGTGCAGCGGGTTGAGGCCTATGCCGGCGGCGCCGATGTCGGCGGCCATCGCGATCAGGGTCTGCAGGTCGGTGAAATCGCCCATACCCCAGTTGCGCTCGGAACGCAGGCCGTAGAGTTGGACGGCAAGGATCCAGGAACGGTCGAACGCGCCGGGAAATGCCTTGGCGGGCGTGACGATCAAGGCGGCTTCCTCAGAAAACAGCGATGCGTCGGTTAACCGCAATCGCCAGACACCGATCGGCAGGTCGAGCGGCCACAGGATACTGCGGTCCCCGGTCTCGCCTTCGGCGAGGACCCTGGCCCCGTCCACAATCTCCCACTTCAGCGGGAAGCGGGCGGCCTCCGTCAGGTAGGTCCGCTCGGCCTGCCCCGCGCGCACCACGACGGTGCCCGAGATGAAGCGATGCCGGGTGCGTGCCGGAATGGCATCAAGGATGATCTTCAGGGCCGCGGCATCGGTGGTGTGCCAGTGCCCCTGCCCGTCGTGAAAACCAGTCTGAATCCCAAGTTCTTCGGCTTTGGTGAAGACGTCCATTCGGGCACATTCTTTGCAACGCAACAATGACGGATCGTCGCGAAATTTGTGAATTTAAGGAAGAGGATAGCGATTTTTCAACGCTTCTGCCTAAGCTCGGTTCCCGATGGAACTAACGCCTGTCACGAGGCTTTGTATATGATCGCCCCGTCTCTATTCCGCAACTCGAATTGGGACGACATCCTCATGTCGATGGCCTCACCGTGAACAAAACCACCCAGATCGTCGAAGGCGTCGCAGCCGGCGGCGCCTTCCATATCGAAAACATTTATCCGATCATCGACGGCGGCCGCTTTCCCATCAAGCGGATCGCCGGCGAACCAATCGAGGTGTCTGCCGACCTGTACCGCGACGGCCATGAGATCATCGCCGCCGCCATCGTCTGGCGCCGCGAGCAGGACCGCAACTGGAATCGCACGCCCATGACGCTGGAGATCAATGACCGCTGGGGCGGCTCGTTCACTCCGGATGCCATCGGCCGCCACGTCTATGCCGTCGAGGCCTGGACCGACGAATTCTCCACCTGGCGCCACGGTTTCGAGCTGAAGCTGAAGGCCGGCCAGGACGTCACGCTGGATGCGCTAGAAGGCGCAGGCCTGATGACCAAGGCGCAGTCCGGCGGGCCGGAAGCCTCGGCTGTGATCGTGCAGCAATGCGAGAACTATTTGCAGACCGGCGATACCGCGCCGCTGCTCGCGCCCGTACTGCGCAACGCGATGGGCGAGGCGCAGTCGCGCCCGGATCTCACGCGCTCGCCATTGCTGCCGCTGATGATCGACCGCGAGCGTGCGCGCAACGGCGCGTGGTACGAGATGGTGCCGCGCAGCCAGAGCCAGGTCGAGGGCCAGCACGGCACCTTCCGCGACTGCATCGCGCGGCTGCCGGACGTCGCTGCGATGGGTTTTGACGTGGTCTATTTCACGCCGATCCATCCGATCGGCGTGACCAACCGCAAGGGCAAGAACAATGCGCTGACCGCCGCGCCCGGCGATGTCGGTAGCCCCTACGCCATCGGCGGCGTGGAGGGCGGCCACGACGCCATCCATCCCGAACTCGGCACGATGGACGACTTTCAAGCCTTCATCGCGGCATGCACGACGCTCGACATGGAAGTGGCGATCGACGTCGCCGTGCAGTGCTCGCCGGATCATCCGTGGATCACCGAGCATCCGGACTGGTTCAAGCGCCGGCCCGACGGCACGATGAAATATGCCGAGAATCCGCCGAAGCGCTACGAGGACATCCACAATCCCGACTTCACCTGCGACGACGCGGGATCGCTGTGGAATGCGCTGCGCGACGTGATCCTGTTCTGGGCCGATCACGGCGTGAAGATTTTTCGCATCGACAATCCACATACCAAGCCGTTGCGTTTCTGGGAGTGGATGATCCACGAAGTCCAGATCAAGCACCCCGACGCGCTGTTCCTGGCCGAGGCGTTCACCAAACCGAAGCTGATGAAGGGGCTGGCCAAGCTCGGCTTCTCGCAATCGTACACGTATTTCACGTGGCGAACCGAGAAGTGGGAGATCGAGCAGTATCTCAACGAGCTGTGCGGCTATCCGGAGCGCGACTTCTATCGCCCGAACTTCTTCGTCAACACGCCGGACATCCTGCCATATCACCTGCAGTCCGGCGAGGCGTGGGTGTTCAAGGCGCGCGTCGCGCTGGCCGCTTCGCTGTCATCGACCTATGGCATCTACAACGGCTTCGAACTGATCGAACACGAGGCTATTGCGGGCAAGGAAGAATACCTGAATTCGGAGAAATACGAGATCAAGACCCGCGACTGGGACGCGCCCGGCAACATCAAGCCGTATATCCGCGAACTCAACATGGCCCGCCGCGCCAACAAGGCGCTGCAGCAGACCAGTAACCTGCGTTTCCTCGCGGTGGATGACGTCAACGTCATCGGCTTCGTCAAGGAGTCGGTCGATCACAGCAACCTGGTGGCCGGCGCAATCTCGCTGTCGCGCGACGTCCACGAGGTCTGGCTGCCGATCAACAGCCAGGTCATGGTCGATGGCGAGCGCCGCGACATCGCGGCGGTCGAGAATATCGTGACCGGGGAGCGCCATCCCATCGAGTGGGGCGGCCTTCGTATCCGCATCGATCCCATGCGCGACCCCGCCATCTTCTTCCGCTGCCTCGCCTGAAAGCGCCCGACATGAACGTGATGACCAAGACCGACTCGACTTTAACGCCGGGCGCCAAGGATGATCACCTGTGGTACAAGGACGCGATTATCTACCAGCTGCATGTGAAGGCTTTCGCAGACAGCAACAATGATGGCATTGGCGACTTCGCCGGCCTCACCGAAAAGCTCGATTACCTGCAGGAGCTGGGCGTCACCGCTCTGTGGCTGATGCCGTTCTACCCGTCGCCGGGCCGCGACGACGGCTATGACATCGCCGATTACGGTTCGATCCATCCCGATTTCGGCACCATGAAGGATTTTCGCCGCTTCATCACCGAAGCCAAGCGGCGCGGCCTGCGCGTCATCACAGAGCTGGTCATCAATCACACCTCGGACCAGCACGACTGGTTCAAACGCGCGCGGCGCAGCCCCGCCGGCTCCAGCGCCCGCGACTGGTATGTCTGGAGCGACAGCGACAAGAAGTACGATGGCACCCGGATCATCTTCACAGACACCGAAAAATCGAACTGGACCTGGGACCCGGAAGCGAAAGCCTATTACTGGCACCGCTTCTTCTCGCATCAGCCGGACCTGAACTTCGACAATCCGCGCGTCGTTTCCGCCGTCGTGCAGGTGATGAAGCGATGGCTCGACGCCGGCGTCGACGGCTTCCGTCTCGACGCGATCCCCTATCTGGTCGAGCGCGACGGCACCAACAACGAGAACCTGCCCGAGACCCACAAGGTCATCAAGCACCTGCGCGCCGAACTCGACGCCTACGCGCCGGGCAAGCTGCTGCTCGCCGAGGCCAACCAGTGGCCGGAAGACGTGCAGGAATACTTCGGCGACAGCGACGAATGCCACATGGCGTATCATTTCCCGCTGATGCCGCGCATCTACATGGCGATCGCGCAGGAAGACCGCTTCCCGATCACCGACATCCTGCGTCAGACGCCGGACATTCCGGCAGACTGCCAGTGGGCCATGTTCCTGCGCAACCATGACGAGCTGACGCTGGAAATGGTCACCGACGTCGAGCGCGATTACCTGTGGTCGACCTACGCCAACGATCCGCGCGCCCGCATCAACGTCGGTATCCGCCGCCGCCTCGCGCCGCTGATGGACAACGACCGCCGCAAGATCGAGCTGATGAATTCGCTGCTGATGTCATTCCCCGGCACGCCCGTGATCTATTACGGCGACGAGATCGGCATGGGCGACAACATCTATCTCGGCGACCGCAACGGCGTGCGCACGCCGATGCAGTGGAGCCCGGACCGCAACGGCGGCTTCTCCCGCGCCGACCCCGCGCGGCTCTATGCCCCAACCATCATGGATCCCGTCTACGGCTACGAGTCCGTCAACGTCGAGGCGCAGTCGCGCTCGCTGTCGTCGCAGCTTTCCGCGACGCGGCGGCTGATGGCAGTGCGCAAGTCAACGCTGGCCTTTGGCCGCGGCACCATGACCTTCATCCGCCCGACCAACCGCTCGGTGCTGAGCTACGTCCGGCAGTTTGGCGACGAGGTCATCCTGTGCGTCGCCAACCTGTCGCGCACGGCGCAAGCGACCGAACTTGATCTGTCGCCGTGGAAGGAGCGCGTGCCGCGCGAAATGCTCGGCCGCAACAAATTCCCGCCGATCGGCGAGCTGCCCTACATGCTCACCATGGCGCCCTACGGCTTCTACTGGTTCATGCTGGAAGAGCGCGACGTTTCCGAACACACCCAGCCCGCCGTGGTGCCGGAATTCGAGACGCTGGTGGTGCCGCTCGGCGCCACCTGGATGTCGCTCGAACGCACCCGCGGCGTATTCGAGAACGACGTATTACCCGCCCATCTGGCGCGCACGCGCTGGTTCCCGGAGCGCTCCGCCAAGGCGATCAAGGCAACGCTGACCTCGGCGGTGCCGTTCTGCGACATCGGCGACAACCGGCCGTGGCTGGCATTTTTCGAAACCACGCAGCGCGGCGTACCGACGCGATACGTGTTGCCGATGCAGATCGAATGGGTGCGCTTTGATCGCGAACGTTACAATCCGCGCGCCTTCGCGGCGGTCCGCCAGGGCGCCCGCGAAGGCACGCTGCTGGATGTCGCCACCGACCAGATTTTCATCGCCCTGTTGCTGCACAACCTGCACCGCGCGCTGACTGTCGAGAACGAGGACGGCAGCGCACGCCTGGAGTTCAGGCCGACCACCAAGCTGACGGAGCGGCCGTTCCGCCAGCCGCTCAGCATCCGCGCGGTCGAGACCGAACAATCCAACTCGACGGCGCTGGTGGACAACGATTATGTCGTGAAGCTGTACCGCAAGTTGCAAACCGGCATCAATCCGGAGATCGAGGTCGGCCGCTTCCTCACCGACGTCGCCGGCTATGCCAACACCCCGGCGCTGCTCGGCAGCGTCGAACTGATCGAAGGCGACCAGCCAAGCGCGATCGCTATCATTCACGCGTTCGTGCAGAATCAGGGCGACGCGTGGACGGTCACCTCGGCCTATCTCGACCGCTTCGTTGACGAGCAGAAGATGCTCGCCAACGGCGACGAACTTGCCCAGAGCGACGAGCAGGTGCCGTATCTGCGTTACATGGTGCAAACCGGCCGCCGGGTCGCCGAGATGCACATGGCGCTGGCCAGCTGCGACAACGTCGAGGGATTTGCGCCCGAGCCAAATGCGCCGGAGGATGTGCAGCTATGGATCGAGGAGATCATGGCGCGCGCCGAGATCGCCTTCGACGACATGCAGCAGCGCCGCGCCGGCGCGAAAGAGTCCGACCGGGAGATGATCGACCAGATGCTGGCGCTGCGTACCGGCTTGCGCGAGCGTCTGGCAGCTTTTCTGCCGGATGACATCGACGGGCTGAAGATCCGCCATCACGGCGACTTCCATCTGGGCCAGATGCTGATCGTCAAGGACGACATCTTCGTCATCGATTTCGAGGGCGAACCGCGCCGTCCGATCGCCGAGCGTCGCCGCAAGGCGCCGGCGGCGCGCGACGTCGCGGGCCTGATCCGCTCGATCGACTATTCGGTGACGGCGGCGCTAGAACGCGCGCTCAAGGTCGCCCCGGACGAAACCGGCAGATTGGCCGCGGCGCTCGACGGTTGGCGGGAACGGGCAACGACGGCATTCGTTGGTGCCTATCGCGATACCTTGACCGATCCGCGGCTGTGGCCCGCCGATCCCGCCAAGGCCGAAGGCATGATGAACTTTTTCCTGCTGGAAAAAGCGTTCTACGAGATCGAATACGAACTTGCGCACCGGCCGGACTGGCTACGCGTTCCGCTAGCCGGCACGTTGCGTATACTGAATCAGCACTCTGAGGACGTTACATGATCAAGCTACCCGAAGAGGCTTATGCGATCGTCGAAGGTCGCCACTCCGATCCGTTCCACTATCTCGGCCCCCACAAGGAGGACGACCGCATGATCGTGCGCGCCTTCCTGCCTGAGGCGACCAATGTCGATGCGATCGACGATCATGGCGCGGCGACCACGCTGGAACGTGTCCACGAAGCCGGCCTGTTCGTCGGCCCGCTGGCCAATGGCTCGACCAGATACCAGTTGCGCGCCAGATATGGCGACCGCACCGTCGATCTCGATGACCCCTATCGCTTCCCGGCGATCCTGACCGAATTCGACCTCTATCTGCTCGGTGAAGGCACGCATCAGCGACTGTACGACAAGCTCGGCGCGCACCCGATGACGCTGGAAGGCGTCAAGGGCGTCGGCTTCGTCGTGTTCGCGCCGAATGCACAGCGCGTCAGCGTGGTCGGCGACTTCAATTTCTGGAACCCGCGCCGGCATCCAATGCGCGTGCGCGGCAACGGCTACTGGGAGCTGTTCGTCCCGGCCGCGACTGCCGGCGACCATTACAAATTCGCCATCACCGGCCCGCAAGGCCAGCAACTGGCGCTGAAATCCGACCCGATGGCGTTCGAGGCGGAACTGCGTCCCTCGACCGCGTCGATCGTGCTGGACGAGACCAAGGTGCCGCATCCGCGATCCGCGCCAGCCGGCATCAACGCGCTCAACAAGCCGATGTCGATCTATGAAGTGCATCTGGGCTCGTGGCGCCGCAAGGGCGACGACAATGCCTGGCTGACTTACCGCGAGCTGGCGGAAACGTTGCCGCGCTATGCCCGCGAGCTCGGCTTCACCCATGTCGAATTCCTGCCGGTCAACGAGCATCCGTTCGACGGCTCATGGGGTTATCAGCCGACCGGCATGTTCGCGCCGACCAGCCGCTTTGGCACGCCGGAAGACTTTGCCGCGCTGATCGATGCATGCCACGCCGACGGCCTCGCCGTGCTGCTCGACTGGGTGCCCGGCCATTTCCCGGATGATCCGCACGGCCTCGGCGTGTTCGACGGCACCGCGCTCTATGAACATGCCAATCCCTTGCAGGGCCGGCACATGGACTGGGGCACGCTGATCTACAATTACGGTCGCACCGAAGTGGTCAATTTCCTGGTGTCGAACGCGCTGTTCTGGCTGGAGCGTTACAACATCGACGGGCTGCGCGTCGATGCCGTGGCCTCGATGCTGTATCTCGACTACAGCCGGGAGGCCGGCGCCTGGATTCCCAACAAGTTTGGCGGCCGTGAAAATCTCGAGGCCGTCGCGTTTCTGCGCCGCTTCAACACCGAGGTCTACGCCAAATTCCCCAACGCCATGACGGCAGCGGAAGAATCCACCGCCTGGCCGCAGGTGTCGCGCCCGGTCGAATTTGGCGGGCTCGGCTTCGGCTACAAGTGGAACATGGGCTGGATGCACGACACGCTGAACTACATCAGCCAGGATCCGATCCATCGCAAATATCACCACGGCTCGATCCTGTTCGGCCTGCAATATGCGTTCTCGGAAAATTTCGTGCTGCCGCTGTCCCATGACGAAGTCGTGCACGGCAAGAAGTCGCTGATCGGCCGGATGCCCGGCGACGACTGGCAGCGTTTTGCCAATCTGCGGGCGTATTACGCTTTCATGTTCGGCCACCCCGGCAAGAAGCTGATGTTCATGGGTTGCGAATTCGCCCAGGAACGTGAGTGGAATCACGACCGTTCGCTGGACTGGCACCTGCTGGAGCAGGACAAGCACAAGGGCATCCAGTCGCTGGTGCGCGATCTCAATGAGCTTTACCGCAACCAGCCGGCGCTGCACGAGCTGGATTGCGACCCCGCCGGCTTCGAGTGGGTCATTACGGAAGACGCCGCCAGCAACGTTTTCGCGTGGCTGCGCAAGGGCGCCAATCCCCGCGCGCAATGCCTTGTGGTGGTGAATTTTTCGCCCAACGTCTATCGCGACTACAAGGTCCGGGTGCCGTTCCCCTGCAAATGGAGGGAGGTGCTGAACTCCGATGCCGGGATTTACGGCGGCAGCAATGTCGGCAATGCTGGTGAGGTGCGGACCGCCGGGCTGGTACCGGAGCTGAGCCTCACTCTGCCGCCGCTGGCCGCTATCTTTCTCGTACCGGAATTCTAGACATGCGTGTCACCACCGGCACACACTCTCGGCTCGGCGCCAGCTGGGACGGCAGGGGAACCAATTTCGCCCTGTTTTCGGCGACCGCCCAGAAGGTCGAGCTTTGCCTGTTCGACAGCCAGGGCCGCCGCGAGCTGGAGCGCGTCGAACTACCCGAGCGCAACGAGGATGTCTGGCACGGCTACCTCGCAGACGTCTCGCCGGGCCAGCTCTATGGCTACCGCGTGCACGGACCATATGAGCCGGAGCACGGCCATCGTTTCAATGCACACAAGCTGCTGCTCGACCCCTATGCCAAGAAGATGGCCGGGCGGCTGGTGTGGAGCGATGCGCATTTCGGCTACCGAACCGGCAGCGCACGCGAGGACCTTTCCTTCGACCGCCGCGATAATGCCCGCGGCATGCCGAAGGCCGTCGTCATTGACGAGACGTTCAACTGGGGCCGCAAGGAATCCCGGCCGAGCGTGGCGTGGGAAGACACCATCATCTACGAGGCCCACGTCAAGGGATTGACGATGGGCCGCAAGGACGTGCCGCCGGGCATCCGCGGCACCTATCGCGGCCTATCCTCGCCGGCGATGATCGACCACCTCAAGCGGCTCGGCGTCACCGCGATCGAATTGCTTCCGGTGCAGAGCTTCGTCGATGACCGCCGGCTGGTGGAGCTCCGGCTCGCCAATTACTGGGGCTACAATTCGCTGTCATTCTTTGCACCGGAAGCGCGCTACGGCGCGGACAATCCGCTCGATGCGTTCCGCACCACCGTGGCCCGGCTGCACGATGCCGGCATCGAGGTCATTCTCGACGTAGTCTACAACCACACCGCCGAAGGCAACCATCTCGGCCCGACGCTGAGTTATCGCGGCATCGACAATTCCTCCTATTACTGGCTGATGCCGGACAACAAGCGTTTCTACGACGACTTCACGGGATGCGGCAGTTCGGTCAACCTGACGCATCCGCGCGTGCTGCAGATGGTGATGGACTCGCTGCGTTACTGGGTCGAGGTCTGCCACGTCGATGGCTTCCGTTTCGACCTCGCCACCGAACTGGCGCGCAACCCCAACGGCTTCGATCGCAACAGCGCCTTCCTCACCGCGGTTCGACAGGACCCCGTGCTGGCCACAGTCAAGCTGATCGCCGAGCCGTGGGATCTCGGCATGGGCGGTTATCAGGTCGGCGCGTTTCCGTCGCAATGGTCGGAATGGAACGACAAGTACCGCAGCGCGATGCGGCGTTACTGGAGTGGCGAGGGCAGCCTGATCGGCGAGGTCTCCGGTCGCATGACCGGCTCCTCCGACGTGTTCAACCATGATGGCCGCAAGCAGCGCGCCGGCATCAACCACGTCACCGTGCATGACGGCTTCACGCTGGCCGACCTGTTCGCCTACAACGAGAAGCACAACGAGGCCAATGGCGAGGACAACCGCGACGGCTCCAGCGACAACCTCAGCAACAACTTCGGCGTCGAGGGTCCGACCGACGATCCGGCGCTGCAGGCGCTGCGCCGGCAGTTGCGCAAGAACCAGCTGGCCTGCCTCATGCTAGCGCAGGGCGTGCCGCTGCTGCTCGCCGGCGACGAGGTCGGCAACACCCAGGACGGCAACAACAACGCCTACTGCCAGGACAACGAGATCGGCTGGGTCGGCTGGGAAAATCTCGGCCGCAAGGAAGATGACCTCACCGATTTCATCGGCTACATGGCGCAACTGCGGCAACGCTTTCCGCAGATCCGCGCGCAAAAATGGCTCGACGGCCGCCGCGCCGACGGCAGCTACGGCGTGCTGTGGCTGACGCCCGCCGCCGACGAGATGTCCGAACAGGACTGGGCGTTCCCCGACGGCCGCTTCCTCGCTTATGTGCTCAGCCCCTGCGAGGACACCCAGAACCCGATCTTCATCGTGCTGAATTCGGCGCCCGAGGGCATCCCCTTCAAACTGCCGAAGGTGGCCGAGTACAAGCACTGGCGGCAGGTGCTCAACACCGCCGACGACAGCCTGTCGATCGCGATCCTGCCTTCCGGCAGCGACGTCGACGCGCCGCCGCGTTCTGTTCTCGCCTTTGCCGGTTCTGTTTCATGAATGAGCGAGCGTTCGGGCCGCGCCTCACCCCGACCGGCGCAGTGTTCCGGCTGTGGGCGCCGGCTGCAAAGCGCGTCGATGTGTTGCTCGACAAATTTTATCCGCTTGTGCGCAGTGACGACGGCTGGTTCTCGGCCGAAGTGCCCGGCGTCACGGCCGGCGCCACCTACCGTTTCCATATCGACGGCGCCGACAACGTGCCGGACCCCGCCTCCTCGTTCCAGCCACAGGACATCGCTGGCCCCAGCGAGGTGATCGACCACTCTTCTTTTCCGTGGAAGGCCACCGGCTGGCGGGGCCGGCCCTGGGAAGAGACCGTGCTGATCGAGACCCATGTCGGCAGCTTCACGCCGGAAGGCACCTACCTTGCGATGATCGAGAGGCTTGACCATCTGGTTGCCACCGGGATCACCGCGCTGGAAATGATGCCGCTGGCGGATTTTGCCGGCCGACGCAACTGGGGCTATGACGGCGTGCTGTGGTATGCGCCGGATGGCATGTTCGGCCGCCCCGAGGATCTCAAGACGCTGATCGACGAGGCGCATCTGCGCGGCCTTATGGTGTTCCTCGATGTCGTCTACAACCACTTCGGCCCGGAGGGGAATTACCTCGGCAGCTACGCGCCGGAGTTCTTCGGCGAAGCCCATACGCCGTGGGGCGCGGCGATCAACTACCAGCTTCCGCAGGTCCGTGCTTTTGCGATCGAGAATGCGGTGTCGTGGCTGCGCGACTATCGCTTCGACGGACTGCGGCTCGATGCCGTGCACACGATTCCCGAACAGGGCGAAATCCCGATGCTGCACGAACTCAGCTGCGAGGTCGGCAAGCTGGCCTCGGAGACCGGCCGCTGGATTCACCTGGTGCTGGAGAACGACGACAATAAAGCGTCGCTGCTCGACCCTGCCACCAATCCGCCGTGTGGCAAGTTTCGCGCGCAGTGGAACGACGACTATCACCACGCCTGGCACGTGCTGCTGACCGACGAAGACAACGGCTATTACAGCGACTACGCGCCTCGCCCGATCGACCACGTGGTGCGCACGCTGTCCTCCGGCTTCGCCTATCAGGGCGAGCCTTCGGCGCATCGCGATGGCGCCCCGCGCGGCGAGCCGAGCGGAGAACTGGAGCCGTCCGGTTTCGTCAACTTCCTGCAGAACCACGACCAGATCGGCAACCGCGCGCTTGGCGACCGCCTCGAGGCTATCGCCAAGCCAAAGGCGATCGAGGCAGCGCTTGCGATCACGCTGCTGGCGCCGATGGTGCCGATGCTGTTCCAAGGTGATGAATGGGGCGCGAAGACGCCGTTCCCGTTCTTCTGCGACTTCAAGGGCGACCTCGCCGAAGCGGTTCGTCAGGGCCGCAAGAGGGAATTCGCCGGCGCTTACGAGAAATACGGCAACAACATTCCCGACCCGCTCGACGAGTCGACGTTCCGCTCTGCCGTGCTCGACTGGAGAGACCTCGACGAAGCCGCCGGCCAGCGACGGCTGGCGCTGGTGCGCGAACTTCTGGCTTTGCGCCGGCATCACATCATGCCGCGGCTCAAGGGCACGCGCTTCGGCGATGCCCAGGCCGCCGACAACGGCATCCTGAAAGCACACTGGAGGATGGGGGACGGCGCTACGCTGCATCTGCTGGCCAATCTCTCCGACCGCGCAATCGCCGGGGAGCACCAGCCCTGGCCCGGCACCAAGCTATGGGGCAGCGACGTCGCCAACGTCGTGGTACCGTGGTCGGTGCACTGGCGAATAGACGAGGCATCATGAGTGCCGCTATCCCGATTGCCACCTACCGCATCCAGCTGACCGGCGCGTTCACCTTCGACCACGCCGCGGCGATCGTGCCTTACCTGAAATCACTGGGCATCACGCATCTCTACGCCTCACCGTTTCTGAAAGCGCGCGCCGGCAGCACGCATGGCTATGACATCGTCGATCACACCCGGTTCAATCCCGAACTCGGCGGCGAGGAAGGCTTCGAGCGCCTCAGCGCCGAACTGAAGAAGAACGATATCGGACTCATCCTGGATTTCGTGCCGAACCATGTCGGCGTGCATTTCGCCGATAATCCGTGGTGGCTGAGCGTACTGGAATGGGGCGAGGCCTCGCCGCATGCCGTCTCTTTCGACATCGACTGGGACACCCTGCCCTACCGCGCCCGCGGCGGCGTACTGCTGCCGATCATCGGCAGCTCCTACGGACAGGCACTCGACAGCGGCGAGATCGAACTGAAATTCGACGCGACCGAAGGCAGCTTCTCGGCGTGGTATTTCGAGCACCGCCTGCCGATCGCGCCGGAGCGCTACAGCGAGATCCTGCGTGCCGTCATCAAGGAGGCCGATGCAGCGGAGACGCCGGCCGGCCGGGCGATCCTCGACCTCGCCTCACGCTACAAGGGGTTGCGGCATCCGAACCTCGCGGAAGCGCCGGGCTTCAAGCAGGAACTCGCTGCCGTTCCCGGCGGCGCCGAACTGATCGAGCGCGGCCTCGACGCCTACCTTGCCGGCCCGGACCGCCCCGTGCAAATCCAGACGTTGCACAATCTGCTGGAGCGCCAGCACTACAAGCTCGGCCAGTGGCGACTGGCCTCCAGCGAGATCAACTATCGCCGCTTCTTCGACGTCAACGCGCTGGCCGGGCTGCGCGTAGAGGATGCCGGTACTTTCTATGCAATCCACACGCTGGTGAAGCGTCTGATCGCGGAAGACAAGTTGCAAGGCCTGCGGCTCGATCATATCGACGGGCTGCGCGACCCCGCGCAGTATTTCCAGCGACTGCGACGGCTGATCCGCGACGCACAGGTCGACAAGTCAAAGCCGCTCTACGTGTTGATCGAGAAGATCCTCGGCGAGAACGAAAAACTGGTGCAGCTCGCCGGCGTGCACGGCACCACCGGCTACGAATGGCTCAACGCCATCACCCAGGTGCTGGTAGATGAGAAGGGGCTGGAGCCGCTCGACGAGATCTGGCGACAGGTCAGCAATACCTCGCCGAAATTTGCGCCGCTGCTGCGCGAATCCAAGCTGCGCGTGCTGGAAACGCTACTGCTGAGCGAATTCACCGTGCTGACGCGCCTGCTGGCGCGGATCGCCGGCGGGCATTATTCGACCCGCGACTTCTCCGCCGACACGCTGCGGCAGGCATTCGAGCTCTACGTGCTGCACTTCCCGGTCTACCGCACCTATCTCACCGCCGCAGGCCCCTCGGCGCTCGACCGCGAGCTGATCTCGACCACCATCGAGAAGGCGCGCGCCGACTGGTTCGGCGCTGACGAGGGCCTGTTCGACTTCCTGCGCGACGCGCTGACGCTCGATCTGTTAAAGCCCGGCCGCGTCACTCACAGCAAGCCGCGGGTGCGCCGCTTCGCACTGAAGGTGCAGCAGTTCACCGGGCCGACGATGGCCAAATCGCTCGAAGACACCGCGTTCTATCGCTACCATCGCCTGCTGGCGCTCAACGAAGTCGGCAGCGATCCAGCGGCAAAGGCGATGCCGCTTGGCGATTTCCACGCTATGATGGCGACGCGCGCGAAAGAGTGGCCGCACGGCATGACGGCGACCGCGACGCATGACACCAAGCGCGGCGAGGACGCCCGCGCGCGACAACTGGCGCTGGCTGAAATGCCCGGCGAGTGGGCCAGTGCAGTCAGCCGCTGGAAGGTTCTGAACGCGCCGCATCTGGTTGTTGACGGTGAGATGCGCGCGCCCTCGGCATCGTTCGAATATATGTTGTATCAGACACTGCTCGGCGCGTGGCCGCTGGAAAAGCGCGACGGCACGTTCCTGGAGCGCATGCAGGCCTACGCGCTGAAAGCGGCGCGCGAGGGCAAGCAGGAAACCAGCTGGCTCAATCCCAACGACGCCTACGAGAAGGGATTGCAGCTGTTTCTCGAACGCATCCTCGATCCCACGCAATCCCGCGAATTCCTGGAAGCGCTGGAGACCTTCGCGAAGCGCACGTCGCTGCTCGGCGCATTGAATTCGCTGAGCCAGATCACGCTGAAGGCGACAATGCCCGGCGTGCCGGACTTCTACCAGGGCACCGAGCTCTGGGATTTCTCGCTGGTCGATCCCGACAACCGCCGCCCGGTCAACTTCAGGCAGCGTGCCGCCATTCTGGCCAAGCTCCAGCAGCCCGACTGGGCCGCACTGGCGCAGTATTGGGACAACGGCCACATCAAGCTGGCCTGGACGCGCGAACTGATCCGGCTGCGCTCCGAGATGGCCGACGTGTTCACGCTTGGTGACTACGTGCCGCTGGAAGTAACGGGGCCGCATGCCGGCCACGTCATCGCCTTTGCGCGCCGCCGCCATCGCGAGGCCGCCATAGTGGTGGTCGGCCGCTCGTTCGGCGCGTTGACGCAAGGCGGCCGCACCTGGCCCGCCAATGATGCCATCGACGCCAACGTGCCGGCACCGGGCTATGCGATCAAGGGAATGGAGAACAGCGACGCCGGCCTCAGCGTCGCCGGGTTGTTGAAAGGCATGCCGGTCGCGGTCGTGAAAGCCCGCGCGCCTGCCGCGGCTTCGCGCCGGCGTTAAACGCGACTGCAACGATCCACAAAAAGGCCGCCCGGGATCGACGGCCGGGCGGCCAGGCGGATGTCGTGCCGACTCGCGAAGTTCGGTTCCCTTCTTCCGCACCTGTCAAAAAGTTCGCACCAAATTGTTTGCAACTGGTTGATAGTTGGCTCACGAAAATCTCATTCCGCAGTGCAGTTACCGATGACGCACAGCAGCAATCAGCCCTTCTTCGTGAGCAATAGATTGCCGCGCGACTTGATCGCGGCCTGCGCCACTTCGGCAAAACGTTGCAGCAGCCACGGCAGCGTCACTTCGACAGTGACGTGATCCTCGGCGACATCGACATGGCCGGAAGCGACCTGCCCCATCGCGCGGACGCGAAAGATCATGCGATCGCCTTCCCAACGTTCCTCATCGACCTTGAGCACCGGCACGCTGGTGGCGGCCTTGGTCAGGCCGGTCTTGAGGCGACGGCAGGCTTCCTCGCGGCCAAGGCGGTGCGGGATGGAAACGACAAGCGGTGCGGACATCGGACATTCCTCGAAAACAGCGCGATCCTACGCAACGCATGTAAGCGCGCGTGGTGCCGAAAAAAGCCCTTGGCGCGGCTCAGGTTTCGCCGATGGAACTTTAGTCGCAACAGCGCGTTTTTGTCGCATGAAGGCAGACGAGTTCGTGCCGCCTGCCAGGCTGAGGAGAAGTCCATGTCACTCGGAACAATCATTCTTATCATTCTCGTCATCGCCTTGCTCGGCGGCTTTTCCGGCATCGGCGGCGGTCCGTTCTATGGCACCGGCTATTACGGCGGCGGCGGTCTCGGCCTGATCGTGGTGATCTTGCTGATCCTGTTGCTGCTCGGCAAACTGTAAGCTTTGATCCTTTGTCTGCACCGCGCGGTCCGGAAACGGGCCGCGCGGTTTTATGTGGTGAGTGCAAGCAGGCTTCGCGACGCGAGTCAGTCCACCCGCTCGGTGTCATCACCCGCGCAGGCGGGTGATCCAGTACACGCAAGACGAATGTTCAAAGCAAAGGCCGACGTGTACTGGGTCGCCCGGTCAAGCCGGGCGATGACAGCAGTTTATGTGGAAGCTACTTCCCCGGTTTCTTGATCGCCGGCTTCAACGGCCTTGCGGCCTCGTCATAGCCGCCCCACGCTTTGGTCTTCTTCAGCAACGCCGGCACGCTGCGTATGGTGAATTTCCGCGGGTCGAGATCGCTACGCAACTGCGCCCAGCTCAGCGGCATCGACACCGTGGCGCCGTCGCGGGCGCGGGGCGACAGCACGGCGACCGCGGTCGACATGCGGTCGTTGCGCAGATAATCGAGGAAGATTTTTCCACCGCGCAGCTTCTTCGACATGTTGATCAGGTAGCGATCCGGATCGTCATCGACCATCTGCTGGCAGACGCCCTGCGCAAAGGCCTTTGCGACCTTCCAGTCCACCCTGTCTTTTGCGCCATAGGCCAGCGGCGTCACCACATGCAGGCCCTTGCCGCCGGTTGTCTTGCAGAAGCACTCCAGACCAAGCGCCGTCAGCCGCTCGCGCATTTCGCGCGCGGCGTCCATCACCACTGAGAATTCAACATCGGGGGCGGGATCGAGATCGAATACCAGCCGGCCCGGCACTTCAGGCAGGTCCGGCGCGCAATTCCACGGATGCAATTCCAGCCCGCCGATCTGCGCCACCGCCGCCAGGCCTTCGACGCGGTCGATCTGCAGATAGGGTTTGCGGTCGCCGGAGACTTTCACGAGCTCCAGCAGGTTCGAGGTCCCCGGCATCGCGTGGCGCTGGAAGAACATCTGATGGCCCTTGATGCCATCCGGCGCGCGTATGATCGAACACGGCCGCCCCTTGAGATGACCGATCATCCAGCCGCCGACCGCCTCGAAATATTCGGCGAGGTCGCGCTTCGTCACCGGCTTGCCGTCAAAGGCGTCTGGCCACAGCTCCTTGTCGGGCTTGGAGATCGCCACGCCCATCACAGTCGCCGAGTTGCTCGATGGTTTCGCGGGCGTGGCCCTGGCCGGCGCTTTCTTCGAAGGTGCGGCCTTTTTCGCGCGCGGCTTGGGCTCGGCGAGTTCAGTCTTCTTCGGCGTTTCGGCCTCGACCTCCGCGGCCGGCTTGTCCTGCCGCACCCCCTTGAACGAGGCCTGCCGCACCAGGCCGGCGCCGGTGAAGCCGGCGAACTCGATCTCCGCCACCAGTTCAGGTTTGAGCCAGTGCACCTCGCGGCCGCCCGGCGGCGTCTGCTTACCACCGAACGGGCTGGTGTTGGCCGCCGCCTTCCTCAGCGCCGGCATGATCGCCTTCACCTTGACCTGGCCGAAGCCGGTACCGACCACGCCGACATAGGCCAGGTGATCGCCGCGGTGCACGCCCACCATCAGCGAGCGGAATTTTCCGGCGTTGCCCTTCCACGCCCCGATCACGACCTCATGACCGGCGCGGCACTTCGCCTTGGACCAGTTATCGGATCGGCCGGACACGTAGGTCGATGACAGTTTCTTGGAGACGATGCCTTCCAGCGACAATCTGCACGCTGATTGCAGGATGGCGTCGCCGCCGGTCTCGAAATGATCGACGTAGCGGATCAGGCCCTGCTTGCGTTTGCCGCTGCTGGACTCGAGCAAGTTCTTCAACCGCGCCTTGCGCTGATCGAGCGACAACTTGCGCAGATCCTCGCCATCGGCGAACAACAGGTCGAACACGAAGAAGATCAGCGTGTCGGTTCTGCCGTCGGACAGCGCCGCCTGGAGCGCCGCGAAATCCGGCGCGCCCCGGGAATCCAGCCCCACGATCTCGCCGTCGATGATCGCATCCGGCAGCCCGGCGGCCTCGTCGGCGATGGCCTGGAATCTAGCGGTCCAGTCCAGCCCCTTGCGGGTCTTCAGCGTAGCCACACCGTCTTCGGTGCGGAGCTGCATGCGGTAGCCGTCGAACTTGATCTCATGCACCCAGCCGGCGGCGGAAGGCGGCCGCTCCACGGAGATGCAAAGCTGCGGGGCGACGAAGCCCGGCATCGCGGTGACCTTCTTCGGCTTTGGCGACTTCGCGCTGGCCTTCTCCGCTACGGTTTTCACCGCTGCGGTTTTCACCGTCTTGCCGGCACGCTCGTCCGCCGCCGGGCCTTGGCTGGAATCCCAGACGGCATCGGCTTTGGTCCTGGCAGACTTGCCGGTCATGAACGGCTTGGGCGCTTTCCCCCTACCGGCGGCGATGTCGGCCATCGACCGCCCGGAAGCCACGGACGCATCCGCATCAAGGACCTTGTTGTCCTTCCCCTCTTTGACGAACTCGTCGCGGTGCTTGATCAGCAGCCAGTTGGTGCGCTTGCCGCCATTGCGGTCGTGCTTCATCCGCACCAGCACGAAGCCGCCGTGCAGCTTGTCGCCTTCCAGTGTGAATTTCAGGTCGCCCTTCTTGAAGCCCTGTTCGGGATTGTCGGATTCCCAGTAGCCGCGGTCCCACAACTGCACCGTGCCGCCGCCATATTGCCCCCGGGGGATGGTGCCCTCGAAGTCGCCGTAATCCAGCGGATGGTCTTCGACCTCGACGGCCAGCCGCTTGTCGGCGGGATCGAGCGACGGCCCGCGCGTCACCGCCCAGGACTTGAACACGCCGCCCCATTCCAGCCGGAGGTCGTAATGCAGCCTGGTCGCATCATGCTTCTGGATCACAAAACGCCGCCGCTTCGAGCGCGCCACCGCGGCGTCGCCGGAGGGCTCCTGCGTCTGCCCGAAGTCGCGCTTCTTGCGGTACAAAGAAAGCTGTTTGTCGACCACGGAAATACCCCGCTGACACTACCCGGCCAAGTGTTCCGGCCCGGAACCAAAACCAGCAATTGCCGTTGAAGTTCCCAGACTATCCCGCCTGCGCAAGGCTTTGCTGCGTCGTGGGCCACATTCAGTACCTGAGTTGGAGGACGTAGCATGGCCCCGCCCCGCGCCTACTGGAAAGGCTCCCTTAAACTCTCGCTCGTCACTTGCCCCGTCGCGCTCTATCCGGCCTCGACCACGGTCGAGAAAACCCGCTTCCACATGATCAACACACAAACCGGCAACCGCCTGAAGCAGCAGATGATCGACGCCGAGACCGGCGACGTCGTCGAGAAAGAACAAAAGGGCCGCGGCTACGAGGTAGCCAAGGGCGAATATATCGAGATCGCCAAGGAAGACCTCGACGAGGTGCAGATCGAGAGCAACCACACGATCGATATCGACAGCTTCGTGCCGCGGGACGAGATCGATAAACGCTATCTCAACAATCCCTATTACATCGCCCCCGACGGCAAGGCCGGCATGGAAGCCTTCGCGGTGATCCGCGACGCCATGAAGGACAAGGATCGCGTGGCATTGGCGCGCATCGTGCTGACCAATCGCGAGCACATCATTGCCATCGAGCCGCTGGGCCAGGGCCTGATCGGCACCACGTTGCGTTACCCCTACGAGGTGCGCGACGAGGAAGACTATTTCGACGACATCAAGAACCCGAAGATCTCAAAGGACATGATCGACCTTGCGGTCCACATCCTCGACAGCAAGGCTGCGCATTTCGATCCCTCGAAATTCGAGGACCACTATGAGACCGCGCTGAAGAAACTGGTCGCGAGCAAGGTGTCCGGCAAGCCGGTGAAGACGGCGGAGAAGGAAGACCGCCCCGACAATGTGATCAGCCTGATGGACGCGCTCAAGCAGAGCCTGAAGGGTGGCAAGGCTGCAGCCCCGGCGAAAGCTTCGGCCACGGCCAAGAGGGCAACCGCAGCGCGCCCCGCGCGTCGTCCCGCCAAGAAGGCCGTGCACCGCTCGCCGGCGCGCCAGCGCAAGGCCGGCTGATCGTTAGAAAGCCGTTGATACCAACCGGGAAGTCATCCCCGCGAGAGTGCAGGGACGACCCGTTGCGAGATCGAGCGCAGTTATTTCTTACTGGATTTCTTTTTCGCCGCGGTTTTCCTTGCCGCGGTTTTCCTGGTTGTTTTCTTGGCTATTATCTTGGCCGCTTTCTTCACGACCTTCCTGGCTGATTTCTTCTTTGGCACCTTCTTGCCTTCGGCACGGGCTTCCGACAGGCCGATCGCGATCGCCTGCTTGCGGCTCTTCACCGTCTTGCCGGATTTCCCGCTCTTCAGCGTGCCGGCCTTGCGCTTCTTCATCGAGCGCTCGACGTTCGCCGAGGCCTTTTTCGAATACTTTGCCATTGATGATACCTCCATGATTGACCGGAAATAATCTTGGCAGCGGATGATCGTTCCTGTCTGGACGTCGCGGGTCTTTATGCCGTCCCTATATCTCGGCCCCCCGACACGTCTCGTTTTCAAATGGCCACCGGTCCATCTTGTGGGGCGCGGTCGCTGTTGGGACCGCTGACAGACGAGACAGGCCATGCAAGTCTTTCGCACCTTAGAGGACGTCACCGCCGAGCCGGCGTTCGCCGCCAGCACCACCCCGACTACGGCATTGTTCACCGAATTGCTCGCGACCGCCTGTGAAGGCGGTGAGCCGATGCATCAGGTAGTCGCCGTGACCAGGTTGAAAGTGCTGATCGCAGCAAGGGCCTGGAACGACGCCGCATTGGCGCTGGTGGCGCTGCAACTGCCGAACTGGCGGGTACGCCGCCTCGTTTATGACGACGGCGAATGGTATTGCGCGCTCTCCAGCCGCTCCGCCATGCCGGAATGGTTGGATACGCCAACCGAAGCGCACCATCCGTGCATGGCGCTGGCGATCGTCAGCGCCTTGCTCGCGGCCACCGCCGACCTCGCGCCGTCGCACCTCACCTCCGCCCCGGCGTCGCCTCTCGGTGACGCCGAATTCCAGCCGGTGCTGTGCGACAACTTCGCCTGAGCACCGGCGACTTCATCCCCCGACTACCCTCCCCAGGAGACTTCAAGTGGAAATCGCCGAACCTCCCTCATGTCGCACGTCCCTTGTTCTGATAGGCCGCAACAGCCGCGGCCAGTGGGTCGTGCAGGAGCAGAATGGCCTCTATGGCGGCCTGTTCACCCACCGCGCCGCCGCCGTGCGCTACGCTTTGTTCGAGAACGGCCAACATCCCGAAGCCATCATCGCCATCGGCTGCCTGCTTGAGCTGGATATGGCGGCACAGCCATCAGCCGCTGTCATGGCGCTCGCCGCGGTGCCCGCCGAGACCACCGCGCACGCGGCCTGAGCCATTTCCCATGACCTCCGCATTGGACTATCCGTGGCTGGCCGGCGTCATCGCCGACCTGCCGACACCGTTCGACGAGCACGACGGCATCGACCTCATCGCCTTCGCTCGTCTCTGCGAACAGCAGGTGGAAGCCGACGTCAGCGCACTGCTGGTCGGCGAGACCATGGGCGAACTCCCCACGCTGACCATCGACGAACACGACGCCCTGGTCCGGACCGCCGTGGCAACGGCGCGCGGCCGCGTCAAGGTGATCGCCGGCGCCGGCTCGAACGCCACTGCTCACGCCATCACGCTGACGCAAAACGTCGAAGCTGCGGGCGCCGACGCCATCCTCTCCGTCGTGCCGTATTACAACAGGCCGACCCAGGCCGGCATCGCAGCGCATTTCCGCGCTGTTGCGGCAGCCACGTCGCTGCCGATCATCGTACACGATGCACCCTGCCGCACGATGCGGCCGCTCGCGGACGAGACGTTGTTGCAGCTTGCGGAGTCCGCGCAATTCATCGGCCTGTGCGACGGCAGCGGCGACATCACCCGCCCGCTGCGGCTGCGCGGTGGCCTGCCGCGCGGCTTTCGGCTGCTGTCGGGCCACAACGCCACGACCATGGCGTTCCTGTTCTACGCAGGCGACGGCAGCATCTGCTCGATCGCCAGCATCACGCCCGGCCTGATGCACGAACTGTATCAGACGGGCCGACAGCAAGGAGCGGTCTACGCCACCCACCTGATGGACAGGATCGCACCACTTGCCACCGTGCTGGCGCAGGATGCGACGCCGGCGTCGCTGAAATACGCGCTCAGCCTGCGCGATCTGTGCTTGCCCCGTGTGCGGCTGCCGATCGTGGCATTGGCGAGACCTGAAAAAACCGCCATCGCGGAAGCGATGGCGGCGGCATTAGGGCCTTAGTGCAGATGGCCTAGCGATCGGCCATGCCATTTCTCGCGGCCTTTGCGCCGGCCTGCTTCTCCCGCCATTTCGGGCCGGGCCCGCGCATGTAATGCGCCTCGCGACGATAGCTGACCGGCGCATCCCACAGGCCGCGCAGATGCTTCAGAAATACCGCGGCGTATTTGCCGTAGGAACTGACCCGCGCGAACATCGCGGCCGAGCGATCGTGGCTCATGTGGCCCTCCGATCGTTGATGCGGGATTTCGGCACACGGATGCCGTGGGGCTCAAGGTGGCGCTGCGCGCGGCGCATCTTGTCAGCCACCAGAGCCACGCGGATGGCGGCGAAGAAACCCTTGACGTGGCGGACGGCATGGCGCGCCAGAATCTGCAGCCGCTTCCAGTGCATCTCGCCGGAATGATGGACGATCGGCGCCTGGTTGCGGCTGATCAGCCAGGAGCGGTAGGCGTCGTCACCTGCGAGATCATGAAGCTCGTTTTCGCGTGAAAAAAACATGGTCGTTGTCCGTCTTCCATATCCGCCGGGCCAGCGCGCGACGTTGAAGGGAAGATGCGGAGAACGGCATATGAAATCGAGACGGAGTGTCGGACCGGTTTTATAGGCGCGGCATAAAAAAGCCGGGAGGGACGTGCGTCCCTCCCGGCCATTCATCAGAAATCAGAAAATCCGGACCGCGTTCTGCAGCGTGATCCAGATGCCCCACGCCAGCGGGATGCCGACGAAGGCCCAGAAGGCCGCGGTCCTTGCGTCGAGGCCGCCCTTGCCGATGCCGTACGAACCGCCGCCGACATTGGCGGCCGCCGCGCCCTTGGCCTGCAAGGCCGCGACTTCTTCCGGCTTCATGAACCAGTGCGCCGCCAGCGGCCGAACCAGGAAGTTGCAGATCAGGCCGACCACCAGCATGCCGGCGAGGATGTACATCGTGAAGTCGTAGACCCGTGCCTGCGGAACGCCGGCGGCGATCTGGAACTCACGGATGTAGTTCACGACCACCGGGCCGATGATGCCCGCGGTCGCCCATGCCGTCAGCAGCCGGCCGTGGATCGCGCCGACGAACTGGGTGCCGAAGATATCCGCGAGATAGGCCGGGATGGTCGCAAAGCCGCCGCCATACATCGACAGGATGATGCAGAACGCGGCGACGAACAGCGCCTTGCTGCCCATCGCGGCGAAGGTCGGCGCGAACGCGTACAGCACGATGCCGAGAAGGAAGAAGGTGTAGTAAGTGTTCTTGCGGCCGATCTTGTCCGACAGCGAGGCCCAGAAGAACCGGCCGCCGATGTTGAACAGTGAGATCAGGCCGGTGAAGCCGGCGGCGATCGCCGCGATGGCGGTCTTCTGCTCCGGCGTCAGCGAGGCGAACGGCACGCCGGGCAGCCCGATCAGGTTGCCGGCGAAAATCTCCTGCAGCATCGGCGACGCCATGCCGATGACGCCGATTCCGGCGGAAACGTTGAGGCAGAGCACGCCCCAGATCAGCCAGAACTGCTTGGTCTTGTGCGCATTGTCGAGATGCACATGGCCCGTGGTGATCATCGCATCGGCCTTCACCGGCGGGGTCCAGCCTTCAGGACGCCAGTTCGGCGGCGTGATGCGGTAGGAGAACGCGCCGATGGTCATGAACACGAAATAGATCAAGCCCATTGCGAGGAAGGTCTGCCAGACACCGACACTGGTCGGGGTCTTGAAGTAGGTCAGCAGCATGTTGGCGAGCGGTGCACCGATCATCGCGCCGCCGCCGAAGCCCATGATCGCCATGCCGGTTGCCATGCCCCGGCGATCCGGGAACCATTTCACCAGTGTAGATACCGGCGAGATATAGCCGAGGCCGAGCCCGATGCCGCCGATCACACCGGACCCGATCCATAGCAGCCACAATTGATGGGTGTAGATACCGATGGCACCGAGCACGAGACCACCGCACCAGCACAGTGCCGAAACAAAGCCGGCCTTGCGCGGCCCTACGCGCTCAAGCCAGCCGCCCCAGATCGCCGCGGAGACGCCGAGCAGCACGAAAAACAGCGTGAACATCCAGCCGAGGCTCGCCACCCGCCAATCGCAAGTGGTTGTGAACAACTCGGTCATCAGGCTCATATCGGCACAGACCTTCGGCGCGTTGCCGCCGATGGCGCGTGACAGCGGAAGCCAGAAAACGCTGAAGCCGTAGGCCATGCCGATGCACAGATGGATGCAGAGCGCGGCGGGCGGGACCAGCCAGCGGTTGAAACCGGCGGTCGCAATAATGCGTTCGCGTTCGAAGATGCCGGGCCGCGTGCCGGGCACATTGCCGATGCTACCAATGGATGTCATGAAACCTCCCCATGCAGCCGCCTTTGTTGGCAGCTTGCGATCTACATTGATCGTGATTGCATTCCCCGACGACGCTCCGAAACGCATTCGGCTACGTCGCCATTCCAACCGGACAGGGCCAGAACGGTGCGCGCGAGTCGATAGTAAAAAAGTCTGGCTCCGTGAATTCTTTCAACGGGTTCCTCTGCATCGCAGCAATTTCAATTCTGAATTTCTATCGCCCCATTGCACTTCTCGATCGTAAAAATGATCAGCGCGTCGCGACGCGTAGAACTGTCGAGACGATCGCCGCTCTGCTGCACCATCGCGGGAATATCGATCACGGCCATCGGATCGGTGCAGTGCACTTCAAGGCGATCGCCGGGCAACAGCCGCTGCATCGCCTTGCGCGTCAGCAGCGCCGGGAGCGGGCATTTCAGGCCGGTGAGATCGAGGATCGTGATGGTCATCTCGCAGTCGTTTTGGGGGCCGCCGTGCGGTGGCGTTATAGCCGCCCACGGTAGAATGTCATATGCAGTTTGCATGACCCGCTGTGACATCCCTACCCCCGCCGTGATCCTTGCCGGCGGCCTCGCCCGCCGCATGGGCGGCGGCGACAAGCCGATGCGCGAGATCGGCGGACGCAGCCTGTTGCAGCGCGTCATCGACCGCCTCGCGCCGCAATGCGACGGCTTGATCCTCAACGCCAATGGCGACGCCGCGCGCTTCGACGGCTTCGGACTGCCGGTGATCGCCGACAGCGTGGCAGATTTCCCAGGGCCCCTCGCCGGCATTCTGGCGGCGCTCGACTGGACGGCGACGAACCGGCCCGACGTTCAGTGGATGCTGAGCGCCGCCGGCGACTGCCCGTTCCTGCCGCGCGATCTGGTGAAACAGCTGCATCAAGCCCGCTGCAAAGAAGGCGCGCAGCTCGCAGTGGCTGCTTCCGCGGGACAGTCGCATCCGGTGATCGGGTTGTGGGATGTGCGCCTGCGCGACGAACTGCGCCACGCGCTGGTGGCCGAGGACATCCGCAAGGTCGGCCGCTTCACCGGACGCTACCCATTGGCAACGGTGGAGTGGCCGGCTGCGCCGCTCGATCCGTTCTTCAATACCAATACGATGGAAGATATCGCCGAGGCCGAACGGCTGGCGTTGATCGACGACAGGGCCTGACCTAAGCTCCCTTGCATCAAGCGGCCGAAGCGCCGCGGTTTCGGGAGGCGACTTCATGTACGTCACAAGACTGTCCGTTGTCAGCATCTTCGCACTCGCATTGTTTTCGTCCGCCGCTTCCGCACAGCTCTCCGACGACGTCGTCAGGATCGGCGTGCTCACCGACATGACCGGTCCGTCTTCGACGCCGTCGGGCCAGGGCTCGGTCACCGCGGCGCAGATGGCGGTGGAGGATTTTGGCGGCAGCGTGCTCGGCAAGCCGATCTCGATCATCGTCGGCGATCACCAGATCAAGCCGGACGTCGGCGCCGCTTTGGCGCGCCGCTGGTACGATATCGACCAGGTCGACCTAATCGTCGACGTGCCGGTCTCGGCCGTGGGCCTGGCTGTGCAGAACGTCGCCAACGACCGCAAGAAACTGCTCATCGTCCATTCCACGGGCGCCGCGGACTTCCACGGAAAATTCTGCTCGCCCTATGCGATGCAGTGGGTGTTCGACACCCGCGCGCTGGCCGTCGGCACGGCGCAGGAGGTGGTGAAGCGCGGCGGCGACAGCTGGTACTTCATCACCGACGATATCGCGTTCGGCCATGCGCTGGAGCGCGATGCCTCCGCCGTCATCAGCAGGGCCGGCGGCAAAGTGCTGGGCGCAGCACGGCCGCCGTTCGGCACCTCCGACATGTCGTCCTTCTTGCTGCAGGCGCAGGCCTCGAAGGCCAAGATCATCGGCATCGCCGGCGGCCCGCCGAACAACATCAACGAGATCAAGACCGCCGGCGAATTCGGCATCCTGAAGGGCGGCCAGCAGATGGCGGCGCTGCTGGCACTGATCACCGATATCGATTCGCTCGGCCTGCAAAACGCGCAGGGCCTGCTGCTGACCACCGCGTTCTACTGGGACATGGACGACCGGACCCGCCAATGGTCGAAGCGCTATTTCGAGAAGATGAAGCGAATGCCGACGATGTGGCAGGCCGGGGTGTATTCCTCGGTGATCGCCTATCTCAACGCGGTCCGCGACGCCGGCACCGACGAGCCGCTGAAGGTGGCCGCGAAGATGCGCGAGAAACCGATCGATGATTTCTTCGCCCGCAACGGAAAACTGCGCGAGGACGGGCTGATGGTGCACGACCTGATGCTGGTGCAGGTCAAATCGCCGGAAGAGTCGAAATATCCGTGGGACTACTACAAGATCCTGGCGAAGATTTCCGGCGAGGATGCGTTCGGCCCGCCGGACCCGGCCTGCGGATTGGGGAAGAAGTAATACGGAAGATCGCGAGTCTCTCTCGCCTTCTCCCCTTGTGGGAGAAGGTGGCGCGGACAAAATCCGCGTCGAATGAGGGGCCGCGCGACACGATAACCTGTCCCATCGCTCGAAAAGCCGGGAGCCACTTGCAACCGGAGAAAGATGCCCCTAATAACTCTTTAGAATTATTCTAAAGAGATGCCCATGTTATTCGGCCTTCCGTCCAGGCGACGCTTTTCCGACCTTTCAGAGGCGGAGGTTTTGGCCCTCGCGATCTCGTCCGAGGAGGATGACGCGCGGATCTACGCGACCTATGCCGAGCAGTTGCGCGAAGCATATCCCGCGACATCCACGATGTTCGACGAGATGGCAGCCGAAGAAGACGGCCATCGCCAATTGCTGATCGATATGTTCCAGCGCCGCTTCGGCAAGGTCATCCCGCTGATACGACGCGAGCATGTGGCCGGCTATTACTCCCGTCGTCCCATCTGGCTGGTCCAGAACCTCGGTCTCGCGCGCATCCGGGCTGAGGCGGAGTGTATGGAGGATGACGCGGCACAGTTCTACGTTCGCGCAGCTCAAGCCAGCAGCGATCCCGACACACGCAAGCTGCTCGGGGATCTTGCCGCTGCAGAACGCAAACACGAACATCGAGCAGAGGAATTAAAAGAAGCGACGCTTGGCGGCGAAGCAGGGCATGAGGAGGATGACAAGGCTAAACGCCAGTTCATTCTAACCTGGGTGCAGCCAGGGCTTGCGGGTCTGATGGATGGGTCGGTATCGACGCTGGCGCCAATTTTTGCGACGGCCTTTGCCACCCAATCGACCTCAACGACCTTCACGGTGGCGCTCGCAGCCTCCGTTGGTGCTGGCATCTCGATGGGCTTCACCGAGGCCGCGCACGATGACGGTGTGATTTCGGGGCGCGGATCACCGCTCAAGCGTGGCCTCGCTTCCGGCCTCATGACTGCCATCGGCGGTCTGGGTCACGCCCTGCCGTATTTGATACCGGAGTTCTGGACTGCAACGGCACTTGCCGGGTTGGTGGTGTTCATCGAATTGTGGGCCATCGCCTGGATCCAAAACCGTTATATGGAGACGCCGTTCGTGCGCGCTGCGCTTCAGATCGTTGTCGGCGGCGCCTTGGTGCTGGCCGCAGGCATACTGATAGGCAGTAGTTAACGCGATCAGGCCTAAATCTGGGAGGAAACAAGCGGATGCGGTCCTGCGGGTATGAAACTTACCATGAGTGCAGCACAATCTCCTTCGCTTGAGTGCGAAAAGCTGACGTGATATCATGTCGATCTCGGGCCTTCGACAACCGCCCGATGAGCCATCGTGGCCAAGCGTTGTCTCGCTCCGTTATGGAGATGGGACATGTCTTGCGGCAACGCGACTCCTACATCGATACACTACCGAAAACCGGTATCAGCGTCACTTCCTCACCTTAAGTGGTCTTGGCAGATCCCACTTGAATGGCTGACCAAAATTGCCCGGCATTACGAGCGATGGTGCCAGTGTCGAGAACTTCTCGAACTTGATGACCGGCTCCTCGCCGATATCGGCCTGTCGAGGCAGCAAGTCGCCGAAGATGCCCTCAAGGTCACTCGTGTGCGCCTGACAATGTGGCACGTCCACAGATGATGGCCTTCGCTTCGCTAAAGTTGCGGCGAGACGTTCGCAATCTATATGCCGCCCGCGCGCTTCGTGGATTCGGCGATGGCTTCGCCATCATCATTCTGCCGGTGTATCTTTTGGCTATCGGCCTCACGCCCCAACAGGTCGGCATCGTCGCAAGCGCCTCCCTGCTTGGAACGGCCGCGCTGACGTTGACCGTTGGGCTCGTCGCCCCCCGTTACGACCTGAGAAACCTGTTCATTGCCGGCGCCGTGCTGACCGTCTTGACCGGACTGATGTTCCCGGTGGTTGAGACTGTCGCTCCGATTCTGCTCGTCGCCTTTCTTGGGACCATCAACCCTTCAGCCGGCGACCTGGGCATGTTGATACCCCTGGAACATGCGCTGTTGACGCAAGAGACGGCTGACCGCGACCGCACGCGCGTGTTTGCGCGTTACAGCCTGATCGGCTCGCTCACGGCAGCCGCCGGATCCCTGGCAGCAGCTCTGCCGGAATTTCTCGTCGCCAAGGGACTACCGGAACTCAGCGCCATCCGGCTGATGTTCTACGGATACGCCGTCCTTGGATTGCTGGCTGCGCTTCTGTACACCCGCTTGCCGCGAGACCATATGCGCGCGGCAAGCCGCCCGAAGTCGGCTCTGGGGCCATCCCGCAACATTGTCTACAAGCTTGCGGCCTTGTTCAGCCTGGATGCCTTTGCCGGCGGTTTCGTTGTTCAATCGTTGCTGGCCCTTTGGCTGTTTCAGCAGTTCGATCTCTCCCTTGCCGCCGCCAGTGCATTTTTCTTTGGCTCCAGTCTGTTGAGCGCCTTTTCCTTTCCGGTCGCGGCATGGCTCGCCAAACGCATCGGGCTGGTCAACACCATGGTGTTCACACACATCCCCTCAAGCGTCTGCCTGATCGCGGTGGCATTCTCCTCGAACCTGACGGTCGTCCTGGTCCTCCTGCTCATTCGATCGGCGTTATCGCAGATGGATGTCCCGACCCGCTCCTCTTATGTCATGGCCGTGGTGACACCGGCTGAACGTACCGCCGCGGCCAGCGTGACCGCCGTGCCGCGCAGCCTGGCGTCAGCCGTCAGCCCAGCCATTGCAGGTTTCATGCTGGCGGGATCATTTTCCGGCTTGCCACTTGTGATCTGCGGCGGCCTGAAGATTGTCTATGACCTGGCGCTGCTCGGGTTTTTCCGGCACACGAAGCCGCCAGAAGAGACGTGACGATGGAATTGGCGCGAAGGCACCATCGCGGCCTGCTTTATGCTGCGGTCGTCGGGCCAGTTCCTTCTGCAAGAAAGCGCGGCTTCAGCCCTTGGCAATGGCTGTCTTTTCCAAAGCCCCCCGGATGCCCCGCGCTAGTTTGATGGCATCGTCATCCGCCCGGAAGTGGACGAAAAACAGGCGAGGCTGCTCGCCCAGCATGCGGCTGTGAATCGCGGTCACTTCGATGTCGCCTGCACGCAGGGCGCGGATCAGCGGATTGACCTCATCCCCGTCACCAGAAAATCGCCATGGAATATCCCGTTAAATCAAGCCGGCGAGCCGAAGACAGGCGCCCGCGAGGCACGACCCCGCAAGCACGTACAACATCCCGATATTGAGTCGGAAGATTGCGACAGCGGCAGCTATGGCGAGAGCCAGAGCATAGGGATCCACGCTCGACAGAACCGGCATTCCGAAGGAAAGGCCGAAAGAGTTCACCGGCGCCACCTCCCGGAAAACCGTGTGGATCGCAAACCATATCGAAAGATTGAGGATGACGCCGACGACCGCGGCAGTAATCGCGGACAGCGCGCCCGCCAGGGCCTTGTTGCCGCGCAACCGCTCAATGAACGGCGCCCCCAGGAAAATCCACAGGAAGCACGGTGTGAACGTCACCCAGGTCGCGAGCAGACCGCCTAGCGTCCCGGCAAGCATCGGCGACAAGGAGCCGGGATCGCGAAACGCTGCCATGAATCCCACGAACTGCAAGACCATGATCAGCGGCCCGGGCGTCGTTTCCGCCATTCCGAGGCCGTCGAGCATTTCGCGCGGCTGCACCCAATGATAGTGCTCGACCGCCTGCTGCGCGACGTAGGCCAGAACGGCGTAGGCGCCGCCGAACGTCACCATCGCCATCTTGCTAAAGAAAATGGCAATCTGACTGAATACGTTTGTCTGACCGTACAGAGCCAGGAGCGTGAAGACCGGAACCAGCCAGAGCAGAAGCCAGACCGCGCTCACCCTCAGCGCACGCGAAATACTCGGACGCACATGATCGGGTAATTCATCGCTAAGGAGGCTATCGACGACGGCCGACTGTTTGCCGCCCTTGTGCTCGCTGCCGGCGAATTCGGGGCGGCCCATGCTGGCGCCGACATACCCAATCAAGCCTGCAGCGATGATGATGATTGGGAACGGGACGTCAAAGAAGAAGATCGCAACAAAGGCCACCGCGGCAAGGCTGATCATGATTGGATTGCGCAGGGCACGCTTGCCAACGCGAATAACCGCCTGAATGACAATCGCAAGAACGGCAGCCTTCAGGCCAAAAAATAACGCCTCGATGAACCCGACATTGCCAAAGGCTGCATAGATATAGCTCAGCCCCATGATCGCGATGACACCTGGCAGGATGAACAACCCGCCCGCCATGATGCCACCGGCCGTGCGATGCATCAGCCAGCCGACGTAAGTCGCAAGCTGCTGCGCCTCCGGTCCCGGCAACAGCATGCAGTAGTTGAGTGCGTGCAAGAATCGGCTGTCCGAAATCCATCGCTTCTCGTCAACGAGAATGCGGTGCATCACCGCGATCTGGCCGGCCGGGCCGCCGAAACTCAGCAGCGCGATGCGCAGCCAGACCCAGAAAGCCTCGCTGAATGTAATACCGTGGCCCAGTCCCTGGCCGTCGATTTTCTGATTCACGGGGATGTCGCTCATCTCAATCCTTTGTTGTTATCGTTATCGAAAGGGATCGGCTCAAAGCCGCCCATTATTTCCATAGCTCCGGCGGGGGAATCGGCGCGATGGTGACATGGTCGAACCGCGTGACGCTGTCGGATTTCGCCCATAGCCCGATGCGTCCCGCACGCGACAATGTCTTGTCATAGCCCGTGAACAACCAGACCCCGTCGAGGTAGACCGTGAACCGCTCGTCTTGCGCGCGAACCGCCAGCGTGTGCCACTGGTCGATGGTCACATCCGCGTCGATGCCGGCGATCTCCTCGAACACGCCATTTTTCACCAACACAAGCCGGGCGCGGTCCCTGAGCGCATCGATCTGGACGACGTAATAACTGGTTGGCGATGCCATCCTCAGCGCAATGCCGCCTCCCTGATCCGATTTTCCGGCGACCGCCTTGAAACGAAGATTGATGTCCGCGTCCTTCAACAAGGCAGACCGGTAGATCGCGAGCGAACCTCGCTCGTCAGTGGAGACTGCACGGGAGTGTTCGATGGCGGCTCCGCACGAGACGGTCCTATCCGGGACAACATTCCATTGCCTGCGTTCGCCGTCGAGGGCTTTGCCCAGATCGAAATCGGCCAGCGGGATCACCGCGCTGGCGGCTGAAATTTCAGCAGCAGTTTGTCCGTCCTGCGCATATGCTCCGGGTTGCGCACTGAAGATGTAGGCTATCGCAGCGGCTGCCAAAATTGATCTTTTCTTCACGACGTTCGTCCCTGATCGAGCTTCACTTCTGGACCGCAACGGCCGGCCAATTGTGCGTCTCGGTTTGCAGGCTGCGGCACCAGGTATAAAGCGCGTCGTAGATGGCCATACCGTGCTTCAGCATATCGTGGTCGTCCGGAAAATTTGAACTGGCGGCAGCCAGTTCACTACGCCAATCCTCAACGTGACCGGGTGAGCGTTGATGCGCCGGCACGACGAGCTTGTCCGACGGCGTCAAAGGAACCGGCCGCACGTCCACGACAACCGGCGTCGCGTCGGATCCTAGCCGGGCATATAGTTCTTTGGGGGAAATTGAGTGCCTGCTTCGGTCCATGCGCATCATCTCGACTAGTCGAGCGTTGCGCAGTGCTTGGACCGAAGTCTGAAGGGGAGACTGCATATTCCCCTTCCAGATTATTAATTTGCGCAGGTCGCAAAAGCAATAGCTACCTGAAGGATCCATTTTGCGGCATCGTTTGCACGCCTGCAAATTGCATTAGCGCGGATCATGATTGTCGAAGGTGAAGTTCGGCGGGAACGGCCGGCCGAGACGAATGAATTCGTCGCTGGCTCCCGGCCCCAGCGCGTCGGTAGTTATGATGATTGCGCTATAGCCGGCGTCGCGAGCGCGTTGCAGCAGGCTGCGCGTGACGCCGATATCCGCGTTGAAATAAAGCTGGAGCCATTTCGGACCGCTGCCTGCCTTGGCGATTGCTTCGAGAGGGTTTGCCGAGGCGCCAGATGACTCATAAATCGTGCCGGCGGCAGCCGCGCCGGAAGCCGTCCCAATCTCAGCCTCGGGACGCACAAAACCATGGGCGCCCATCGGCGCAGCGATGATCGGATACGGCAATTTGTGCCCGAGAGGATCGATGCCGAGATCGATATCCTTGGCGCCGATGCACGCCAGGCGATGCGTCAGGATCGGAAAATAGTTGAAGGCGCGCCGGTTCTCCCGCAGCGTCCACTCATCGCCCGATGAGTCCGCGATAAAAGCCTATGCGCCGGACGTCATCACCTTCCTCGCCTCCTGCCCGAGCAGTTCGAAGTTGATGATGTCGATGCCCTTGATCTTATGAATCCATTGATATTTGTTCGACGTTGGCGGAGAGGGGGGAGAATCCTGCGCCTACTTCACCAGCCCGATCTCGCGAAAATACTTCAGCACACCGGGATGGATGAGTGCGGCGTCCGGCGCCGCCGCCAGCGTATTCACCGCCGTCGTCTCGCTGGCCTGCGGCAGCCTTGCCGCGAACGCCACTTCTGCGCCATGCAGCGTTTTCGCCAGCCGGTAGGCGAGCTCCTCCGGCAAATCCTCGCGCACCAGAATGTAGCTCCATGACCCCAGCGAACGGATCGGCTCGTTCTGATGCGGATAGCTGCCGGCCGGCACCGTCATCGGCTTCAGGAAATTGTGCTTCACCTGCACCTGCGCGATCTCGGCCGCGGAGGGCGCAATAAAGCGCGCGCCGCCGGGGTGTCGGCCATCGCGCGAAAACCCGGCCAGCCGAGCCCGGCGCCCCACAAAGCGGCGACGCGGCCGTCCCGCACCATCATCGGGCCATCGCCGGCGCGATCGAGATACACCGCCTGAAAATCGCTGTCCTGTTTCAGCCCGAGCCCGTCCAGCACGTAGCGCGACAGGATCACCAGCCCGGAGCCTTTGGCGCCGAACGCAACAGGTTTCCCGACCAGATCGCGAATCGTCCGGTACGGGCTGTCGGCGCGGACGACGAACATTCCGGGGTTGGAATAGATCGCGGTGAGAATCTTCAGCCGGGTCGGCGCGCGGCCGATCCCCATGAAGGCCTCGTAGGCCGGCTCGCCGGCGACCAGCGCGATGTCGAGCGAGCCGGCCTCCAGCAGCGGGATGTTCTCGGTCGAGCCCTTGGTGTTTTGCGTGACGATGCCGAGCGTCGGGTCGGCTCTGTTCATCACCTCGGCGAAGGCGTCGCCATACAGCGGAAAGCCGCCGCCGGGGGTCGCGGTGCCCATCCGGACCGGGGTTTGCGACATCGGCCTGGCTCCTTCTTGCGCCGCGGCGCGTCCTCCGACCAAAGCGCAGCCGGCGATCAGGGCCGAGCAAACCCAAACGATGCGTTTCATGCGGACCCGACCTTCAGCCGACTGGATTCGGCGGCCGGAGAATGGCGCAAGGCGGTGGCTCCTGCCAGCCTCCCGATCGATCGCGCTGA
Source organism: Tardiphaga sp. (assembly GCF_028290495.1). Classification (GTDB taxonomy): domain Bacteria; phylum Pseudomonadota; class Alphaproteobacteria; order Rhizobiales; family Xanthobacteraceae; genus Tardiphaga. The sequence continues at coordinate 64,009 of NZ_JAQGJT010000069.1, forward strand.
CCGCGAGCCGCGCCGGCCCAGGTTTCCCGGCCTGGACGATTGCCGGATCGCAGCCGGCGCTGTAAGGGGATCAGGCACCGCATGCGCGCCTGCGGGGCCTGTAGCTCAATGGTTAGAGCCGACCGCTCATAACGGTCTGGTTGCAGGTTCGAGTCCTGCCGGGCCCACCAATGATTTCAATGACTTGGGCAGCTTCGATCTCATCAACCTCTTCCCAAACCAACGCAACAACCAATTTTTCCCTTTTTGGCGTTACTGGCCGCGATCCCATCGCATTGGCCGCACCACGCAAATGATCAGGGTGGTGGTGGCCATATGTATCCCGCAACGTCTTCTCACTCATCCCTAAAACCCGGCGGCCTCCGACATCGGCGCAGTCCGCGGCATCAGCCACGTGGCTGCAGTGTGCCGCAACGTGTGCGGGGTTACGTTGCCTGCGATCAGATCCAGTCGCGCGAGGCGTACACCCGTCGGAAAACCGGTCTTCACAGACGCAACCGCTTTGCCGTGCCACTCGACAAAGTGGGAGTTCGACAACACCCGCTCCACTCCTCATTTTGCGGACTGCTCTGGCGGTCTCTCAATAGAGCTGCTGCTCGCCCGCTACCTTATCGTTACCGTGATTTTTTCGGAAACCACGGGAGGGCTAAATGGGTAGTGACTTCCGTCTCCGAGGACGAGTTGCAGGGTGTGCTTTCCGGATGGCAATTCTATGCGGGCTTCCGTTTGCCCGGCGCCAAAGTGCAAATGGTTCTTATCTTGAGGGATCGGCTCCTTCGGATCGATGGCATCTGATACATCAATCAGCAGATGATGATGTCCGCTGTTTTGAAAATTATCACCGGCGTGGGTCACGCCCATATTACGCAAGCCAAAGCGACACCAGAACGCCCCTTTTATCTTGCTTCCAGTCTGCGGCCAGACAAAATACAAAACAGCGTCCTTCGGGGCTGGCCTGCCTTGAGCGTGTGCTGGCACGGATATCAGCATCATGGTCGAAGCGAGAAATACCAGCGGAAGATTTTTCATGATGCATTCCTCGGAACCAGACTAGGGCGATATCGCTATACGCAGGCCGTGGGTTGGATATCTCACATTCGTATCGTAACTATCGCGATTGGACGGGCGCACATAGCGAACGTCATTCTTCCACGACCCTGACCGAAGGACGTGAGAACCGCAGTCATTCTCGACCCACGCCGAACCATCAATCGGCGCTCCCTGATAGTTTCTGTGACCACAGTCTTCCACCCATTGGTCCACCGTACCTCCCATGTCGTAAAGCCCGAATGGATTTGGTTTGAACGCCCCTACCTTGCCCGGTTGATCAGTTGAGGGAACACCGCTACAGCCCTTGCAATTGGCCATCCCCACCCGGGATTCATCTCCCCACCAATACTTCGTTTGCGTACCGCCGCGGGCAGCATATTCCCACTCGGCTTCAGTCGGGAGGCGGTAAGGTTTACGCGTCGCTCTGGAGAGCCAGGCAACATACTGCTTTGCATCGCTCCAGCTCACATTCGTCGCTGGCGCATCATCACTGCCGACTACCTCCAGCGCACACGCCTTGGCTATTGCGCACTCATTCCACTCTCGAACCGTAACCGGCCTCGCGCCTATAGCGAACGGCTTGATCGTAACCTTGTGAACTGGCTTTTCCGAGATATCATCGTTACTCCCCATCGCGAATGTACCGCCGGGGAGTGCAATCATTTCGGGCTCTCGCGCTGCCTGCGGCGGGGCCTGCGAGGGCGTCGGCGCCGCCGGGCTCTGCTGCGATTGAGTGGTCTCGATTTGCGTTCTGGGCGAAGCAGGCGGGACCTCTTTCAGCACTTCTGCCTGTCGCGGTCCAGGATTTGCAGCGCCATCGGCAACCTCCCCCGTATGACTTCTATTTGCGAAGAACCACACGGTACCGCTCGCAATCACCAACAACATTAATGTTAGAAGGGCGACCAAGAGGCCCTCGCGGCGCCGACGTGCCTTATTGAAGGCGGATGGGTCCGGGAGAACTCGATACACTCTCACCGGATCTGTGATGTTCTTGATTTTGCGGTCACCTAGCGATTCATATCCGCAGACAATTTTGTGCTTGATCTGCTCGTAGACTCCGCCCGAGATGTAGACCTGCCCCGGTTCAGCAAGCCCCTCTAGGCGGGCGGCAATATTAACTCCGTCTCCGTAAACATCACCGTCTTCTATGATCACGTCGCCTAAATTGACGCCTATTCTGTAAGACATCCACGCGGGTTTTGGTTGGGATGCATTTCGTCCAACCATACTTTGTTGGATGACGATTCCGCATCGCACCGCTTCCACCGGACTATCGAAAATCGCAATAAATCCGTCGCCTGTCGTTTTGACCAACCTGCCAGAATGCTCTGTGATGGTGGGTTCGATTAGGTCCCGCTCGATCCGCTTTACGCGCGCGTGCGTACCTTCTTCATCCAGCTCCATCAACCGGCTGTAACCAACTATGTCACCGACAACGATAACCGCAAGTCGTCGCGGCGTCAGGCCGGATGAGCCTTGCGTTTTGTTATCAGTGCTGGGATGGATGCTACTAATATCACCCCGCATGCGACGTGCCTCTCGCAACCTAAAAGCTTCGTCTCGGCTCCCACTCAAAGTTCGGACACACCAAGGTATCCGCACATCGCCCCGATCAGTCAGCCGCGATATGCGTTCATAGTTGCTGCCGTATAAGTCTCCGCCATCGATTTCTCGGTTCACCAAATTTTTTGCAGATCGTGACACTCTTCTGATGCGTATGCGGCATTCGCACGCTACGGCAGACACCGCTGGACACCGGCTTATCGCAGCGGGCATGCTGAACGGACGGGGGGCATCGGCCCTTGCGCCAGTGATTTGGTTCCGGAATTGAGACCACAACGAGGCGCGACTGGCGACCAGCCGGCGAATGGTGCCATTGTAAGCTGGCTTCAGGCCTGTGCAACGGCACGTGCCTCCCTAAGGTCTTCTATTTGATGGTCTAGTCTGTGAAGCGACATCAGCAATTCGATCAGCTCACGGAAACTGCAAGTGCGCGTCTGTACGCTTTCTAATCGGTAAACGAACGCTTCACTAACCCGCCGTTCCGCTTAGGGAATCAGCAGTAGTTGACGGTCAACATCTCATGGAAATGGTGGGTCTTAACAATTCCTGGTGGAGGCCGACATGTCCCACAAATCAGGATTCGCACGAACAACGATAGCTCGACCAGCGAAATGGCTACCAAAAGGCGCATCGCAGCCTCGGGACTGTCTCGTGATCAGCTTTGACGCTTCTAGTGCATGCGTCAGTTTCGATTGTTCAGAATACGCCGTTCTTCCCCTCACGTTCGAATTGAGCTTCGACAATTTCCATACGTGCTGGTCATGCCGCGTTGTCTGGCAGAGCTTCGGCATTACTGAAGTGACATGGCGCATCGCTTAACATAGATCGGGATAACCGAGCGGCAGGCTTTGCCAAAGCGACCTTCGCTGTCTCTTGCTTACCCGTGCATAAGAGCGCATCGCCTAGAGGCTGTCGTCGAGCTGAGGTGGAGACATAAAAGCCCGCGGCGCCCCTCTTTTGAGCTTTTGGCGAAGTTACAGTCCTGCTTGCGCCTCTGTCCCCTTCAATTTGCACGAATGCGCGTGATCGCCCCGGCAACTGCTTGCATAGCCACTCCCACGACCCAGCAGACTACAATCAGGATTACTCCAAGCGTGGGCGGCTCGTCGCGAAGTGCGATAAGACCAATGGATGCAAACGCTGCAACTGCAGCGATAAATGTACCGACGGCGCTCAGAAATTCGGCCATATCAGCTCTGCCATGCGTGCTGGCGTTTGAGGGATTTGCGCTCTGGCCATAAACAGCATGCGGCGGCGTATCGATTCCCAAGTAGAAACCAAATGCACCGCTTACCATCATGATGAGCAAGAAGCCTTCCGATCTGAAAACGGGCAAGCTGGAACCCACTTGGACGGCCACCAGCAATCCACACGCCGACCCCACCATAGCAAGGCCTAGGCGTTCAAAGAAATGCGCTGCGCGTTTCACACGGGTTTTCATCATAATAACCAGCGATGAAGACTTTAACAGGAGATGGTATGCCTATGACCGGCTCAGGCCTATCTGTTCCTCGGCGCGCGCCATCTCTCTCAACGCTCTGAAAGAGACCTAGTTTAGAGCGCGCCCATCTAATCGCAGCCCCTGTTCGGCAACCTGCAACGCGGGCAACCGGGCGCAGCCGCTTTGCAGAAAGTAACATAGGACGGGAGGCATAACACGATGAAATCTCCAATCAAAAAACGATCTGTGTTCGTCTCTGGTCGCAAGACCAGCGTCAGCCTGGAGGCGGAATTCTCGACAGCCCTCAAAGAAATCGCGAAGTTCAGAAACATTACTCTCAGCGCACTCATTTTCGAGACTGATGAGGCTACCCAATACGGGAATCTCTCGTCGTCCTTGCGGCTATCCGCCTTGGCTTATTATCAGGATCTCGCACGCTAAACGCACTACGGCTTGGTCGATGCCACAGGGATAACGGCGTTGCGCATTTGTCTGCTGCAGCGCACATCGGCAGCGGCTGACGGCGGGGCGACGGCGGACATTGATATAACGTCGCTTTCTCTGTCGCATTCGACGCACAGAGAAAGGCTGCTCTTCTCGGTGTGATTGCGCGTTCTTGGATGGCGGGCGGCGATACTGCGGCGAGGGCCAAACTCACGTACACACGGCACGCAGCCACAAGCTATTGAGGCCGGGATTCTGTTCTAATCGTCCCCAACCACGATTGTTGTGCTGCTCGCCCCCGACGACCGGCGACCCCACTGTCGCGCTCACGATGACGTCGCCACAAAAGTGTCCTGCCAGCCTTTGGACCACTGTTCGATCCATTTATGGGCTACCTCTGCCGACGTGAATACACCGATGATCTTCTTTGGCGGGCGACCCGACCGCGTCCCGTTTCCACCCAGCCGAGTCCACCTGTCATCTCGCGCACAGCCAAAACAATATCACTTCGCATCTAGGGCGGTCACTATGCGCTTGATTAGCGAGAGTTATCATCGGCCAACGCGATAACAGCCCTCTCTGCGGAGACAGTCTCACGAATACACAAAACTCAATGCCGACTATTGAATTACTCGCGCTGAAGGTGGCGCTTATTCGATCTGGCAATGCTTCGAAGCCTCATAGACATGAACGGCCTCAGTCGAGGGATCATTCATGCAGCGCGGCTCGATTCAGTCAGCCATTAGGATCAATGTAACAGCAAAGGTCGCGCCCGGCAGTTTCTTAACGGATCCGGCGCCCGAAGCTATCCTAGCTTTTGACCTCCCTGCAATTTCAATCTCGACTTGATCCACAGGGAAAAGCCGCAAGTCGCCCGGAGAGTGGCGCTCGGTGGCAATCGTCGCTGTAAAGAGATCACCGTGTTGTTCATAGGTCCCACGATAGCTTAGTACGGTGTCACCGCCGCTGATACGACCGCCGTCGAGGGATATCACAGCCATCCCCTCGTCGAGTTCGGACCTGAACCAAGCTGAATAACGTCCATTTTGGAGCATGCCATTCCTTACACCCGCCCGGTGCAGCCCGCCGTAAGTTTGAGCGGCTCAGAGCTATTTATCACCCACTTTCCATAGCGGACCGCTCATCGACGAGTTACCCGCGATACCGCTGTCAGCTTCCAACTGCAACGGCTGAGGAATTTCGGGAAGATCGGACACTAAAGTAATGGCCTTAGAAATGAGTGAGACTACGGGTTGCAGCTCGGCGCGCACAGCGCGGTTTCGAACTAGCACCAGATCGTTCTTTAACAGAATGAGTTGAGCGCGACGCGAGACTTCGGACATTAAAAGCTCCCTTTGGCATTGGGAACCGCCCAAGCTTTGCATCATTAAATTTGATGTCGCTTAGATAGTCATTCATACATCTGGCTGCATCCTATATGTCGGCAAATCTGCCATGCCGCGCGGTCCTGTGCTGCACCCCATGTTACCGTTGCGGGTCAGGGGCCGGGCTTGTTGAACTTCCTATAAGGCGCGCTTCACGACCTTGGCGATTGTAGCGCGACTGCAGCCCGTAGCGCGCTGCACGGCGGCCCATGATTGGCATCCCGCAATCAGCCGCGCTATCCTGTCGTTCCGTTCGGTATCCTCGGGACGTCCTTTGTAACGCCCTCAACTTTCGCCTTGGCTTGGCCCCGCGCCTGCCGACGCCGCCGATCATCGTAATCCGTCCGAGCGACTGCAGCGAGCATATCGAGCAGCATGCCGTTGATGGCTTCGAACATGCGCGGGCAACATCGGCACGTCCGAAATGTGCCAACAGCCGACATGAGCGCGGCCCGCGACGCCCGGACGTCTTTGGCGTCCTTGTTGGCGCTGCGACCGGATTTGTCGTACCACGGACCCTGGAAGGGGCTGCTGAGTATGGAGCAAAACCGGATAAGGGTCGAACGACGGTTGTCAGCGATAATGGCCGCTGACGTGGCTGGGTATTCGCGCCTCATGGGTATTGATGAGGTCGGCACCGCCCGAAGCCTTCGTGAGCACCGAGCCGTCTCCGATGCTCTGGTCGCCAAGCATGGCGGCCGTATTGTGAAGACCACGGGTGATGGCTTGTTGCTAGAGTTTGCCTCGGTCGTTGATGCGGTGGAATGCGCGGTCGCGGTACAGGGGGTTATGGCCGAGCGTAACATGGGCGTGCCACAGGACCGGCGCATGTTGTTTCGGATCGGGATCAACCTCGGCGACATCTTAATCGAGGGCGACGACATTCTCGGTGACGGCGTCAATGTCGCGGCACGACTTGAAGGTATCGCCGAGCCCGGTGGCATTTGCATCTCGGGTTCCGCCTACGATCAAGTTCGCGAAAAAGTCGCGGTTGAATTCGCCGATTTGGGCGAGCGGAGCCTCAAGAACATCGCTCGTCCTGTGCGAGCTTTCGCCGTGGTCCGGGATCGACTCAGCCTGAACATGCAAGTTGGCCGTGCGATACCGAGCCTGCCTTCGGCTCCTCGTCTTTCCATCGTGGTATTGCCCTTCGCCAACATTGGTGGCGATCCCGAGCAAGACTATTTCGCCGATGGCGTGACCGAGAGCCTCACCACGGATTTGTCGCGCATCAGCGGCTCATTTGTTATCGCCTGCAACACGGCCTTCACATTCAAAGGCAAGGCCGTTGACGTGAAGCAAGTTGGACGCGAATTGAACATCCGATACCTTCTCGAAGGATCGGTACAGCGTAGCGGTAACCGGCTTCGCGTGAACGTACAGCTGGTCGATGCCGGAACCGGCAATCACCTCTGGGCCGAACGTTTTGACAAGCCAGTGGCTGATTTGTTCGACATGCAAGACGAAATCGTATCGAGGCTCGCAAATACGCTGGATGCGCAGCTTATTGCGGCCGAAGCACGGCGAGCGGAACATTCGCCAAATCCCGATTCGATGGATTTATTTTTCCAGGGCAGGGCTTGGTTTAACAAGGGGCTAACTCCTGAATTGATGACACAAGCGCAAACTTTCTTTCAACGAGCTTTGACGCTTGATCCCGGAAACATCGATGCGATGCTTGGTCTGGCGATGGTCGATGGGGCAGTTGGGGCTGCGGATATGACCGACAACAGGCTGGCGCGATTTGCGGACGCCGAAACGACCTTATCCAAGGTGTTGTCCCTCGCACCGAATAGCCCTGTAGCCCACTTGCATCTGGGTCTAGTCTTCATGTTAACGAAACGCCCGGCCCAAGGCATCGCGGAATGCGAGCAAGCATTAGCACTAGATCGTAATTCGGCGGGGACTCATGGTCTCATTGGCTACGCCAAGTATCTGCTCGGTCGTGGCGGAGAAACTGAACACCACATCAACGAGGCATTTCGCCTTTCTCCGCGCGACACAATTGCGCATGTATGGATGCTGTGGGCCGGCCTCGGCAAGGCGCAGCTCAATGCCGGCACCGAAGCCGTCGCGTGGATGCACCGGGGGCTTGAAGCGAACCGAAATTTTTCTGCCGCGCATTTCCATCTCGCTGCTGAGCTCGCGCTTCTTGGTGAGCTGGACCAGGCGCGGGCAGCGGTGCAAGCGGGACTCGCGCTCGATCCAAGCTTCACAATCCGGCGTTTCAGAGCCGGCACAGCGACCGACGATGCAATTTACCTTGCGGGGCGCGAGCGCAACTATGAGGGCCTGCGGATGGCCGGGGTTCCCGAAAATTGAACGACCAGCGACTGCGATGATGGCGACGGGTCCGCTGTGGGTCAATCGCTACCGAAATGGCCTGCCCTCGCCCGGCCCGCTTTTACCCCGATAGCCGCATGACGGACGAAACGCAGACCCGTCCGGTCGAGGCCTTGTTGGCAGTCCGCGGCGGTCTTTTATGCCACCAGTTATCCGGCAGCCCCCCGTGAACAAAAGCGCACAAACGTGAATGATCTTGATCGGGAAACGCTGAATTTGCTCGGATTTCCCGATAGAGTCATGCGCTCATAACGGTCTGATTGCAGGTTCGAGTCCTGCCGGGCCCACCACAATCGCCGGGCATATGTCGGCCTCACTTTCGAGCCAGCGCCCGTCCGTCATGCCACCGAGCCTGTTCATCGATCACACGCCCTCTCCTGCATCGATTCAGCCTTTCTTTGCCAATGCTGGCCATAATGCCGCAGGTCAGCAGGACAAAACGATGCGTTATGCGGATATTGCGGTGGTCGGTGGAGGCCTCGCCGGTTCAACGGCTGCGGCAATGCTGGGGCGCGCCGGGGTGTCGGCCGTGATGATCGACCCGCATGCCAAATATCCGCCCGACCTGCGCTCCGAAAAGATCAGCACCAACCAGCTCGAGCTGTTGCGCAAGACCGGCCTCGTCGATGCCGCGCTTCGCGCCGGACGGCATGATCGCCAGATCTGGACCGCGCGGTTTGGCTACCTGATCGACAAGAAGCCCAGCGAGCAGTTCGGCATTCTCTACGACACCATGGTCAACGCGATCCGCGGCGAAATCCCGACCAATGTTGACACGATCGAGGCCAAGGTCACGGAGATCTCGACCGGCCCCGGCCGGCAGACGCTGACCCTCTCCACCGGCGAGCAAATTTCCGCGCGGCTGGTGATCCTGTCCAGTGGGCTGAACATCGGGCTGCTGCACCAGCTCGGCATCGATCGCCAGGTCATCAGCAAGTGCCACAGCATCACCGTCGGCTTCGACATCGCCCCGGTGGGACGCCCCGCCTTCGATTTTCCGGCGCTGACCTATTTCTCGGAGCGGCCGAGCGACCGCTCCGCCTATCTGACGCTGTTTCCGGTCCCCGAAGGCATGCGCGCCAACCTGTTCGTGTACCGCGACATGGAAGATCCCTGGCTGCGCGAGATGCGCGACGCGCCGGAGGACGCCCTGCACCGGCTGTACCCGCGGTTGCGCACCTTCACCGGCGAATTCAGGATCACCAACAAGTTGCGGATTCGGCCGGCCGATCTCTATGTCTCGACCGGCCATCGCCAGGCCGGTGTGGTGCTTGTCGGCGACGCCTTCTCGACCTCCTGCCCGTCCGCCGGCACCGGCACCGACAAGGTGTTCACCGACGTCGAGCGGCTGTGCAACGCCTACATTCCAGCGTGGCTGGCCACCGACGGCATGGGCGCCGACAAAATCGGCGCATTCTACGACGACCCCGCCAAGGTGGCCTGCGACGCCTGGTCGAACGCCACGGCCTATCATTTCCGCTCGGTCTCGATCGGCGAAAGCCTGCCCTGGCAGGCGCGCCGCTGGGCCCGGTTCCTCGGCCGCCGCGGACAGGGCCTGCTGCGTCGTCTGCGCGCCCAGGTGCGCGGCGAGGCGGAGGCAGCCTAGCTCAGGCGGCCAGCGCCAATCTCTGCCTGGCTCGCCACAGCAGGCTCACCATGATCACGACGTTAAGGGCATTCCAGCCGAGGCCGTTCATGAAGGCCGCGGCGTAGGAGCCGGTGGCGTCGAAGATCAGGCCGGAGATCCAGCCGCCCAGCGCCATGCCGACGACGGTGCCAAGGATCACGATGCCGACGCGGGTGGCGGCTTCCGAGGCCGGCATCGCCTCGCGGATGATGATCGCGTAGCCCGGCACAATGCCGCCCTGGAACAGGCCGAACATCGCCGAGATCGCGTAAAGCGACGCCATGCTGTCGAAGAACAGATAGAACAGCAGCGCGATGCCCTGCATGACCGAACCGAGCAGCAGCGTACGAATGCCGCCGATGCGGTCGGCGAGAAAGCCGGAGCCGACGCGGCTGATGATCCCGCAAGCCAGCATCAGCGACAGCATTTCGGATCCGCGCGCCGCGCCATAGCCGAGGTCGCCGCAATAGGCCACGATATGCACCTGCGGCATCGCCATCGCCACACAGCAAGCAACGCCAGCAACGAACAGCAACGTCGTCAGCGCGTTGCTGCCGAGTTGCAGATCGATCCGCGGCGGCAGCGCGTTGACGTGGCTGCGGCGCGAACCGGCGCCCATCTGCATCCGCAGCACGATCAGCAACACCAGCATCAGAGCGCAGGAAACGAGACCGATCGCGGCATGGGTGAACCGCCAGCCGTGGGTCTGGATGCCCCAGTTCACCAGCGGCGGCCAGAACGCGCCGCCGATATAGCTCCCGGTGGCGGCAATCGACACCGCGATGCCGCGGCGGCGCTCGAACCAGTGCGAGGCCTCCGCCATCAACGGCCCGAACGTCGCCGACGACCCGGCGCCCATCGCAATGCAGATCAGGTTGAATTGCCACAGGGCCATCGACTGCGAAGCGGCCAGATAGCCGAGCCCCATCAGGAAGGCCGCCAGCGCCACCGTCGCGACGATGCCGACGCGATCGGTCAACCGGCCGGCCGCCACGCCACCGATGCCGAAGCCGGCCATCGTCAGCGTAAAGGCCAGCGAGGCCCCGCCGCGGCTGGCGCCGAATTCGCTTTGCACCGCCGGCAGCGCCACCACCACCGACCACATGCCCACAGAGCCGACCGAACCGATCAGCAAGGCAATGCCAAGCCTGATCCACGCCTGACGTGAATCGGGGACGAATTGGGCCGTTAACGGCCGAATCTTGAAATGATTTTCCACGGGCGGCAACTTCGTCGGCCGCCACGCGTCCGTCAAGCGACATGCCGAAGGAATAGGCATGCGGAAACAGTGCAACAGTGGAGATGCGTGCGGAGCCGCGCGCGGGCACGTGCAAAGCCATATGCCGCGGCCCAAAAATCCGAAAATTAACTCTTTGATAACCATAAGCACGGCAAAAATTGCCGAGTGGAGTCGCGTCTCGTCAGCCGATCGGGGGAATGCCCGTGGAAGCCAGTGCGGTGCCTCAATTTCGAACCGGTGGCCTTGCGGCCGCCGCCCAGGTGTTCGGCACGCGCGAACGGTTTTCGCGAGAGGAAGCGGCGACGATGACGGATTTGGTGGCGGGATCGGGATTGGGCGCGCCGAAAGCGGGCTTCACCTTCGCCGATTTCCGCACGATGGTGTTACGTGGCGATCTGGCGCTGGCGTTTGGCGTGCTGACCATCCTGGTCGTGCTGATCATGCCGCTGCCGGCTATCGTGCTCGACCTGTTCCTGGCGATCTCGATCACGATGTCGATCCTGATCCTGATGACCTCACTGTTCATCCAGACGCCGCTGGAATTTTCGTCCTTCCCGACCGTGCTGCTGATCTCGACCATGATGCGACTGTCGCTGAACATGGCTTCGACCCGGCTGATCCTGTCGCATGGCCACGAGGGTACCGCCGCCGCCGGCCACGTCATCGAGGCGTTCGGCAATTTCGTGATGGGCGGCAACTTCGTCATCGGCATCATCGTGTTCGCGATCCTGGTGATCGTGAACTTCGTCGTCATCACCAAGGGTTCGGGCCGCATCGCCGAAGTCGCGGCACGTTTCACCCTCGACGCGATGCCCGGCAAGCAGATGGCGATC
>NZ_JAQGJT010000199.1 GCF_028290495.1 Tardiphaga sp.
CTGCGCGGGGTGGCGAACTACCAGGACGTCTACAAGCTCACCTACGTCCGCGGTCCCAGCGGCATAATCGTGATGCTCGCCCAGGAACTGAAGAAGAACTGACTGAGGGATCCGGAGTGGATTGCGCCCCAAGGAATCCACTACGACGACGTTTGTGACCTTCTCCTCCGCCGTTGCCTGATCAACAGAATTGCGATGCCAGCTGCCACGAGTATCGCGACCAGGCTCAAGACGATGACGAGGATGCCCAGATAGTTTGTTGGTGGGTGCGCACGCACTGTTACACCGGCGCCGGGCTTCGCGGGGAAAGTGATTACGGCCTGGGCACTCTCTTTGAGGAGCCCGCTTTGGAGTTCAAGAAGAGCCGTCCACGGGCCGTTGGCGAGCGCGTCGCTCGGCTCGATCATTATCGGCTCCGACTGGCCGGGTGCGACGGTGGTGCCAAGTCGCGCCTCGTAGGGGCCCGCAGTGAGCGATCCTGAAACGGATTTGAGCTGGAGGGTACCGGTGAGGTCGATGGCTCGACCGCCCGTGTTGTGAACCTGGGCGAGAACTATGGGTCTTCCGCTTTGGCTGCGCTCGGCCGTCATGGAGTCGATCGTGAAACTGCTCGCGACGGGGTTGTTGCCTCTGACATCCAGGTAGATGCGGATCCCGACCCGGTTTGTGAGCTTGACCCCACCGGATCCGACCGTGCTTACCTCTGCCCAGACGACGGCATACGTTTCACCGGGCGCCGCATCCGTCGGGATCGCGATCGTGACGGTGTCGAGGCTGGTGGAGTGGCTCCTCACCTCGAGCGCGCTGCGACTCAGGGTGGTCCACGTCGACAGTTCATTTGCTTCGTGACCCGGCTTGCCGACGAACGAGCCATTTTCAATGGTCGCCGCAGCCGCGAAGGCATCAACATGCAGGGAGCTCGATGTTGTATTGGACAATTCGATTCGCCGGCTGAAGGTCGTCCCCGGAAGGAGGGAGTCCACAATGTAGGCGTGGGTGCGCGGATCGTTCGCAGTGTCAGCGGGAATGTCCAGAAGTCGAACACCGACGCGTCCCGGATGACTCCTGCTCACTCCGACAGCGGATGCCGCGATTGGGGGAGCGGAAACAAGTGCGGTGACCGCAGCCAGAATCACCACGGTCACCGCCACACGGAGCAGTCTCAAGCGCTTTACGAACAACTTCCGATGACTCCGCTACTTGGTTGCCTCCTACGAGACGGAATGTGTGATTGTGCTGGAGTAGGTACCGGCGAGAGCATTGGCAGGCACAGTCACCGAAATCGTGGGACTCCACGTCGCAGAGTTGATTCCGACCACACCAGTGGCAGTTTGCACGACGCCTCCGGGAGACAACGCGTCAAGGTCTGTGTCCGCGACAACCGCGGTGCCGACCACTGACGCAGTCGTCGCCGTATAGCTGCTTAGTCCCGTCGCCGAGACCGAGATGGTTTGCGGTCCGGTGAAGGCCACACCACTCGCGGTCGCCACCCAACCCGCAGTTCCACCACGCCCGTCGGTGACCGACACTGTTCCCAGAGAAGCGGACACAGTTTGTGCGCTGGAACTCGCGCTGACCGAGCCAAGCGAAACCGGTCCGGCCGGCACACTGATATTCAGTGCGCCTCCCGTGACTTGGATCGTGACCGGTGTCCCGCCGGTCGTGGCGGCTTGCGCTGGCCCAGCAGCGGCGAGGCCGCCCAAAACCATTGCAGCCGAAACAACAACTATTAGTGCCTTGTTACGCATTTGGTCCCCTAGCGTTATCGCCGCCCCTGGTAGTGCGATCGCGGAGACGACGACAAGGCCCCCGCGAACCGCCAGGAATTGCGACACGAAGTCACGCAGAAGAGGATCGCCACCACATACAGCAACAACACGCTTGAGAGATCCGACGAAATCTCAATACTTGGATGATCGAAGCATACCTCCGATAGGGGCATAGTCAAGGAAATGTCGACTTGTACTGCCAGCGGCAAAACCTGGGCGCCGGCACAGACCTGGGCGTCCTGGACCTGGGCGACACCGTCTGTGACGGCTAGTCCGCCGAGGTCGAGCTGCGCCTCATCGTGTCGGATGGCTTTTCGGAAAATTGACGTCGGTAGCTGGCGGCGAACCTGCCAAAGTGGCTGATTCCCCATCTCGCGGCAACCTGGGTCACTGTGACCGTGCCGGGTTCGGCATCAGCGAGATCCCTATATATCTGTTCCATGCGCAACTCGCGGAGGTAAGCCATCGGGGTGGTGCTCATCGACCGGCGAAACCCCTCCTGGAGGCTGCGCACGCTGACATTGACGTCGCCTGCCAGTTCGGAAACGGTCCACGCGTGTTCGGGGCTTGCCCGGAGCAATTCCACCGCTTGCGCCACGGGACGGTGTCCGGCGGAGGGAACCGGGGAGCTGAGGGCGGCGGAGTAATTGTGGGGTTGAGCCAGGAGCAGGGATCCCATCAGCACCTGTTCGAGGTGCAGGGCGGCGAGTGGATGTTGGAGCAAGCCGGGTTGGTTGTCCGAGACCAGATCGATGAGCCGCAGGGTTTGAAGCACTGTGCACCCTGCTCCCTTCGCCAGATCCAGCTCTGCGGCAAAAACCAGCGGTTTGACGATGCTGTGGCCGAGGAGATTTTCCAGTTCGATTTGCAGCTCTTCGTGAGGGATCATCACTGACAGCTGGGAAAAGTCCTCATTGCAGTCGAGATCTGCGGGGTGGCCGGGTGTGAACACGGCGGCAGTTCGGGGTGTTCCATAGACGGGTTTGTGCAGCCCGGCGCTCATCGTCGCTCTACCCGTCAACGTTATGTCGACGTGGTAGTCGGTGGCTTAGCTAGTGCGGAACCGAACGGCGTCGCCGAAACTCAGATAGCCCGAGGACACGCTCCCCACCGTGATGACGTTAAGGATGAGATCCAGAGCTGTGGATGCCGAGGCCGAGGGACAATCCAGCGG
>NZ_JAQGJT010000094.1 GCF_028290495.1 Tardiphaga sp.
TGCGGCTGCATCCGGCGGCGGCAGGGTGATCTTCGGCGGCACCACCAGCGGCGAGCGCTCGCGGTAGTCGATGCCCTGGTTTTCCATGTTGGTGCCACCAAGGCCGGTCATGATCTGCTTGATGATCTTGTCTTCGAACGAGGAGTCATCCTCCTCGTCGTCCGCGGCGCGGGCGACGCCGGCCGACATCACGAGGCCGATTCCGAGGGCGATGGCGGTCAGCCGCAGACCGCGCCACAGCACGGCCGATGAAGTGTGCACAGTCGAACCGGTATCGGTCTCGCGCATCATGCTCATCCTGTTCAAATATCTCGCGGATCGCCAATCATGGCGCGCTCCGCTAGCTTCGCCCTTAGGTCACCGTATCGACCGGGATCAGGGCGCATTTGCGGCGGATACGCCCAGGAACGAGTCATACAGCAGAGCCGCTACCCCGGCAACAATGGCGACATCGGCCAGATTAAACACGTACCAGTTGTAGGCCTGGCCCGCTATTTCGACGTGCAGCAGCGCGAAATCCACCACGGCGCCCCAGGCGAAACGGTCGATGGCATTGCCGATCGCGCCGCCGATGATCAGCCCCAGCGCCACGGTCGCCAGCCGGGTCTGGGATTTCGCCATCCAGATCGCCAGCGCCACCACGGCCGCGGCCTTGACCGCGATCAACACCATCTGCCCCACGGGGCCGGAGTCCGAGAACCAGCCGTAGGAAATACCGGTATTCCAGGCCAGCACCAGGTCGAAGAACGGCGTCACCGCCACCGCGCCGCGGCGGCCGATGTCGAACACGTAAAGCAGCCAGAGCTTGGAGGCCTGATCGAGGATCAGGACCGCCAGCGCGGCGAGGATGCCAATGCGAAGGGAGGGCTTCACACAACCGCCCCCAGCGCCTTCCATTCGCGCAGCGCCGCGGCGTCGCGCGGGGTGACGTCGGGATACTCCTTGTCCTCGCCGACCGTCGGCAGGATCTTCCACGACCGAGCGCATTTGGTGCCGACTGCCTTTTCGACGATGACGGCGACGCCCGGCACATCGTTCAGCACGAAGGTGCCGGCCGGCGCGGCGTCATTGGTCAGCATCGCGTTCGAGGTGATGAACACCTCGGCGAGATCGACGTCGGCGAGGATCGCGAACACTGACTTGTCCGACACATAGACCAGCGGCGAGGCTTCCAGCGACGAGCCGATGTTCTTCGCCGCGCGCTCCACTTCCAGCGCGCCGGTGACGACGCGGCGGACGTCGCGGATCGTCTCCCACTTTTTCTCCAGCGCATCGTTGCGATAGTCGCCGAGCCCGACCGGAAACTCGGTCAGATGCACCGAGGCTTCGGCGTCCGGTTTGTACATCCGCCACGCTTCTTCTGACGTGAAGGACAGGATCGGCGCCAGCCATCGCAGGATCGCGTTGCACAGCATGTCGATCGTGGTCAGCGCCGCCTTGCGCGTCACCGACGACGGTGCGTCACAATACAGCGTGTCCTTGCGGATGTCGAAGTAAAACGCCGACAGCTCGGTGTTCATGAATGCCGACAACGACGCGACCACGGTCTTGTAGTCGTAGTTGGTGTAGGCCTCGCGCACGATTGCGTCCTGCACCGCCAACTGGTGCAGCATCAGTTTTTCCAGCTCCGGCATGTCGGCGAAAGCCGCCGCATCCGCCGGCTTGAAGTGATGCAGTGTGCCGAGCATCCAGCGCAGCGAATTGCGCAGCTTGCGGTAGGTTTCGATGGTGGTCTTGAGGATCTCCGCGCCGATGCGCTGGTCGTCGGCATAGTCGGTGGCGCAGACCCAGAGCCGCAGGATGTCGGCGCCGGACTGCGCGATCACCTTCTGCGGCTCGACGGTGTTGCCGACCGACTTCGACATCTTGCGGCCGTTCTCGTCGAGCGTGAAGCCGTGGGTCAGCACGACGTCATAGGGCGCGCGACCGCGGGTGCCGCAGCTCTCCAGCAGCGACGACTGGAACCAGCCGCGATGCTGGTCGGAGCCTTCGAGATACATCACGGTGTCGGCGCCGCCATCGACCTTGCGGTGGATGCCGGCAAGACCCGGGAAGTGCACGGGGTCTTCCAGCACGAAGGCGTGCGTCGAGCCTGAGTCGAACCAGACGTCGCAGATGTCGTCGACCTTTTTCCACTCTTCGTTGCCGTGCGAGCCGAGGAAGCGTTCGCGCGCGCCGTCGGCATACCAGGCATCGGCGCCTTCGGCCTCGAAGGCGTCGGCGATGCGCGCGTTGACGGCGGCATCGTTCAGCAGTTCGGCGGAGCCGTCGCCTTTCTCGCGCACGAACACCGCGATCGGCACGCCCCAGGCGCGCTGCCTCGAGATCACCCAGTCGGGCTTGGTGTTGATCATGCCGTTGATGCGATTCTGGCCCTGCGGCGGCACCCACTGGGTCACCTTGATCGCCTCGCGGGCGCGGTGACGCAGCGTATCGCCGGACTTGGCTTTGCCGGCGTCCGCGATATCCTTGTCCATCGCGATGAACCATTGCGGCGTGTTGCGATAGATGATCGGCTTCTTGGACCGCCACGAATGCGGGTACTGATGCTTCAGGCGCGACCGCGCCAGCAGCATGCCGGCCGCAGCCAGCGCCTTGATGACGGCCTCGTTGGCGCCGCCCTTTTCGCCCTTGTCGTTGATCACGCGCTCGCCGACAAAGCCCGGCGCCTGCTCGGTCAGCGCACCGTTCTCGTCGACGGTGTAGGGGATTACCGAACTGATGCCGCGCTCTTCCAGCTGCCGCCCGTTGGCCATCCACGCTTCGAAATCCTCGCGGCCGTGACCGGGGGCGGTGTGGACGAAGCCGGTGCCGGCATCGTCGGTGACATGGTCGCCCTCGATCAGCGGTACGGTGAATTCATAGCCACCGGCAAAACCCGCGAGCGGATGACGGACTTCCAGCGCATCGAGAATGCCGGCGTCGACGTCGCCGCTCTTTTCATACGCTGTGACGCGCGCCTGCTTGAACACGCTCTCGGCGAGCGCGTCGGCCAGGATCAGCAATTCGCCGGTCTTGATCCAGTTGTCTTCCGGTGCGTCGGTGACCTTGTAGAGGCCGTAGGCGATCTTGTTGGAGAAGCTGATGGCGCGGTTGCCTGGCAGTGTCCATGGGGTGGTGGTCCAGATCACCACCGAGGCATTGGCGAGGCGGCCGAATTTGGCGGCCACCGGGAACTTCACCCACACCGTATCGCTAGTGTAGTCCTCGTATTCGACTTCCGCTTCGGCCAGCGCGGTCTTTTCCACCACGCTCCACATCACCGGCTTGGAGCCGCGATACAGCGTGCCGTTGGCGGCAAACTTCATCAACTCGCGGGCGATCTGCGCCTCCGCGAAGAAGTCCATCGTCGCATAGCGGCCGTCCCAGTCGCCGACGATGCCGAGCCGCTTGAATTCATTGCGCTGCACGTCCAGCCACTTGCCGGCATAGGCGCGGCATTCTTGACGGAATGCGACCATCGCCGCGGAATCCTTGAAGTTCGGCTTCGGCTTTCCCTTGGAGCGGTAATTCTCTTCCTCGATCTTCCATTCGATCGGCAGGCCGTGGCAGTCCCAGCCCGGCACGTAGTTGGAATCGAAGCCGAGCATCTGCTGGCTCTTGGTCACGACGTCCTTGAGGATCTTGTTGAGCGCATGCCCGATATGGATGTTGCCGTTGGCGTAGGGCGGGCCGTCGTGCAGCACGAATTTCGGCTTGCCCTTGGATTGCTTCCGCAGGGTTCCGTAAAGGTCGATCTCGTTCCAGCGCTCCAGCATCTTCGGCTCGGCCTGCGGCAGGCCGGCGCGCATCGGGAACTCCGTCTGCGGCAGATAAAGAGTGCTGGAATAGTCGTGAACGTCGGACTTCTGGGGCTTCTCGGACATAAGGGCTCTGGCTCGGCTGGAAAGCGAGGAAACGCGCGAGGGCGCGCGACGAACGGCAACGATCCCGGTCTTGCGCCGAGCGAAGCTCAGGCGAAAGCCGGGCCGATAATGCTAATTATGGGCCGCCGTGGGAACATCGGCCTTCAATAGCAGCCGGGGCCGGGATCGCAAAGCGCCCGATTCAGTTCTTCAGGCGCCTTTACCGATCTGCCTGGCTGGATTGCCGGCGACAATCGCGCCGGGGGCGACGTCCCGCGTCACCACGCTGCCGGCGCCGATCACCGCGCCGTCGCCGATCGTCACGCCGGGCACGATGACCGCGCCGCCGCCGATCCAGACGTCGGCGCCGATTTTCACCGGGCGGCCGAATTCCAGCCCATCGCGGCGGGTCTGGGCGTCACGGGGGTGGTCGGCAGCGTAGATCTGCACCGCCGGCCCGATCTGGGTGCGATCTCCGATGGAGACCTCGACGATATCCAGGATCACGCAGTTGAAATTCAGGAACACGTTGTCGCCGAGGCGGATGTTGTAGCCGAAGTCGCAGAAAAACGGTGGCCGGACCACGCATTCGGCGCCCACCGTGCCGAACTGCGCCTTCAGCAGCACCAGCCGCTCGGCCGCCGGCCGGTCCGGCACGGCGTTGTAATTCGCCATCCAGGCCTTGGCAGCCTTTTCGTCGGCGTTCAGCTCCGGGGAGCCCGGACGATAGAGTTCGCCGGCCAGCATTTTCTGTTTTTCGGTTTTGGTCACCCGACCGCTCCCAGTCTCGGAAACGCCTCCGGCGCCGCTGCGAGGGCAACGCGGGCCTTGAGGCTGTCGTCGTTCATTTGAACGATCAGCGGCTCGATGCCGTCGAATTTCAGCTCTTCGCGGATGAAGGCGATGAAGGCGACATCCAGCGTCGTGCCGTACAGGTCGCCGGTGAAATCGAACAGGAACACTTCGAGTAAGGGCGCGCCGTTGTCGAAAGTGGGACGGCGGCCGAAGCTGGCGACGGCGTCGAAGCGCTCGCTACCGCGGCCGACGCGCACCGCGTAGATGCCATGCTTGAGGCCGCAACTGGCGGGCAGCCGGATATTGGCGGTGGGATAGCCGAGGTCGCGGCCAAGCTTCTGGCCATGGATTACTTCGCCGGTGACGAACCACGGGCCGTCGAGCATCTTGGTCGCCTCATGCACCTGGCCCTCGGCCAGCGCCATCCGGATCGCCGTCGACGATACCGGGCGCTCGTCGAAGTCGATATGCGGCTGCACGTCGACCTCGATGCCGAGCCGTGGCGCCTCGGCCACCAGCAGGCTGGGCGAGCCGACGCGGCCCTTGCCGAAATGAAAATCGTAGCCGACAGCGATACCGCTGATGCCGAGCCGTCCGATCAGATCATGGTTGATGAAATCTTGCGCCGGGGTGCCCGCGCGGCCTTGGTCGAAGGTCATGACGACGGCGCCGGCGAGGCCTGTGCCGGCCAGCAAACGCAATTTGCTGGCCTCGTCGGTGAGCCGGAACTGCGGCGTGTTGGGGCTGAAGAAGCTGCGCGGGTGCGGCTCGAACGTCACCGCCATCGCCGTGGTGTCGTGCAACCGTGCCATTTCGAGCGCCGCCTTGATGACGGCGCGGTGGCCCAGATGCACGCCATCGAAATTACCCATCGCCACCACGGTTCCGCGGGGAATTTCGGACAAAAGCGTGGAGTCGCGAATGACGGCAAAGCGCGGCGGCATATTGGATTCGCTCATGAATTGGGAACGGCGGGCGGGTGCGGAACGGTGGCGCGCCTCCGACTGCGAAGTCAAGCCGCGCAACGCTGCCAGCCCGGGAAGCCTGGGTCTACCCGTTCTGTAAATACCACGAGCATAGGGCCCATCATAACCGGGCATGACTTCCTATGCGGATGCCGACCGCTTCATGAAAAGCAGGACAGCAAAGGCCAGAACGCCCGCACAGAATGCGCCGAGCAGACTTGCGATCCACCATTGGCCGATGACGGGCTTGAGTATCGAGGGTGCTGCGAAAATTTCTGGCGGTTGCGCAAGAGGGACAACCTGGGCAACCTCTATCTGCCAGATGCCGTCATCAAGCGCCTGCAGGCGCTCCCGAAGGCTTGCGATGGTCGGAAGCACCTGCGCCCCACCGTCATTCGTGACGAGCGACTGAGCGCTTGCCAATACTTTCAGAATTTCGCCGCGTTCTTGCTTGAGCGTCGTGCCTCTGCCGACAAGCAGCGATTTGAGCGGCCCGTAGCTGACGTTCTCTTGCTCGATCGCGAGATTGGCGGCAGCCTCGACGATTCTCAGCGCCGCTTCGGCCGTTTTTGCCCGAGCCCGAATTTCGATGAGTGTGCCGTCACCGACGGGGCGAACTTTCAAGCCGGACTTCCCGCCATATTGCTTGAGGGGGAGCGTCTGGATCAGTGTTTGGTCATCAACGGCGTCTGCGATCTTTCTGGCAAACACAGAGGTCTGCATTCGATCCATCAAAAGCTGCGGAGAGCTCCGGCGCTCGACCAGAATTTGAGGAGAGATCTTGGTCTGAACATGGTCAATACCAGCGACGCGTGCCGACTGTATCACGGCCTGTGCTTCACGCTCGCTCAACAAAGAAAGGTAGAGTGCGGCTGCGCAAGCAGCCCCGGCGATGGCGGAAATACTAATGATGAAGGTTGGATTGCGGTTGCGGCATTCGAAAAGAACTTCCTTTTCAGAAAAAATGACTCAGGCCAGACGATGGCCGCGAACTCGGTAGTAAGTCCCATCACAAAAAACAGATTTAGAACGGGGCGCGCGAATGATCCCAGACCCATTTGCCACACCACGGGATGCACATCGCGCGACAAGAAGCTTATCATGTAGCCAATCGGGGTGGCGTTTAGAATGACGAGGTCCAGCGGCAGGAAGATCAACAGCACGATGGCCAGATAGAACCAGCGCAATCGCATCGACATCAGGGCCGGGATGCAGGCCAGATAGAATATCTGACTGTAGCCGCCAACCCACACGCCAAGATTTATGATCAACGCGATAAGCGCGGCATTGACCTGATCGGAAGTGAGGGACCGTCTCGCGACGACGATTGTCGCCAGGAACGCGGCAATGGCGATAAACTTCGTGAGTTCGATGCCTCGCGCAGCGAGCAGCATGAGATCGGCTGGTAGAATCGAAAAATTGGGAGACTGCAAAGCGACTTCGATGACCGCTGCGAAGGCGGAAATACTCGACGGGAATGCCACCAACTCCCTGCCGGAAAATGTCGTTTCCACGCTCTGCGAAAAACTCGTCAGGTTCTCGAGAAACAACAGAAAGTCAGCGTCGCACGCCAGTCCGGTGAATATAAAAATGCTGCCAGCCAGGGCTGTCGCAAGCAGGAATCCCCGCTGGTTGCTGGTGAGCAGATACTCAAGAAGCAGCAATGCGAAGTAAGGCTTCAGGTTGATCGCAAGAGCCAGCGCGAGGGCGCGGCTTGCCGGGCGTTTTCCAAAGAAGAAGGGGACGCAAAGAAGGCCCAGAACGATCAGGTTTGCTCGCTCGATGGAAAATAGGATTGGTGGGGACAACACCGCCACGGCAGCAATCAGACCGCGGGTCCGCCACGGGAGGATTGACCATTGGCGATGGCAGACCGTCAATATCGTTGCTGCCCCCGCGGTGATCATGACGACAAAGGCTGGGGCGAGACTTGCGTCGCGCATCTCGCTCGCTTCGGCGAAAGTGGTGTTTCCGTAGGTCGCCAGGCCGATCAAGTCGAGCAGCGGGAAGTTGATCGGCGGATAGACCGAGCCCCAGTCGGTATATTTCGATGTGCTGCTCCACCAAAGTGGATTGTAGACATCCATGAAGACATCGAACTTGTTGTAAATAAAAGGAGCGGGGAGATAGCCGTTCTGCAGGTAAAAGCTCCACGCATCGAATACCCAATAGATTTGAAGCCCCAGCGCCAAGATCAGCAGTCGGTTCAACTTGATAGCTGTGGTTGGCAAGATTTGAGGCTGCATGACGCAAACCCTATCCGCGCAACTAAGGATAGTAAAGTCGGGTTGCTGTACGTGTGCGCAGCAACCGAAAATCCGACTACTGCATGATTGATGCGGTGGGCGCTGCCCGCTGCGACTGCAGGTCTTATATGTCGGACCGACCAAGCCAAAATGACAAGGTCAGGCGCTCGCGGCGGCGCGGCTCCGGCATTTCGAGGGAACGGGCAGGGAACAGAGGCGCCCGGATACCGGCGCACGCGGCAAGATGGTTAACAGCACAGCAGAGGCACTTTAACGGGCTGTTTAATCACAGCTGCTAACTCTGCAAACGGGCTGCAGAAAACGGGCTTGCCGATTCTGCGCCGGGACAAATTTGCTGCCGGCAAATGTCCAGTCGTACACGTGTCGGTCTCAGGGGGAATGAAGATGGCGGTTGATTTGTCGATGTCGGTTCTGGTGGTGGACGATTACAACACCATGATCCGTATCATTCGCAATCTTCTCAAGCAGCTCGGTTTCGAACATATCGACGACGCCAGCGATGGTTCGGCGGCGCTGGAAAAGATGCGCCACAAGAAATACGGTCTGGTGATCTCGGACTGGAACATGGAGCCGATGACCGGCTACGACCTGCTCAAGGAAGTCCGTGCGGATCCCAACCTGTCGCAGACGCCGTTCATCATGATCACGGCTGAGTCCAAGACCGAGAACGTGATCGCCGCCAAGAAGGCCGGCGTGAACAACTACATCGTCAAGCCGTTCAACGCCGCGACGCTGAAGACCAAGATCGAAGCCGTTTTCCCGGATCACGTGCCGGCGTAAGCCGCGCTGGATATCTTCAGTCTGCGCTACCGAGTTTGCTGATGCCCGGCCTTGTGCCGGGCATTTGCATGTCGCCTGTCATTCCGGGGCGTGAACGCCGTCAGGCGGTTGCGAACCCGGAAGAGCTTCGTTACATCTGGATTGCGGGCTCGCAATGCGTTGCCTTTGGCGCCGCCTTGCGGCCGGGAGCAACCAGGATCACCACTTCAATTCGCGCATCA
The DNA here is from genome assembly GCF_028290495.1 of Tardiphaga sp. Lineage (GTDB taxonomy): Bacteria > Pseudomonadota > Alphaproteobacteria > Rhizobiales > Xanthobacteraceae > Tardiphaga. Next base: position 8,874 of record NZ_JAQGJT010000094.1, read on the forward strand.
ATGCCTTCGGCGGATGCCCGAACAATTCCTTCACCGCTGCCGCGTCCATGTGCTCGATGCCTTCGAACTCGCCGGCATGAATGCCGCGGGCGACGAACAGGCAGTCGATGCCGTAGGCGTGCGCGCCGGTGAGATCGGTGCGCACTGAATCGCCGATCGCCAGCACGCGGTCGAGCGGCGTGTCCTTGCCGGTTTTCGCTTTCGCCAGCGCGACGGCCTGGTCATAGATCGGGCTGTGTGGCTTGCCGTAGAAGATCACGTCGCCGCCGAGTTCGCGGTACAGCTCGGCGATCGCGCCGGCGCAATAGATCAGGCGGTCGCCGCGCTCGACGATGATGTCGGGATTGGCGCAGACCAGCGTCAGCTTGCGCGCCAGCGCCTGCGTCAACATCTCGCGATAGTCTTCCGCGGTCTCGACCTCGTCGTTGAACGGCCCGGTGCAGACGATGTAGTCGGCCTGCTCGAGCGGCGCGAAGGTCACCTCGAGCCCGCGGTGGATCGAATTGTCTCGCTCCGGCCCGATCCAGTACATCGACTGGCCGAGCCGTTCCTTGATGAAATTGCGGGTGAGGTCGCCGGACGACACGATCGCATCATAGACGTCGTCGGCGACGCCGAGCTTGCGCAACTGCCGCTGCACGGAGTCGGCCGGGCGCGGCGCATTGGTGATCAGGATTACCGTGCCGCCGCGGGCACGAAACGTATGCAGCGCCTCGCATGCCTCGGGAAAGGACTCCAGCCCGTTATGCACGACGCCCCAGATGTCGCTGAGGACGACGTCCACGCCGGCCACAAGATCGCGCAGGCGTTCGGCGAAACTAAGTGTTGTCATGAGATGAAATGCCGTTCAGTTCGTGCCGGAGGCGCGTCGGGCCAGCGCGGCAGTGCCGCTCACGCGCGGCGGATCGATTTTTGGAGCTTCGCTCCTCGGGCGGGCAGCGCCATTGAATCCCGGGTTCGGTGTCGATGGCGCCTGGGCGGATGGTAACGGCGCGGTCGCTGCTGCCGGCGCTTCCGGCCGCAGCGGACGCGGCGCCGCGAAGAGAAACCCTTGCCCGAAGCGAACGTCGAAGTCGAGCAGGTCAATCACCGCACGTTCGCCCTCGATGCGCTCGGCGATCAGGTCGATGCCGAAGCGGCCGAGCAGGTCGGAAAGGTCGGCCGGGTGGATGTCGGAGCCGGCATTCTGCTGGGGATCGAGCAGCAGCCGGGCCGGAACCTTGATGAAGCGAACGCCGCGGTCGGCGAGTTCGCGCGGTACGATCCTGAGGTCGGTGACGTGGTCGATCGAGAACCGGTAGCCGCGCTGCGCCAGGGCTGCGAGATGTTCGCTCTCGATCGGGCCAAGGTTGCGGAATGTGTCCTGCCTGAACTCCAGCACGAAGGACGAGGCCAGAGCGCGGTTGGCGTCGAGGAAGTCGATACATTGCGCGAAGGTCTCGGTGCTCGAAAGCGTCGAGCCGGCGACGTTGCAGAACACGCCGACATCCTTGTTGCGCACCATCAGCCGGCGCAGCACCTGCATGCAGCGCAGCATTACGGTGTGGTCGATCTGGCCCATCAGCCCGGCGGCTTCCGCGGCGGCGATGAAGTCGTCGGCAACGATGACCTGCTCTTTATCGTCGCGCAATCGCGTCATCGCTTCGTAGAAGCGCACCTTGCGCTGCGGCAGCGTCACCATCGGTTGCAGGTAGATGTCGATGCGATTGGCGTTGATCGCGCCGGTCACGGTCGCCAGCATCTGAGCATCGTTGCGCAGAACGGCCGGTGGCGACACCGCGACAGGCCTCGACATCGCCGTGACGGTGTCTTCGGCAATGTCGGCGGCGGGCAATATCTCGGGAGCGATGGCGTCCGGTCTCACCTGCGGCGGCACCGGCGGCGCGATGGCGGCGGCCATGGGCACCGCAGCAGGCGCGGGGCCGGCGGCGATCAGGTCTTCATGGGTGGCGACCGTCGCGGCAAGTTGCGTCACCAGCGCGCCGAGTTCGCCGATCTCGCCGATCACCGACTGGATGCGGTCCGGGCCGGGATGGGCTGCTGACACCTTGGTCTCAAGGACGTTGAGCCGGCGGCCGAACTCCGAGACCTGGCGGGCTAGATCGACGGTGCCGCGCGACAAATCCGCGATCTGGCCGCCGGCCTCGCTGCGCTCGCGTAGCCGCATCGATACGGCGTTGTAGAGGATCAGGAAGGTCAGCACGGCGAGGGCTACGATCGCGGCTTCCTGTCCGCTGATGCCGGCCATCGCATACAGCACCATGCCAAGCGAGGCGGAGACCAGCACCATGCAGATGGCGATGAAAATCGTCGAGATGCGGATCATAGTGCGCGCGGGTCCTCAGCGCCTGAATATCAAGGCGTTGGCAAGCTTAGCATTATTGTTGATTCGGGAAGTCGGCGGAGGGTGCTTGCGCACCGGAAACGTCAATTGGCGGCGCGGCCCAGCGTATCGGCCATCGCTGCGCCGCGCGCGCCCATCGGCTGGCCCGGGCCGATGGTGGTATCCACCGCCGTCTGGTGCTCGATTTCGGAGTTCAGCTCAGCGCCACACAGGACGATGATCGCCGACATCCACATCCAGGTCATCAGGCCGATCGCAGCCCCCAGCGAACCATAGGTGGCGCTGTAGTTGGCGAAGTTCGACAGGTACCACGACAGCAGCGAGGAGCCCGCGATCCAAAGCAAGGCCGCGACCACGGTGCCGACGCCGAGCCATGGCCAACGCGCGCCGGGGCGGCTCGGGCCGAAGCGATAGAGAATGCCGAGCGCCAGCAGCAGCATCACGAGCAGCACCGGCCAGCGCAGCAGGCTGATGATGACCTTGCTGTCATATTCGAGGCCGATGCGGTCGAGCGTCAGCGGCAGCGCAACCACTGCGCCGACCATCAGCAGCAGGGCGGCGATGGCGCCGGTGGTGAAGCCCAGCGACAGCAGATTGAGCTTGATGAAGCTGCGCTTTTCGCGCTCGCCATAGACCACGTTGAGCGCGTCGATCACCGCCTTGACGCCGGCATTGGCGCTCCATAGCGCCAGCGCGAGACCGAACAGAAACGTGAGGCCAAGGCTGGTCTGGCCGTTGCTGAGCACGCGCGCGATCTGGTCCTGCACGATCTGGAACGTGCCATCCGGCAGCATGTAGGCCAGCGTCTGCAGGTTGCCGGCGATGGTCGAGGGATTGGCGAACAGGCCGTAGCAGGAGACCAGCGCCGTGATCGCGGGGAATACCGCCAGCAGGCCGAAGAACACCACGCCGGCGGCGATCGCCAGCAACCGATCCTCGTTGATCTGGTCGTAGGTGCGCCACAGGATGTCCTTCCAGCCCGCCCACGGAATCTCAAACGGGATGGTCGAGCGCCGGCCGCGGCCGTGCTGCTTGATCTCGCGATGGAAAGCGCTTGGCTTCGAGACGAAGGTCTTGCCGAGCAACTGCGGCTCGACGACGTCGGGCCGATCGTCGCGCCAATTGTCCAGTCTGGCCTGCGTGGTCTTGCCGGCCAGATAGCTTTGCACCGCCCAGACGGCGAAGGCGCCGGCCGCGACCAGCGCCAGGCTTTCAGCGTCGGGGCGGCGGGGCGTCATTAGGCCGAAGCTTTTCCCGCGGGGCGGCGCAGGCGGATGTTGCGACGCCTCGCCATCGCCCAAGCGGCCAGTGTCGCTGCCATCACCAGCCCGGCTTTGGCCTGGCCCATGTTCGGCAGCGAGGCGGCGCGCGGCTTGCGGCCGGGCTTGAATTCCAGCGGCGTGGGCGTCGGCGAGGCCGATTCGGAAAGCACTTCGGTGGCGGTGTCGCGGGCCTGTGCCACCGGCGACGGTTGGGTCTTGCCGGGCGTAGCCGATATTGCGACGCGCAAGCGGCTGCCGAGGCTTGGAAAACGTTTGGCCGGCTGCTTCAGGCGGCTGGCCGCCGCCGCGGCACAGGCGATGGCCAGCACCAGCAAAAGCGCGGCGGCGGCGCCAAAGGCCTGAAACAGGCCGTAGTGGATTTCTACCCAGCGAAACAGGGCGGTAGCGCCGACCAGCAGCAGTGCGATGGCGAAAATGCCGGCCGCGGCATACAGCCCGCCAGCGACGGCATAGGAGATGACGGCGCCCTGGCCCTGTTCGGCGCGATCGCGCGCGTAGGATTCGGTGGCGCGCTTGACCTGATTGAGCTTGAGCGCCAGCCCGGTTCGCAACAGGGCACTCGCAAGAGGATGCATCAGGAAAGCCTCGTTCGCTGTCCGCAGCCGTTACGGCCGCGCCGACAAAGGGAACGAGAACACCGGGGGAAGGTTCCGCGGAAGATGTGCGCCGGCCGCGCGCTCCCTCGCCCCGCCCTTGCGGGGAGAGGGCCGGGGTGGGGGCTCCGGGCATCCGCGAATGTAGAAGACGTTGTTAGTTCAGTGCCTCGCCCCTCATCCGACATTCGCTGCGCGAATGCCGACCTCTCCCCGCAAAGCGCGGGGAGAGGTTAGGAAGAGCGGAGCTCGTCGTATTTACGCGACGGCCTGGATGACCTTGCCGACCTTTTCGACGATCTCGCCGACCTGGTCCTCGGTGACGATCAAGGGCGGCGTCAAAGCGATGGTGTCGCCGGCGGTGCGGAACAGCACTTCCTGGTCGTGGAAGCCGGCATTGAGGGCTTCCCAGCCGCGCTTGCCGGGGCCTTCCTTGCCGGGGGCGAGGTCGATGCCGGCGGTGATGCCGACGCAGCGGATGTCGACCACGTTGGGCAGGCCCTTCAGCGACATCACGGCGTCGGCGAACATTGCCTCCATCTTGTTGGCGCGTTCGAACAGCTTCTCGTCGCGGTACAGGTCGAGCGTGGCGAGACCGGCGGCGCAGGCCAGGGGATGCGCCGAATAGGTGTAGCCGTGGAACAGCTCGACCACATGGGCCGGGCCGGTCATGAAGGTGTCGTGCACGGTGTCATGCGCGATCACGCCGCCCATCGGCGCGGCGCCATTGGTGACGCCCTTGGCGAAGGTCAGAAGGTCCGGCGTGACGCCGTAACGCTCGGCGGCGAAGGCATGGCCGAGGCGGCCGAAGCCGGTGATGACTTCGTCGAAGATCAGCAGGATGCCGTGCTTGGTGGCGATCTCGCGCAGGCGCTTGAGATAGCCGACCGGGGCCGGCAGCACGCCGGTGGAGCCGGCCATTGGCTCGACGATCACGGCGGCGATGGTGTTGGCGCCGTGCAACTCGACCAGACGCTCCAGATCGTCGGCGAAGTGCGCGCCGTATTCCGGCTCGCCCTTGCTGAACGCCTGCTTGTCGCGGTCATAGGTGTGGGTGATGTGGTCGACGCCGGTCAGCAGCGTGCCGAACATCTTGCGGTTGTTGACCATGCCGCCGACCGAGGTGCCGCCGAAGCCGACGCCATGATAGCCGCGCGAACGGCCGATCAGACGGGTGCGCGAGCCTTCGCCGCGGATCTGGTGGTAGGCCAGCGCCATCTTCAGCGCGGTGTCGGCGGCTTCCGAACCGGAATTGCAGAAGAACACATGGTCGAGGCCGGCCGGCGCGAGGTCGGCAATGCGGGTCGCCAGCTCGAACGCCTGCGGGTGGCCAAACTGGAACGGCGGCGCGTAATCCAGCGTGTCGGCCGAATGCTTGATGGCTTCGGCGATTTCCTTGCGGCCGTGGCCGGCATTGGAGCACCACATGCCGGCAGCGGCATCGAGGATCTTGCGGCCGTCGGTGGTGAAGTAGTGCATGTCCTTGGCACCGGCGAGCATGCGGGGGGCGAGCTTGAAGGCGCGGTTCGAGGTGAACGGCATCCAGAAGGCGGCCAGATCGTTCGGCACGTTGACGGACTTCTGGTTCGGGCTCTTGTCTAACATTTTAGTCCCTCATGCATTTGCAGGCGCGGCGTTGGTGAAGGCGCGGAACCTATCAGCTTCGCGGCGCGACGGGAACGCCTCCGCGCGAGCAGGCTGCGCATATTTCAGCCTAAACTGGGCGGTTTGAGGGATTTCAGCGGCACATCCAGCGAGTAGACAAAACCGCTGGGCTCGTATGCGAGAATGACGTCGCCGTTGAGCTGCTTGCCGAGCGTCTGCATCAGTTTGGTGCCGAAGCTGCGGCGCGTCGGCGCGGTCACCGCGGGGCCGTCCTTTTCGGTCCACACCAGTCGCAATTGCTGCTTCGCCTCGTCGATATGCCAGGCGATCTCGACGCGGCCGGACGGTACCGACAGCGCGCCGAACTTGGTGGTGTTGGTGCACAGCTCGTTCAGCGTCATGGCCAGCGCGATCACCGCGCCGGAGGTGATCGGGATGTCCGGTCCGGCAATCGCGAATCGGTGGCTGTCCTGGCTGTCATAGGCTTCGGTGGCGCCGCGCACGATCTGGGTCAGGCTGGCATTGCTCCAGCGTGCCTGCAGCAGCAGGTCGTGGGCGCGGCCGAGCGCCAGCAGCCGGCTTTCGATCGCCTGCTGGCCGTGCTCGATCGAGGTGGCGGTGCGCAGGCTCTGCGAGGCGATGGCGCTGACGGTGGCCAGGGTATTCTTGATGCGGTGGTGCAATTCCTCGAGAATCAGCTTTTGCAGCTTGTCGGCGGCCTCGCGCTCGCGCGCGTCGATGCCCGCCTGCGCCAGCAGGGCGTCGGCGTCGATGCCGGCCTGCTCCAGCAGCAGCCGGAGGCCGGTATTCTCGGCTTTCAGAAAATCCTGCGGCATCGCCGGGCCAGCCATCCCTCACCAGCCCCTCGGGACTTCCACGATATTTTTCATCTGTCCGGTTGGTAACACGGTTGCCGGCCCGGAGTCCGGGCTATTTCCGGAAGCCGACATAGTGGTGAACGGGGGATTTTGGCGTGGCCCGGGAACGCGGCGGTGCTTGCCGCCCTCGGCCCGCGCTGATAGGACGCGCCAATGGCCGAAAAACCCAAAAAACCCCAGAAACTCCGCGCGCGACTGCCGCGCGGGCTCGGCGACCGCGGACCCGCGGAGATCGCCGCCACCAGGCGCATGACCGAGACCATCCGCGAGGTCTACGAGCGCTACGGCTTCGAGCCGGTGGAAACGCCGACCATGGAATTCACCGACGCGCTCGGCAAGTTCCTGCCCGACCAGGACCGGCCCAACGAGGGCGTGTTCTCGTTCCAGGACGACGACGAGCAGTGGATCTCGCTGCGCTACGACCTGACGGCGCCGCTGGCGCGCTACGTCGCCGAGAATTTCGATTCGTTGCCAAAGCCCTATCGCAGCTACCGCGCCGGCTACGTCTATCGCAACGAGAAGCCCGGCCCCGGCCGCTTCCGCCAGTTCATGCAGTTCGACGCCGATACGGTGGGCAGCGCCTCGCCGGCGGCGGATGCCGAGATGTGCATGATGGCGGCGGATACGATGGAAGCGCTGGGATTGAAGGGCCAGTACGTCGTCAAGGTGAACAACCGCAAGGTGCTCGATGGGGTGATGGAGAGCATCGGCCTTGGTGGTGAGGAGAATGCGGGCAAGCGGCTTATGGTGTTCCGTGCGATCGACAAATTTGATCGGCTGGGCCCTGCTGGTGTGCGCTTACTCCTTGGAGCAGGCCGATGGGACGG
>NZ_JAQGJT010000117.1 GCF_028290495.1 Tardiphaga sp.
GATGCAGAGCGAAGGCGCCAAGCGCATGACGCTCCGCAAGACCGGCCCGGGCACCGTGACCGCGGGCGACATCAACACCGTCGGCGACGTGCAGATCCTGAACCCCGAGCTGGTGCTCTGCACCCTCGACGAGGGCGCCGAGATCCGCATGGAATTCACCGTCGCCGCCGGCAAGGGTTACGTCGCCGCCGAGTTCAACCGTCCGGAAGACGCGCCGATCGGCCTGATCCCGGTCGACAGCCTGTACTCGCCGGTTCGCAAGGTGTCGTACAAGGTCGAGAATACCCGTGAGGGCCAGATTCTCGATTACGACAAGCTGACCATGACCATCGAGACCAACGGCGCGCTGACGCCGGATGACGCCGTGGCCTATGCCGCACGCATCCTGCAGGACCAGCTCAACGTGTTCGTCAACTTCGAAGAGCCCCGCAAGGAAGTCGCGCAGGAGATCATTCCGGATCTCGCCTTCAACCCGGCGTTCCTCAAGAAGGTCGACGAGCTCGAGCTGTCGGTGCGTTCGGCAAACTGCCTGAAGAACGACAACATCGTCTACATCGGCGATCTCGTTCAGAAGTCGGAAGCCGAAATGCTCCGCACGCCGAACTTCGGCCGCAAGTCGCTGAACGAAATCAAGGAAGTGCTCGCCCAGATGGGGTTGCACCTCGGCATGGAAGTGCCCGGCTGGCCGCCGGAGAATATCGACGAGTTGGCCAAGCGCTTCGAAGACCACTACTAGGCAAGAGCAACGGCGGATGGGCGGGTAGATCCCCGGCCATCACGCCTGGGCGAACGCAGGTAGCCCACCTGAAACATGTCCGACGAACCGTCGTGGCAACTGAATAGGATTGAATATCATGCGTCACGGTAAGGTTCATCGTAAGCTCAACCGCACGGCCGAACACCGCAAGGCGATGTTCGCAAACATGTGCGCATCGCTGATCAAGCACGAGCAGATCATCACCACGCTGCCGAAGGCCAAGGAATTGCGCCCGATCGTCGAGAAGCTCGTTACGCTCGGCAAGAAGGGTGGTCTCCACCTGCGCCGCCAGGCGATCAGCGAAATGAAGGATCAGGATCAGGTCCGCAAGCTGTTCGACGTGCTGGCCAAGCGCTATGCCGACCGTCAGGGTGGCTACACCCGCATTATCAAGGCCGGCTTCCGCTACGGCGACAATGCTCCGATGGCGCTGATCGAATTCGTCGATCGCGACGAAGACGCCAAGGGCCTCGATTCCGGTCCGACCCAGGAAAAGAAGACCGAAGCCGCGTAAGCAGCGAGCAAAACTGATATTGAAAAACGGCGCTTTGAGCGCCGTTTTTTTATGGGTGGGCGATGGGCTCTCGTACTGCGAATTTAGATCTGGTTCGTCTGGCTGCAGCCTTCGCGGTTCTGTGGTCGCACCAGTTCGCGCTCACGGGATTGGCCGAACCGGCGATCCCCGGGGCAGGCGGTTTGGGAGCGGGCACGCTCGGCGTCTACGCCTTCTTTGCCATCAGCGGTTATCTCAACGCGCAGAGCCTGTTTCGATCGCAGTCGGCCGTGACATTTCTGACCAGCCGCACGTTCAGGATATTTCCCGCGCTGATCGCCTGTGCCGCATTCTGCGTCGTGCTCGGAGCCTTCATCACCAGCAGAGATCCGCAGGCTTATTGGCTGCCGGAGAATGGCCTGTTGGGCAGAAACGGGCCCGTCTCGTTCTTCTGGCGCAACTCCACGATTTTGTTCGGGCTGGACTACCAGTTACCCGGCGTATTCGAGGGCAATTCCTATCCGCGGGCCGTGAACGGCTCACTGTGGACGCTGCCGCACGAGGTGAAGCTGTATCTGGTGCTGGCGGCGATCGGGTTCGGTTTGCGCTTCAAGTCGTGGGCGTTCGCGTGCCTTATGTTTGTCGTGCTGGCTTGCCTGTTTCTGTTCGGGCTGGTCCGCCCGCTCGGACCGCTGCTTGAGGGGAAGTATCTGCTGACCTTCGGGGTCATCTTTTCGGCCGGCGCCTGTCTCGCCACAATCCAGCAGAGGGCCGGATTGAGCGTCGCGCTCACCTCTTTGGCGTTATTGCTGGCCGGCTTTGCGCTGTCCGGCAACCCGACCGTCGCCGTGCTGCTTGCCGTGACTGTGGTTTGCGTGCTGTTGAACCAGGTGCCACTGCCGTCCTGGATGGCGCCGAAGTTCGATATTTCCTATGGCGTGTACCTCTACGCCTTTCCGGTACAGCAACTGCTGTCGAACTGGCCGGCCGGCTTCTGGACGCGTCTGGTGGTCGTCGTTGTGACGGTCACGGCACTGGGCCTGGCTTCGGCGAAACTCGTCGAGCAGCCGGCGCTGCGATGGCGTCGGTCGCTCGGCGGGGTGCAACCGATCGCGCTTCCCGCCGAGCAGGTCGCGTCGTAGAAGCCGGCTGCCCGCAGGGCGGCGGGCCGGCGTTTTGCCATCAACCGCGCGTGACTGCGATTGCGCATCGACCATCAGGTTCCGATATCAGCTCCATCATCACATGGAGTTGCGCGATGAAGATCGATCTCACCGGCAAGACGGCATTGGTCACCGGTTCCACATCCGGCATCGGCCACGCCATCGCGAGGGGACTTGCCGCCACTGGCGCCGAGGTCGTCGTCAACGGCCGCACGCGGCCGAAAGTGGATGCCGCCGTTGCCGCCATCATCAAGGCCGTGCCGGGCGCCAGGGTGAAAGGCGTTGCTGCCGACGTCTCGACAGGTGCGGGCTGCCAGACATTGGTCGCCGCACTTCCGGAGGTCGATATCCTCGTCAACAATGCCGGCATCTTCGAGCCCAAGGGTTTCTTCGATATCCCCGACGAGGACTGGTCGCGGTTCTTCGAGGTCAACGTGATGTCCGGCGTACGGCTGTCGCGCGCTTACATGCCGAACATGCTGAAGCGCAACTGGGGCCGCATCGTCTTCATCTCGTCGGAGTCGGGACTGAACATTCCCAGGGAGATGATCCACTACGGCATGACCAAGACGGCTCAACTGGCGATCTCGCGCGGACTGGCGGAGCTCACCCGCGGCACGGCGGTGACGGTCAATTCGGTATTGCCGGGTCCGACGCTGTCTGAAGGCGTCGAGATCTTCATCAAGGATCTCGCCCGGCACAATGGCCAGTCCGAGGAAGAGGCCGCGGCGAATTTCGTCAAGCAGAATCGCCCGACATCGCTGATCCAGCGCCTCGCCAGCGTAGATGAGATCGCCAACCTGGTGGTCTATGTCAGCTCGAAGGAGTCTTCGGCGACCAACGGCGCATCGCTACGCGCCGAAGGCGGCATCGTGCAGACGATCGCCTAGACGCGACGTCTCGAAACGCGAAAGGCGGCGCTGGGTGCGCCGCCTTTGTTGTTGTGGGCCTCACGGGCATGCCGGCCCTTGTGGAGGTCTCGGGTTCGCAAGCGCGGTCCGGTCTTAGAAGGCCACCTGCGTGCGCATCGCGAACACATCGTAGGAGCCGCCGGTGTCGACGTTGGCGGTCGTGGTCTTGTCGACGGTGCCGTGGATCCAGTTGAACATGAAGCGCATGTTCTGGTTGACGTACCAGTTCAGGCCGACCGTGGTGTTCTTCAGTTCGCCGCCGCGGACGGCGAGATCGTTGAGGCTGGCGTAGCTGTAGCGCACGGCCAGTTCCCAGGCGCCGAGATCGCCGGTGCTGAAGTTCACGGGGCGGGCCGGGTTGATGCCGCCGAAGGCGCCTGCCGAGGAGCTGTACTTGTGCTTCTCGCCGGTCAGGACGTAGCTGGCCTGGCCGTAACCGCCGTTGAACGAGAGGTCACCCAGGCCGGTACGCTGCACCGCGTAGTCGAAGTATTCGCCCTGCGCCATGAAGCTGCCGACCTGCACGGCGGCTTCGCCCGATAGCACGCGCGCATTGTTGACGTTGGCAAGCGTGCCGGTGTTCAGCAGGGCGTTCGAGCCGGGATCGACGCGAATCTCGATGCGGTCGGACATCGCGAGCGTGTTGTTGGTCGTGCCGCCGGTCTGCGCGAGGTACAGCGCGTCGAAGCCGACGAGGACGGTCGCGACGTCGTTGTTAACAGGCAGGCCGACCGCGCGGAAGGTAGCGCCGAGCGGCTGCGGCGTGTTGTGCACGACCGTGGCGCTGGTCGCCGGACCCGTCACGTAGGCGCCGACCCAGTAGTTGTCGCTGAAGATGTGACCACCGAAAGCGGCGCGGTTGTCGCCGGCGGCAAGGCTGGTCGCCAGAACCTGCGAAGCCGCACGTTCCATGAACATGATGTTGTTGGAGCTGGTCGCTTCATCGAGCGTGTAGGGAACGTCGATGTAACCGCCCTGAATCACGAGTCCCTTGACGCCCTTGTAGGCGACGTAGGCGTTGTTCAGGGTTACCGGACCGTCCGTAGTGCCGCCGGCATCGACGACGACGCTGTATTCCCAGTCACGGTTGAACGTGCCGATCAGGCCGAGACGGGCGCGGCGCGCGTTGACGCCGTCGTTCAGGCCCTGCGGGAGGGTCGAAGTGGTGTTCGGGCGGAACGAATAGGCGGCGGTGTCGAGGTGAAGGCGGCCGGTGAGGGCTATGCAGTTCGCGCCGTCCGCGGTGCAGAACGTCGGGCGGTTGCCGGGCATTTTCAGCGTCGCGTCGATGTACGGCACGCCCTTCTTCGGCATGTACGCCGCGTTGGCGTTGGCCACGCTCTGCTTGACTGACTCGCTCTGCTTCTGGACCGTGTTGGTCTGCTTCTGCACGCTGTCGAGCTTCTTTTCGAGCGCGCGGAGCTGCTGCTTGAGCACCGCGATCTCATCATTGCCGGCGGACTGTGCGTGCGCCGAGCCCGAAGCGAGCGCGCCGATCAGGCCGATCGTTCCGAAAATCTTGTGTGTCGCGAATGACATGAAAACCCCTGCTTGAATTCAGACAAAATCCGTCACGTCACCTGGAGTTGCCTCGCAGATGTTGTGGCGTGCGAATTTCTGTTTGTGATCTCGTAAGCGCGGCATGGTCGCTGGCGAGCCAGCAAATCCGTCGTCACCTACAAGCAAGCTCCCGTTGAAGCTCGGGCGGAACCTAGAAATCTTCGACGACAGTTTTGTAACAACGCCGCGACAGTCAGCCTGCGCGATGTATCGTGTGCCTCTTCGATCACACGTGGCGATCTGGCGCGCCTACTGCAGGTTGATCTCACGGTACAATAAGATAGGATGCCGCGAGGGCATCCTATCTTTGCGATCTAGCTTTTTAGATTATCGGAAAACCCGCAGCCGCCTGCGGCCAATCTACCAGCCCTCGAGCACGATTTTTCCGACCGACTTGCCCGATTCGATCAGCGCGTGCGCCCGCTTCAGATTCGCCGCGTTGATGGTGCCGCAGGTCTGGTCCAGCGTGGTGCGCAGCACGCCCTTGTCGATCATGTCGGCGACATCGTTGAGCAGATGATGCTGCCCGATCATGTCCGCGGTCTGGAACGAACTGCGGGTGAACATCGATTCCCAGTGCAATGACGCGGCCTTGCCCTTCAGCAGCGAGAAGTTGACGCTGACGGGATCGTCGATCAGGCCGATCTTGCCCTGCGGCGCGAGGATGTCGGCGAGCACCGGGAAATGATCGTCGGTGCCGGTGAGGCTGGCGATCAAGGCGACCGGTGGCAGCGTCAAGGCTTTGATCTGCTCTTTCATCGGCTTGCTGTGATCGATCACCGCATGCGCGCCGAGCTCATGGCACCATTTCACCGTCTGCGGCCGCGACGCCGTGGCGATCACGGTGAGGCCGGTGAGGCGCCGCGCCAGTTGGATCAGGATCGAGCCGACGCCACCGGCGCCGCCGACGATCAGCAGCGAGCGCGGATCGACGCTGCGGCCGGGCAGGGCGCCGAGCCGGTCGAACAGAAGCTCCCACGCGGTGATCGAGGTCAGCGGCAAGGCGGCGGCCTGCGCGAAGGACAGCGTTTTGGGTTTGCGGCCGACGATGCGCTCATCGACCAGATGGAATTCCGAATTGGTGCCCTGGCGCAGGATCGAGCCGGCGTAGAACACCTCGTCGCCCGGTTTGAACATCGTCACGTCGGGCCCGACGGCATCGACAATTCCGGCCGCGTCATAGCCGAGGATCTTGGTCTCGCCGGCCGGCGGTGCAGCGCGCTTGCGCACCTTGGTATCGACCGGATTGACCGATACCGCCTTCACTGCGACGCGGATGTCGCGGCCGGTCGGCTCCGGTCTGGCGGTTTCGAAATCGATCAGTGCCTCCAGGGCATCGATCGGCAATGATGCTGTGTATCCAACGGCCTTCATCGTCACGCTCCCAATTGTTGATGGGCCTTAGGTGACGCGCCGGCCGGCGCTTTGCAAGCGGATGGCTTTCAACAAAACAGGAGCAGCCTTGCGGCCGCTCCTGCGATTGTTCGCCAGACGAAATGCGAGGTGACCCTAGAACGCCACCTGCGTCCGCATCGAGTACACGTCGTAATGCGCGCCGATGTCGAGATTGGCCGCGGTTGCCTTGTCGACCTGGCCGTGCACCCAGTCGAACATGAAGCGGACGTTGGAGTTGACGTACCAGTTCAGACCCACCGTGGTGTTCTTCAACTCGCCGCCGCGCACCAGGAGATCGTTGAGATTCATCTGGCTGTAGCGGGCCGCGATTTCCCAGGCGCCGTAATTGCCGGATTGCCAGTGCGCCGGGTTCGCCGGGTTGACGCCGCCATAGGAGCCGGTGACCGGATTATATTTGCGCTTCTCGCCGGTCAGCACGTAGCTGGCCTGCGCGTAGCCGCCGTTGAAGTGGGCGTCGGGCAGGCCGTTCATCCGGTCGATACGATAGTCGAAATATTCGCCCTGCGCATAGAAGCTGCCGATCTGGCCAGCGGCCTCGCCGGAAAACACCTGAACGCCCTTGACGTTGGTCAGGAAGGTGTTGGCATTCAGCAGCGCATTGGTGGCCGGATCGATCCGGCTTTCGATGCGGTCGCTGAACGATGCCAGGTTGTTGGTGCCGACGGCGCCGCCGGTGTCGAACAGGAACTGGGCATCGGCGCCGATGATGAACGAGCCGACCTCGTTGTTGACGGGCACCACCACGCCGCGCGCGGTAGCGCCGGTCTGCGGACGCAAGGAGTGCGACACGGTCGAGGACGGGCCGGTGAAGTAGGAGCCGACCCACCACCAGTCGCCATTGGCATGGAAGCCGAACGCCGCGCGGTTGTCGCCGGACGCGATGTTGGTCGCAATCGTCTGCGCCGAAGCGCGCTCGATGAAGGTGATGTTGTTGGAACTGGTCGCCTCATCCAGCGTGTAGGGCACATCGAGATAGCCGCCGTCGATATAGAGGTTCTTGATGCCCTTGTAGGTGACATAGGCGTTCTCGATGAAGGAGGCCGCATCCGGCGTGCCGCCGAAATCATAGATCAGCGCGTAGTCCCAATCGCCGGCGAAGGTGCCGAGCACGCCGATGCGGGCGCGGCGGGCCAGCACGCCATTCTGCGCCGTCTGCGGACTGGTCGCCCCGGTGTTGGGCCGGTAGTCGTAGCCGCCGGCATCGATATGCAGCCGGCTGGTGATCGCGATGCAGTTCAGGTTGTCGTCGGTGCAGATCGTCGGGCGGTTGCCCGGCATCTTCACATAGGCGCCGCTTACCGGCAGCAACGGCCCCTTGGTCGGATAGGCCGCATTGGCGTTGGCGACGTTGACCTTTACGTCTGCCTTGGCGCTGGCGCTCGCAGCTTTGGCATTGGCGCTGGCGGCGGCCGTGGTGTTGGCCTGGGTCTGCTTTTGCAGCCGGTCGAGCTTCTGCTCCATCAGCTTGAGCTGCGCCTTGAGCAGCGCGATCTCGCTGTCGCTGCCCGCGGATTGCGCCTGCGCGGGAAGCGCCGTGATGGCTCCGATAAGTCCGACCGCTGCGGCGGTTCCCCATTTTGTCATCGACATCGAATTCACCCCCTTCAGGAACTATGAGACAATTGGTCGCGCCGAATTGGGGGCAAGGGAAGCGGACTTCTCGGTTCCCGTCGATTTCAAGATGGTTTTGTGACGAAGTGTGTCTTTCGTGAACCTCAACGAAAGCGAGTAGCGGTATGAAAATGACGCCCGTCGTTTTGCCGGACAATGCTGCTGCTCGCGGGTGGGATGGAGAGCGCCAAGCCGCACGCTTTCTTGCGTCGATTAATGCGGCGTCAGCGACGGCCGATTCGCGGTAAGGCGCTCTTCTATTGCGGGGCTTCACGGCCTATATTCGCTGCGATTTCCGACAGAGGCCTGCATCTTGACCCATTATCGTTCTGCGATCGCATTTGCTCTTGGCGCCGTTCTGCTGTCCGCCATCGCCCCGGGTGGGGCCAGTGCGCAGGAGCGCCGTGTGCCGGCGTCGCCGAACGAGCTGCGGCTGTCCTACGCGCCGATCGTGCAGCGGGTGCAGCCGGCCGTGGTCAATGTCTATGCCGCCAAGCTGGTGCAGAACCGCAATCCGCTGATGGAGGATCCGTTGTTCCGGCGTTTCTTCGGCGGCGGCGGCGTGCAGCCGGAACAGATGCAGCGCTCGCTCGGCTCCGGCGTGATGGTGGATTCGTCCGGCCTGGTCGTCACCAACAACCACGTCATCGAGGGCGCTGATCAGGTCAAGATCTCGCTGTCCGACAAGCGCGAATTCGAAGCCGAGATCGTGCTCAAGGACAGCCGCACCGATCTCGCCGTGCTGCGCATCAAGGACAGCAAGGAGAAATTCCCGACGCTGGATTTCGCCAACTCCGATGACCTGCTGGTCGGCGACGTCGTGCTGGCGATCGGCAACCCCTTCGGCGTCGGCCAGACCGTGACCCACGGCATCATCTCGGCGCTGGCCCGCACCCAGGTGGGCATCACCGACTATCAGTTCTTCATCCAGACCGATGCGGCGATCAATCCCGGCAATTCCGGCGGCGCGCTGGTCGACATGACCGGCAAACTGGTCGGCGTGAACACCGCGATCTTCTCGCGCTCTGGCGGTTCGCAGGGCATCGGTTTTGCGATCCCTGCCAACATGGTCCGCGTCGTCGTGGCCTCCGCCAAGAGCGGCGGCAAGGCGGTGAAGCGGCCGTGGCTCGGCGCCCGCTTGCAGGCGGTGACGCCGGAGATCGCCGACACGATCGGCCTGAAGACGCCGTCCGGCGCGCTGGTCGCCAACGTCACGCCGGGCAGCCCCTCGGCCAAGGCCGGGCTCAAGCTGTCCGATCTGATCGTGGCGATCGACGGCCAGGTTGTCGATGATCCCAACGCCTTCGACTATCGCTTCGCGACGCGTCCGCTCGGCGGCACCGCGCAGATCGACGTGCAGCGCGGCGGCAAGCCGGTCAAGCTCACCATCGCGTTGGAGACCGCGCCCGACACCAACCGCGACGAGATCGTGATCACCACGCGCTCGCCGTTCCAGGGCGCCAAGGTCGCCAACATCTCGCCTGCCATCGCCGATGAACTGCGCCTCGACTCCTCGCTCGAAGGCGTCGTGGTGACGGAACTCGCCGACAACGCCGCTGCCGCCAGTGTCGGTTTCCAGAAGGGCGACGTCATCCTCGCGGTCAACGACCAGAAGATCGCCAAGACCAGCGATCTGGAGAAGGCCACACGTGAACGCGCCCGCGTCTGGCGCATCACCGTGGTCCGCGGCGGCCAGCAGATCAACGTCACGCTCGGCGGATGAGCCCGAAGCACCCTCAACCCGCCAACCTGTTCGCCGCCGCCGGGATGGAGCAGGACGCGCCGCGTCCGCTGCCGGAGCGGCTGCGGCCGCGCGTGCTGTCGGATGTCGTCGGCCAGGACCACATCCTCGGGCCCGACGGCGCGCTGACGCGGATGCTGGAAACCCGCACGCTCGGTTCCTTGGTGTTCTGGGGCCCGCCCGGCACCGGCAAGACCACCGTCGCGCGGCTGCTGGCTGACGCCACCGAGCTGCATTTCGAGCAGATCTCCGCGGTGTTTTCCGGCGTCGCCGATCTCAAGAAAGTATTCGAGGCCGCGCGCGCGCGCCGCGAGATGGGCCGCGGCACGCTGCTGTTCGTCGACGAGGTGCATCGCTTCAACAAGGCGCAGCAGGACTCGTTTCTGCCGGTGATGGAAGACGGCACCGTGGTGCTGGTCGGCGCCACCACCGAGAACCCGTCGTTCGAACTCAACGCCGCGCTTCTGTCGCGGGCGCGTGTGCTGGTGTTCCAGTCGCTGGACTCGGCGGCGATCGAACAGCTCTATGCGCATGCCGAGAAGGTTGAAGGCAAAAGGCTGCCGCTCGACGCGGAGGCGCGCGCGGTGCTGGTGCGAATGGCCGATGGCGACGGCCGCGCCGCGCTGACGCTCGCCGAAGAGGTCTGGCGCGCCGCGCGCAAGGACGAGGTGTTCGATGCCGTGCAGCTGCAGGACATCCTGCAGCGCCGCGCGCCGATCTACGACAAGTCCGCCGACGGCCACTACAATTTGATCTCGGCGCTGCATAAGTCGGTGCGCGGAAGCGATCCCGATGCCGCGTTGTACTATCTCTGCCGGATGCTGGACGCCGGCGAAGACCCGCTGTTTCTCGCGCGGCGTGTGGTGCGGATGGCGGTCGAGGACATTGGCCTCGCCGATCCGCAGGCGCTGGTGATCTGCAACGCCGCCAAGGACGCTTTCGATTTTCTCGGCCATCCCGAAGGTGAACTGGCGATCGCGCAGGCGGTCGTCTACATCGCCACCGCGCCGAAATCCAATGCGGTCTACATGGCCTACAAGGCCGCGATGCGCGCGGCGAAGGAGGGCGGCTCGCTGCTGCCGCCGAAGCACATTCTCAATTCCCCGACCGCGCTGATGAAGTCCGAAGGCTACGGCGGCGGTTATCAATACGACCACGACACGCCGGAAGCGTTTTCCGGGCAGAACTACTTCCCGGAAGCGATGGGCCGCCAGACCTTCTACGATCCGCCGGAGCGCGGCTTCGAGCGCGAAATCCGCAAGCGGCTGG
This sequence comes from Tardiphaga sp., assembly GCF_028290495.1. Lineage (GTDB taxonomy): Bacteria > Pseudomonadota > Alphaproteobacteria > Rhizobiales > Xanthobacteraceae > Tardiphaga. Next base: position 10,922 of record NZ_JAQGJT010000117.1, read on the forward strand.
ACTACTGGGCAAAATTGCGCCGCGAGCGCGCAGGAGATCGCGAATGAACTATTCTGGCGTGTCCGCCATGCTGAAGATCGCGGCTGTCGGGCTCATGCTCGCGTCTCTCCCGGCCAGCGCCGAGACCGTCGAGGTCGCGCCCGGCGTGCAACTGACGAAGCGGAGCTACAACGCGCCGGTCAACGAGCAGCCATTCTTCGGCTTCGTCGTCAAGGACGCCGCGCAGCGCGAAGCCGACGAGAAGTTTGTTGCGGCGCTGGTGAAGGCGACGGGCAGTCGCGAAAAGGCCTTCGATGAAGCCACCACCCGCGCTTGGCGCGCCGTCATCGCTGGAAAGGCGTCCGAGGCCGTCGTGCGTTTCAACCAGGCCTGGCTGATCTCGCCGGAGCCGAGCGCGCTGTATCACGGCATGGCCGTGGTCGCGTTGATGCGGTTCAACGATCCCGTCTTCGCCGAAGAATTGTTCAATATCGCGCGCAAACAACCGAAGCCGCTGAAAATGCTGAACGCGGACTACGGCCGCTTCCTGCTGATCGCCAAACGCCCCGCCGATGCGCAGAAGGCGCTGGAGCAGGCGGTGGTCGACAATCCGGATTTCGGCGACGCCTGGTCCAACCTTGCACAAGCCCGCCTGCAAAACGGCGACCGCGCCGCTGCCTGCGTGGCTGCCGATGAAGCCGGCAAGCGACGTCCCTCGGCCAATGCGATGAAGGATTTGGGAGCGCTGCGCAGCAGTGCCGCGTGTCCATAGTAGTTCGTGTCCCGGACACTTCAGGAGTTTATCGAACGTCGGCGGTGTAATTGTCGATATCCACCGACCGGCCGCGGCTGAACTCGATCGTAAACCGGTCGCAATGGACCGTGACGACCCAAAGTGCTAAACGGAAGGCGTGTGTTTCCGTCTGCCGGAAGATAGCTGGCTGAGTGCGGACGAGGTGTAAGCGGGAGAATGAATTCTCGAACCGCGTCGGCGCCGTTTGAACGGTCGCCGGCAAGTTGATTTGCAAACACTGGCGCAGGAGAGAGCCATGACGATAGCTCTGTTTCCGTGGAAGGTGATTTGTGCGGCATCGCTTGTTGTTCTCTGCGGAATAGCCGTTGCTGCAGAGGACAAGTACACTGTCAAAGTGCCGGGTGGGCTCGGGTTCTCCGAGTTCAGGGGATACGAGGGCTGGCAGGTTGTTGCTACCAGTCATAATGACAGGCTGGTCGCTGTGATCCTCGCCAATCCCGTGATGATCGAGGCCTACCTGGCCGGCATTCCCGACAACGGAAAGCCTTTCCCCGACGGCTCCAAGATGGCGAAGGTCCATTGGAAGCCGATGCGGAACCAATACTTCCCGGATACGACGGTGCCCGGCGTCCTGAATGATGTGGACTTCATGGTGAAGGACAGCAACAGGTTCGCGGATAGCGGCGGATGGGGATGGGGCGCGTTCAAGTATGAGGCCGCGTCTGATCAGTTCATGCCAAGCACCTCGGCCGACCAGCCGCCGCAGGCGAACGACGCCCGATGTGGCTTGAGCTGCCACACCAGAGTGAAGGCACGGGACTACGTGTTCACGGAATACGGCAAGCGATAGGCGGACTCGTTCTGAAGCCGTCCGCTCGAGCCAGGCGCGCCAACCGGGATCGCGGTTCTGCGGAGCCGTGCAAAGGTGCTGCACCGCGCCCGGAACGCGGGACTCTCGCCGGATGTTGACAATAAACCTATAAGACTATAATCTCCATTTGTCCCGTCCATGAGGGGCGCTTCATGAGGCGTCTTGGAGTGGGGCGGGAGGCGGCGCCTGCGGGCGGGGGGAGGACGTATCCCCGCGCACCCGGGAGGCCCTGGGTAGTCGTCCGGGCCCACTACGGGGCTCTGCCGCTCGGCGGCTGGACGGGGACAGGAAACGGAGGGGAAACCCGACGGGACCACGTCCCCGGAAGCACGGCCCCAGGGACAGAAATCGCCGCGACGGCGCGCCGAGAGGCGACGCGGTTGCAGCTTCGTCGCCGACGGCGGAGCGGATCGCGGACCGTTACCCCCACGCGCCCCACGGCGCGCCGCCGCCCCTCATGCCGGAGGGGACGGAAATTCAGCAAAACTCGGGCCCGCCGGGCTGCGAGAACGCAAACCTTTGCCGGAAAAGCGAGTTTCACCGTGACCCTGCGCCGCATATGCGCTACGCACAGCCATTCTCCCGGAGCTGCCCCATGAGCCGTCGCGACAAAAAACCCCTCGTCAAATCCCGTGGCCCTGCTGGTCCGCGCGGCAAGGGTGGGCGCCCGAAGACCGCGGGCACCACGACGTCAGGTTCAAAACCCGGGCGTCCCAAATCCGTTCGTTCGGATGGCGAGCGGCCGTCGTTCGGCAAGGCCGGCCGCATCAAGAGCGACCGCCCGATGAGCGCCCGCCCGCCGCGCGAGCGCTCGGCCGAGCGCCCGGAGCGATTTGAGCGGTCTGAACGTCCGCAGCGCACGGAGCGCCCCGAGCGTTTTGAACGGTCGGAGCGCCCGCAGCGCACCGAACGCACCGCCGAGCGTGGCTTCGGCGATCGCGTGCAGAGCGCGCGTCCGCCGCGCGAGCGCCCCGCCGGGCGTCCCGAACGATCCGAGCGTCCCGCCGGCCGTCCGGAGCGATCCGGTCAGCCGGAGCGGTCCGAGCGTCCCGAGCGCGGCTACGGCGATCGCCCGCAGGGTGCGCGCCCGGCGCGCGGTCGCATAGATGCCGCTCTCGAGCGCTCTGAATGGGGCAACCCTCGCGAACCCCGCGATACGCGCTTCGAGGGCCCGGAACGCGCCCAGCGCGCCGCGCGTCCCGAACGCACCAGCCGCCCGGAACGGTCCGAGCGCCCGCAGCGCTCCGAGCGCCCGGGCAATGAGCGTCCGGTCTCCCGCGGTGGCCGGCCGGCGCGCGCCTCGGCGCCGCGCGAGCCGAAGCACGAACGTCCGCCCTATGATCCCGACACCTTCGTGCCGGAGCCCAAGGTCGTGGTCCCGAAGGCGCCATTGCCGACCGCGGTGGAGATGGCCGTCGTCACCGCCGACGAGAACGGCATGCGCGTCGATCGCTTCCTCGAAGCGCGCTTCGAGGGCCTGTCGTTTTCCCATATCCAGCGCATCGTCCGCAAAGGCGAGCTGCGCGTAAACGGCAAGCGTGCCGACAGCAAGGACCGGCTGGAGGAGGGGCAGACCGTCCGGATTCCGCCGCTCAAGCTCGACGCGCCGAAGGTCGGTGGTGGCGAATTGTCCGAAGCCGCGCAAAAGACGCTCGAAGCCCTCAAGGAGATGATCCTGTTCGAGGACGCAGACGTGATGGTGCTGAACAAGCCCGCCGGCCTCGCCGTGCAGGGCGGCTCCGGCACCACGCGCCACGTCGACATGATGCTGGAAGTGATGCGCGACGCCAAGGGCCAGAAGCCGCGCCTGGTGCATCGCCTCGACAAGGACACGGCCGGCTGCCTGCTGATCGCCAAGACGCGCTTTGCCGCCACCAAGCTCACCGGCTCGTTCCGCGAAAGATCCGCGCGAAAAATCTACTGGGCGCTGGTCGCCGGCGTGCCGAAGCCGAAGCAGGGCCGCATCTCGACCTATCTTGCCAAGGAAGAAAACGAAGATGATTCGATCATGCGCGTGGCTGCGCACGGCGATGAAGGCGCCAGCCACGCCGTGACCTACTATGCCGTGGTGGAAACCTCCGCGACAAAGCTTGCATGGGTGTCGTTGAAGCCGGTGACCGGCCGCACCCACCAACTGCGCGCGCACATGGCGCATATCGATCACGCCATCGTCGGGGACCCTAAATATTTCAACAAGGAAAACTGGCAGCTGCCGGGCGGCCTGCAGAACCGGTTGCATCTGTTGGCGCGGCGGATCGTGATTCCGCATCCGCGCGGCGGCTTCATCGATGCCACAGCACCTCTGCCGCCGCATATGCTGCAGTCCTGGAACCTGCTGGGTCTGGAAGCGGACCGCTTCGATCCGATCGAGAACGCGCCTGAAGAATAATTTAACTTGCGCTCTTCGCCCGACGTCACGACATGTCATTGATGAACCGGAAATCGATGGTTACGCTCTATGTCGGCGCGGTTATCGCGGCTCTCGTTGTTGTGAATGCCGCTTCGGCGCAAATGCTGCCGCCGGGCGCGTCGCAATTCAGCCCGCCGCCGCTACCACCTCCGCCGCCGCCGAAAATCGAAGTGCCGGTGGTGCCGCAGATGGATGCGCCGCCATCGCAGCCGACTGTGCTGCCGTCGAATCGCGGCTCCTTCGGCGACCGGATTAATAGCTGTCTGGACGAAGCCACGGCGGCGGGGCTTGGGCCCGGTGAGCGCGCCGCATATTCGCGAAGCTGCGCCAACCGGTAATCGACGCTTTCTTTGGTTGCGCTTCGCATGTGAGGCGCTTTATCTGCGCCGATCCTTATCATACTCTCCGGATCGTATTATCCAGATGAGAACGGACCGGAAGCTGCATGCGTGAACTATTCGATGAAGTCACCGGCCATTCGCCGCTTGATCCGGAGG
>NZ_JAQGJT010000128.1 GCF_028290495.1 Tardiphaga sp.
ACAAGCCCGCCGGCCTCGCCGTGCAGGGCGGCTCCGGCACCACGCGCCACGTCGACATGATGCTGGAAGTGATGCGCGACGCCAAGGGCCAGAAGCCGCGCCTGGTGCATCGGCTCGACAAGGACACCGCCGGCTGTCTGCTGATTGCCAAGACGCGCTTCGCCGCAACGAAACTCACCGGCTCGTTCCGCGAACGCTCGGCGCGAAAGATCTACTGGGCGCTGGTCGCCGGCGTGCCGAAGCCGAAGCAGGGCCGCATCTCGACCTATCTCGCCAAGGAAGAGAACGAGGAAGACACCATCATGCGCGTCGCCCAGCACGGCGACGAGGGCGCCAGCCACGCGGTGACCTATTACGCGGTGGTCGAGACGTCCGCGCAGAAGCTTGCCTGGGTGTCGCTGAAGCCGGTGACCGGGCGCACGCATCAGCTGCGCGCGCACATGGCGCATATCGACCACGCGATCGTCGGTGATCCCAAATACTTCAACAAGGAAAACTGGCAGTTGCCGGGCGGCATCCAGAAGAAGCTGCATCTGCTGGCGCGCCGCATTGTCGTGCCGCACCCGCGCGGCGGCTTCATCGATGCCACTGCGCCGTTGCCGCCGCACATGCTGCAGAGCTGGAATCTGCTCGGGCTGGAAGCCGACCGCTTCGACCCGATCGAGAACGCGCCGGAAGACTAGGGCGTTGTCGTCGCCTGATTTCGACGACGACTTTCGCGCACGTCTCCACGAGCTGTTCGTGTGGCGTCGCGATGTCAGGCGGTTCAGGCGCGACGCGCTGTCCGAAGGCGCGCTGGAGCGCCTGATCGGGACCGCCTGCCTGTCGCCATCGGTCGGGCTCAGCCAGCCCTGGCGTTTCGTCATCGTCGACGATGCCGTGCGCCGGCAGGCCGTGCTGGATAATTTCACGCGCTGTAATGCCGACGCGCTGAACGATTACAGCGGCGAACTGGCGCAACGTTACGCCACGCTGAAACTTGCCGGCTTGCGCGAGGCGCCGTGCCATCTCGCTGTTTACGCCGATCACGGCACCGAAGTCGGCCACGGCCTCGGCCGCCGTACCATGCCGGAAATGGCGGACTATTCCGTCGTCGCGGCGATCTCGACGCTGTGGCTGGCGGCGCGCGCCGAGGGCATCGGCATGGGCTGGGTGTCGATCCTCGATCCCGCCGATGTTGCAACAGCGCTCGATGTGCCCGCCGACTGGCGGCTGATCGGCTATTTCTGCATTGGCTATCCCCAGACCGAAGCCGACAGCCCCGAACTGGAGCGCGTCGGCTGGGAGCAGCGGCGTCCGGTGGCCGATCACATTGTCAGTCGCTGATTGGCGGAGACCTTGAGATGATCGGCCGCCGTGACGACATGAACTGGATGATCAAACTTACGCTGCAATCCCTCGCCATCCTCGGATTGTTCTTGGCATCGCCCGCGTCCGCGCAGTTTCTGCCGCCGGGCGGCGCGATCCTGACGCCGCCGCCCCCCGCCGCGCCGCCGCCACCGAGCATGGCCATCCCCGTGGTGCCGAAACTCGATGCGCCGCCATCGCGGCAGAACACTCCGTCGTCGCGGCGTTCGTTCGGAGATCGCATCACCGATTGCCTGCAGGATGGAGTCTCTGCCGGCCTCGGCCCCAACGACCGCGCCGCCTATTCGCGTTCCTGCGCCAACCGCTGAGTTGGCCTGACCCCGCGCTTCGGCTAGGTTGCTCACATCAACAGGATCAAGAAACGCGATGCGCGAATTGTTTGACGAAGTCTACGGGCAGGCCGGTCTCGATCCCGAAGAAGCGGTGCGCAAGTCGACGCGCGGGCCGCAGCGCAAGCGCTTCTACACGCAGGCTGGCATGGCCGAGACGCCGGAAGGCTTCGCCATCACGCTCGACGGCAAGACCGTGCGCACGCCGTCGCGGCAGCCGCTGGCGTTACCCGAGCGCAGCATCGCGGAAGCCATCGTTGCCGAATGGCAAGCGCAACAGGACACCATCAATCCCACGACGATGCCGCTGACGCGCCTTGCCAACAGCGTCATCGACGCGGTCGGCGACAACGTCCAAGGGGTGACCGAGGACATCGTCAAGTACTTCGGCACCGACCTGCTGTTCTACCGCGCAGGCCATCCCAAGGAACTGGTCGCGCGCGAGGCGGAATCCTGGGATCCCGTATTGTTCTGGGCCGCCGAGGATTTCGGCGCGCACTTCATCCTGGCTGAAGGCATCATTCATGTGCAGCAGCCGGCCACCGCGATCGCCGCGGCGCGCGCGACGCTGCCGCAGGATTCCTGGATCGTCGCCGCGCTTCATCTGGTGACGACCATTACCGGTTCGGCCTTGCTCGCGGTGGCTTTGCTGCGCGGACGTCTCGATGCCGATCAGGTGTGGGCGGCGGCCCATGTCGACGAGGACTGGAACATCGAGCACTGGGGCGTGGACGAGGAAGTAGCTCACCGCCGCGCCGCCAAGCAGGTCGATTTTCGCGCCGCAGCCAGCGTCGTCCAAGCGCTGGCGCCGCGGTCCGGTTAACGACGGGTTAAGAACGCCGCGTTACCGTCCGCTCACCCTCATCCGGTGAGTACGTCATGGTCGTTGCCGTCAATCCGATCTCTCCGGTTATCGCCGTTTCCGGCGTGCAGGGCGATGTCGGCTTTCGCTCCGGCAGCGTGATCGCCGCGCGCGTGGTGAATATCCTGCCGGACAATCAGGTGCGCATTGCCATCGGCAATGTCACCATCGACGTTTCCTCCGAAGTGCCGTTGCAGCCGGGCCAGACCTTGCAGCTCGCGGTATCGCAGACCACCGATGGCGTTCGCCTCGCGGTGGTGACGCCGCAGACGGCCTCGACCTCACAGGCCGCTACGCCGCAGGACGGCGTGCAGCTCGCGCCCGAGGCGCAACTCGCGCTCGCAACTACGCTGGCGACAGCGAAGGTGACGCTCACCGCGCTGGAAGCCGTGGCGTTATCTACCGCCGCGCAGGTCGCAGCCACGCAGCAGGCCGGCCTCGGCACACTGTTCGCCAATCTCGGCGACGCAGCCTCGCTGCAAAACCTGCCGTTGCCTTTACAGCAGGCGGTCGCCGCGCTGCTGGCGCAGCGTCCGCCGCTCGACCAGAAATTAACCGGCGACGAAGTGAAAGCCGCGTTCCGCAATTCGGGGCTGTTCCTCGAAGCATCCTTGGCATCCGGCGTCGTGCCGTCCGCGACCATGCCGGACATGAAGGCCGCTCTGATCGTTTTCCGCCAGACGCTGTCGATGGCGCTCGGTGGCGGTGTCCATACCAACGGCGCGGCGGAGTTCGTTGCGACGTCGGAGCAGGGCATGCCATCGCCGCTTGGCGTAAATGTCCCCACGGCCACGCAGCCGGCCGCGGCAGCGCAGCCCGTGGCCACGCAAGGCGCTGCTGCACAGCCGGCCGCGGCCGCAACACTGGCGCCGTCGATCATGCCTGAATTGCTGGCGCAGGATGATGTGCTGCAGCAGGCCGGGCTGTTCGTCGCCGAAGACCATGCCGAGTTCAGCAGCAAGGCGCAGATCATACCGCCCGCGGCGACCTCGCCCGAAGCCGCCGCGCGCGTCGCGGCCAGCGGCGCTACGCTCAGCCAGTTGCAGGAAGCATTGCAGACGCCGCACTTGGCTGGCAACGGCATCGATGCGGCGCTGGATGAGGGCGCGCTGCTCAATCTTGTGTCGCCGAAAGGCAAGCCGTCACTGTCCTCGCCGCCGGAAGTGCTTGTCCGCAGCAATGTGCCGCCGCCGCCGTTGCGTGGCGCGCTGCCGAGCGCGCAGCCGATGTTGCCGTCGACGCTGCCACTGAACGCGCCTCTGTCTGCCACGATGCACCATCTGCTCGCCGATACCGACGCGGCGATCGCGCGGCAGACCCTGCTGCAGGTCGCATCATTGCCGGAACGCATGGAGACGTCCGCACCACGGCTCGATGCGACATCGCCACGCTGGAATTTCGAGATCCCCTTTGCGCTGCCGAACGGCACCGCTGTGGCGCAGTTCGAGATCTCCCGCGATGGGGGGCAGGACAGCGAAGCGCAGGCGGCGCAGCGGGTCTGGCGCGCACGGTTCTCGCTCGACGTCGAGCCGGCCGGTCCGGTGCATGCGCTGGTGTCGCTCTCCGGCGACAAGACCTCGGTCCGGATTTGGGCCGAGCGTCCCTTGACCGCGCAGCAATTGCACGCCGGAAGCGCGCAGCTCAGCCAGGCGCTGGTCCGCGCCGAATTGCAGCCCGGCGACATCGTCATCCAGGAAGGCGCACCCGTGCAGGCCGCGCCGGCCGCGGCCGGCCATTTCCTGGATCGTGCGCTATGATGGTCGATAGCAAACGTCAGGTCGCCGTCGCGCTGCACTACGACAAGACCGGCGCGCCGCGCGTCGTCGCCAAGGGCAAGGGCACGATCGGCGCCAAGATCATCGAAGTGGCCAAGGCGCACGAGATCCCGATCGAGGAAAACGAGGTGCTGGCCGGCGCGCTGTCCAATGTCGATATCGGCGAGGAAATTCCCGCTGAACTCTACAAGGCGGTCGCCGAAGTGCTGGTATTCGTGCTGCGGCTGTCCGGCCGGGTGCGATAGCTGGATCGCCATCGTTTTAACACGATGCCCGTCGCATCTGCGCGCTCCACTGCCAAAAGGTGCCCCGTGATCACACGCCGCCATGCCCTCGGTCTGCTTGCCGCCACAGCGGTCTCGCCGGCGCTTGCCCACGTCGCACCGCAGCGCAGCGAGATCCGCGACAGCCTGGCGAAGCACTTTGCGGACGCCGGCACGGCCGGCACTTTCGTCGGCTACAAGATCGACGACTATCTGATCGTCGCCAGCGACAAGGAGCGATCCGGCGAAGCCTTTCTGCCGGCCTCGACGTTCAAGATTCCGAATTCGCTGATCGCGCTGGAGACTGGCGTAGTCGCCGATCCCGACAAGGACGTGTTCAAGTGGGACGGCGTCAAACGCGACATCGAAGCCTGGAACCGGGACCACACGCTGCGCTCGGCGATCGCGGCTTCCGCGGTGCCGGTCTATCAGGAAATCGCGCGCCGAATCGGTGCTGAGCGGATGCAGAAATATCTTCGCGAATGGGATTACGGCAATGCCGATATCGGCGGCGGCATCGACCAGTTCTGGCTGACCGGCGCACTGCGGATCGATCCGATGGAGCAGATCGATTTCCTCGATCGACTGCGCCGCGGCACGCTGCCGGCCTCAAAACGCAGCCAGGATTGGGTGCGCGACATCCTGCCGGTGACCAAGGTGGGCGACGCTGTGATCCGCGCCAAGACAGGACTGCTGGGCGCCGAGATCGGCAAGCCGTCGCTGGGCTGGATCGTCGGGTGGGCCGAGAAGGGCGATGCGCAGACCGTGTTCGCGCTGAATCTCGACGTCCGCGAACCCAAACATGTCGCGGCCCGGATGGCGATCGCGCAGCTCTGCCTGACCGAGATCGGCGCGATTTAGCAATTGGCTGTGGGGGCGCGGTTTACGCCGCGTCCTTGCCGATGCGGCCGAGGTGGGTGAAGCGAAAGCCCGCCACATATTTCAGGCCGTAACCGAGCGCGCGGTCCAGCCCGATATGCGCCAGCCAGATTAGCGCGATGAAGCCCATCGTCGGCTCCGGAGCAACAAACCGGCCATCGCCAGCAGGATGGGCCCGACGGTGGTGTGGGCGGCGTTGTAGAGCAGCGCGCCGATGCGCGGGCCGGCGAGGTAGCCGAGCAGGGTCAGGTCCGGCGCGAAGAACAGCAGCGCATAGGTCTGCCACGGCGCGCCCATGAGAAAATAATACAGCGTCGGGCCGATCAGCAGCGCAAACCCTTCGAAGCGCATCAGGTTGCGCACCCCGCCGGTGGCAGCTCCGCTGTTTTCATGGATGACATCGGGCATCTGACAGTCTCCGTGCGCAGACCTGGAATATAGCGGGCAAGCCCGGCAATCCCGGACGGGCAGCCGCCCGGTTTCGAGGTGGGAAGGGCGTTTCCACCTCCGAAAGGGCCATGCTAAGACCCCCTCAAGCGTGCGGCGGGCGAGCGGCAAACCAAAGGTAGGTATGCCGGTCCCTGGACGCCGGAACCACGGGTTGGAGCACATGAAAGACATCCTGGACACCCTCGAAGATCGCCGCGCCGGCGCGAAGCTTGGCGGCGGCGTCAAGCGCATCGAATCGCAGCACGCCAAGGGCAAGCTGACGGCGCGCGAGCGCATCGAGCTGTTGCTCGACAAGGGCTCGTTCGAGGAGTTCGACATGTTCGTCGAGCACCGCTCGGTGGAATTCGGCATGGAGAAATCCAGGATCCCCGGTGACGGCGTCGTCACCGGCTGGGGCACCGTCAATGGCCGCAAGACCTTCGTCTTCGCCAAGGATTTTACGGTATTCGGCGGCTCGCTCTCCGAAACCCACGCGCAAAAGATCGTCAAGATCCAGGACATGGCGATGAAGGCCCGCGCGCCGATCATCGGTCTGTATGACGCCGGTGGCGCGCGCATCCAGGAAGGCGTTGCCGCACTCGCGGGCTATTCCTACGTGTTCCGTCGCAACGTGCAGGCCTCCGGCGTGATCCCGCAGATCTCCGTCATCATGGGCCCGTGCGCCGGTGGCGACGTCTATTCGCCGGCCATGACCGACTTCATCTTTATGGTGAAGAACACCAGCTACATGTTCGTCACCGGACCCGACGTGGTGAAGACCGTCACCAACGAGGTCGTCACCGCGGAAGAACTCGGCGGCGCCAGCGTGCATGCGACGCGGTCCTCGATTGCCGATGGCGCGTTCGAGAACGACGTAGAAACGCTGCTGCAGATGCGCCGGCTGATCGACTTCCTGCCCAGCAACAACACTGCCGGCGTGCCGGAATGGCCGAGTTTCGACGACATCGAGCGCGTCGATTACTCGCTCGACACCGTGATCCCGGACAATCCAAACAAGCCCTATGATATCAAGGAACTGATCCACAAGGTCGTCGACGAGGGCGACTTCTTCGAGATCGCCGAGACCTTTGCCAAGAATATCGTTACCGGCTTCGGCCGCATCGCCGGCAAGACGGTGGGCTTCGTCGCCAACCAACCGATGGTGCTGGCCGGCGTGCTCGATAGCGACGCCTCGCGAAAGGCCGCGCGCTTCGTCCGCTTCTGCGATGCCTTCAACATCCCGATCGTCACCTTCGTTGACGTGCCTGGCTTCCTGCCGGGCACCGCGCAGGAATATGGCGGCTTGATCAAGCACGGCGCAAAACTGTTGTTTGCCTACAGCCAATGCACCGTGCCGCTGGTCACCGTGATCACGCGCAAGGCTTACGGCGGCGCGTTCGACGTGATGGCCTCGAAGGAAATCGGCGCCGATCTGAACTACGCCTGGCCGACGGCGCAGATCGCGGTGATGGGCGCCAAGGGCGCGGTGGAGATCATCTTCCGCCAGGACATCGGCGACGCCGAGAAGATTGCCGCGCGCACCAAGGAATACGAGGATCGCTTCCTGTCGCCGTTCGTCGCCGCCGAACGCGGTTATATCGACGACGTCATCATGCCGCACTCGACCCGCCGCCGCATCGCCCGCGCGCTGGCGATGCTGAAGGACAAGCATGTGGACGTGCCGATGAAGAAGCACGACAATATGCCGTTGTGAGTTTGTCTTCGCCGGGCTCGCTGCACGTTGAGGCTGCCAGAAACATTTGATGCGATTGCGAAAAGGCCCCGGAGACGGGGCCTTTTTTGTTGGGCAGATGGTGGATTGCTGCTACGCGAACTAAAATATCGCTAGCCTTTGCGCTGCGGCTCAATTTAGGATCGCTGAAGTTCGGAAGAAGCTACTCGGAAGAAGACAAGGGAAACAGCATTTCAAGGGGGCGGCCATGGCCGGCAAGTTTGTTTTGTCGAAGGGCGCTACCGACAAGTATCACTTCGTTCTGAAGGCGGGAAACAGCGAAACCATTCTTTCAAGCCAGCACTACGCAGCGAAGACCTCTGCCGAGGAGGGGATTGCGTCGGTGAAGGTCAACGCGCCGCATGACGAACGCTACGAGCGAAAGAACGCTACCGACGGCTCTCCGATGTTCAACCTGAAAGCCGCGAACGGCCAGGTCATCGGCACCAGCGAGACCTATTCGTCGGCGGCGGCGCGCGATAACGGCATCGCGTCCGTCAAGACGAATGCGCCAGGGGCGGCGGTGGAAGACAAGACAGGCGCGTAATTTTTTCGGCAAGCGGAGGTATTGTACATGCGGATAACACGCGCGGCTGTTTGCCTTGTTGCCTTCATGCTGCCCGCTGCAGCGCAGGCGGCGTCCGTCCATATCGTCGCGCTCGGCGCGAGCAATACGTATGGTCATGGCCGCGGCCGGACCAATGGCGGGGTCGAGCCTTCGCAAGCCTTTCCGGCGCAGCTTGAGGCGATGCTGCGGGCGCGCGGGCTGGACGCCCATGTCGCGAATGCCGGAATTCCGGGTGATACCACCGGCGGCATGTTGCAACGGCTCGGTTCGGCCGTGCCGAACGGTACGCAAATTGTCATTCTCCAACCCGGCGGCAATGATGCGCGACGCGGCGAAGGCGCCAGCCGCTCCGGCAATATCGCCGCCATCCAGCAGCAGTTGGCGGCACGCCATATCAGGGTGATCATGACCGGCATGGACGCGCCGGCAAGCACGCGCGATCCCGATGGCCAACATTTCAACGCCCAGGGCCACACCGCGGTTGCAGCCTCTCTGGTGCCCAAGGTGATGGCGGCGATGCGGGGCAGATAGCCGAGCCTCGCCCAGCAAGCCATAGCCGAGATGAGCGAAGCAACCTCCGGGAGGAGGTTGCTCGAATTGATCCCAGGCGACGCATAGCCTCCCCGCATACAGGGCAACGTTCACGTGGCGTAGCGTTTGCGGTTTCGTGTTACAGAGCGGCTTCATCCACTCTGGTCGATTCTGATGCCTCATACCGAAGCGCTGCTGTTTCCGCTGGCCATGGTTGCGCTGGTGGCCGAAGCCATGACGGCGGCGCTGGCCGCCGGGCGCCGCAAGATGGACTGGCTCGGCGTAGCCATGCTCGGCTGCATCACCGCGCTCGGTGGCGGTTCGGTCCGTGACGTTCTGCTTGGTCACTATCCACTGTGGTGGGTCAGCAGCCCCTATCTTCTGCTGGTGACGGGCGGCGCAGCGCTCCTGGCTATCGGCCTCGCGCGCGTAGTGCATCGCTTCCACGCGCTGTTTCTGGTGCTAGACGCCATCGGTCTCGTGGTCTTCACCATCATGGGATGCAACATCGCGCTGGGCATGGATCAACCGCTGCTGATTGTGGTGGTCGCGGGCATGATCACCGGCTGTGTCGGCGGCGTGATCCGCGACGTGCTGTGCAACGACGTGCCGCTACTGTTTCGCAGCGAGCTCTATGCCAGCGTCTCGATCGTCGCCGGGCTGCTCTATATCGGCGGCATCGAACTGCATCTCAGCCCCGACCTTGTCATCGCCGTGACGTTTCTTGCCGGGCTGACCCTCCGATTGCTCGCGATCCGGCTCAAGCTGGAAATGCCGAAGTTTGAGTATAACAGCGATGGCGTGTGAGTTGGACGAACGAAAAACCCCGCCGTAGCGGGGTTTGCGTGGCGATGAAATCGCTGCGCTCAGAACGGGCGGCAGCGGCCGTAGCGCCAGGCGAAGCCCGGGCCGCAGCCGCGGCCGGGACGCACCACGACGACCGGAGGCGGGCGGCGCACAACTACGACGCCCCCCATCGGGCGGCAGCGGCCATAGGGTCCGCGGGCCCAGCCGGGGCCGCAGCCCTGCGCGACCTGGATCACGTCAGCGCTATCGGTGGCATTAAGCGGCGCCAGCGGCATGGCATGGGCAGCGCCCAGGCCGGCGATGGCGAAGACGGCGGCGGCAAGAATGGTTTTCATCGTTCTTTCCCTTGATGCGCCGGGTTGCGGCACGGTCCGTGAGGACGCTGCAGATCCGGCGGACCCAGGCCGAATACTGCACGGAATTTGCGTCTCGACGGTAGCGAGATAGACCGATTCGAGCTGAACGAAAACTGAATGTGGAGGCGAGCGGCGTTAATTCCGCCGCCACGCGCATCCATTATTTCGCAGTGAGAAACGCCAGCATCAGCTCGTTGAATTTTGGAGCAGCATCGAGAAAGACGAGGTGTCCTGCGTCGGGCAGCACTTCGACCCGGGCCTTCGGCATCTTCGCCGCGGCGGCCTGGGCGAGTTCGGCGTTCTGGCCCATCTTGGATCGCAGCGCTTCCGGCGCCAGCGGCTTACCGGGCGCGTTGTGGTCGTCGGCGCCCATCACGAACAAGGTGGGCAGCGTGATCAGCGGTACCTCATGCGCCACCGGCTCGCGGTAGATCATCTGCGACGAACTGACGAAGGCGCGCAACCAGCGCGGATATTCCGCAGCGCCCTTGATGTTGAAGCGCGCATCGATGAACGGCGTCACCTGATCGGGCTGCATCTTCAGCGCGTAATTCACTTCAAGCTGCTTGCGGTAACCTTCGGCCGTCAGCTTGTCCTCGGTCTCGATGATCTTTTCGGTCGGCGTCGGTGGCACGTAGAGCCGGTAATCCTCAAGGCCGATCGGCGCCGCCAGCAACAAATGATCGATGTGGTCGGGATAGGCGCGCGCCAAGCGCACGGCGAGCATGCCGCCCAGCGAATGCGCCACGACGTCGAATTGCGGGATCGCCAGATGGTCCATCAGCGCGATGGTGTTGCGCGCGAGCGTATCGAAATGCAGCTCGCCGGTCGGCTTGGAGGATTTTCCGAAACCGATTTGATCAGGGACGACCACGCGGTAGCCAGCCTGCGTCAACGCGCCGATCACCGGCGCCCAGTAGCTCGACGGAAAATTGCGGCCATGCAGCAACACCACGGTGCGGCCATTGGGCTTCTCCGACTTGATGTCCATATAGGCCATCTTGAGCTGTTCGCCGTCGTTCACCACCGGCAGCATCTGAACAGGATAGGGGTAGGCAAAACCTTCCAGCCCGATGCCATAGGGCTCGCGCACCGGATCGGCGGCATAGGCCGTGAACGGCATGGCGGCAAGCAGGGCGGACAGCAGCAGACGTTTCATCGAGGAAGGCTCCGGGAAAAGATGCCCGGGTGTGCTGCCGATTTGCGGCGACATGAAGCCGGCGCGATCACAAAACTGCGTGAGGCAACGAACCGATGACGAACGGTTGCCTCACGCGTTCTTCGCGACATCCGCGGGTTGCGAGGTCAGTTCGACGGGCCGCCCTTGGAGCGGTCGACCTCGGTGCCAGTGGGCGTTGACTGCGGTG
Organism: Tardiphaga sp.; assembly: GCF_028290495.1. Classification (GTDB taxonomy): domain Bacteria; phylum Pseudomonadota; class Alphaproteobacteria; order Rhizobiales; family Xanthobacteraceae; genus Tardiphaga. Next base: position 11,267 of record NZ_JAQGJT010000128.1, read on the forward strand.
CCTGCGGGCGCGCCGGGGCGGCGCCGGTGGTCACGCCGTACGCGTCGTTGTTACGCGGCGTCACGTCGCGAACGCCAGGCGGCAGCGGCGGCCGGGCGGTGTCGGAATTTGCGATATTGTTGGTCGGCGCGGGGGCCTTCTGCGCGGTGTCCGACGTGGCCGGGGTGGTCGATGTCGCGGTGGACGTCGTGTTGTTGTTATTCAGCCCGTAGAACACAACACCGAGCAGGATCGCGATACCCAGCGTGTAGGCGGCGATGCGGCTGCCGCTGGCCGGGCCTTCGGACAGTTCGGGGTCTGCCTGCAATTCTTTATCGAAGCGGCGTGGCGTGCTGAAATCCTCATCGATCAGTTTGGGACGATAGGGATCGTTGGCGTTTGGAATGTTGGCCATGCTGATGTCCTCCATCTGGAAAAAGATAATCGCCGGGTGAGGCGGCGGTTCCGACGAAGCTGCGCTGCTCATCCAATTTTAAGGGCTCACTGCGACAGTGTGATTCGCGCATTGCGGTGCAATGGACCGGGGCAGTAATTAAACACGGCGGCCATTATGTTCGACACCATCATTCTGCTCACAGGCCCCGCCGAACATTCGGTCTTCACCACGCTGTTGCGCGGGTACAATCCGACCCTCACCGTGTTGCCGGTGTTCACCGAAGGCGATCTGGCAGCGCTCGAACCGGAGTGGCTGGGCCGCGCGCGGCTGATCTCCTTCACCACCTCGGTGATCGTGTCGGCGTCGGTGCTCCACCAGCTCGGCTACGGCGCTTACAATTTTCATCCCGGCCCGCCGCAATATCCGGGCCAGGCGCCGGCGCACTTCGCACTGTATGAGCGCGCCCGGGAATTCGGCGGCACGGTGCATCGTATGGCCGAGCGCGTCGATGCCGGCGCTATCGTCGATGTCGAGACTTTCGCGATTGCCGAAGGCGTGTCGGTGAGCGGTCTGGACGAGCAGGCCTACACCACCCTGGTGCAGATGTTCTGGCGCCTGGCGCCAATACTGGCCAGCCAGGAGGAGCCGTTGCCGACTCGTGCCGAGCGTTGGGGAGTGGTCAGGCATTCACGCCGCGCCTATCAGGAAATCTGCGACATCCCGCTGACCATCGCTCCGGATAAACTCGATCATCTCATCAAGGTATTCGGTACCGATCACTTCGGTATCGCGCCAAGCATCGGCCTGCACGGCTTCCGGTTTCGCGCGGTCGTCTCCGAAGCCGAAAGCGCCGAGGCCTCAGCCGGAAGCTAGTTCGGTTGGTTGGCCGCGAAGCTCTGATGCTGCTCGGTCGGCATGGCCGACGTCGAGCGCGGGTCCGGCACCTTGCCCTTGAACTCGTAAAGCAGGATGCTCAGCACCACCAGTACGCCGACGCCGATAATCGCCTTGGTCGGCTTGTGCAGATGTTCCCGACCGAAATTGTGATGTTGCGCACCGGCGAAGTTCATCGCGGTGTCGCGTGGGTCCTGCCCATGCCGGCTGGCATGATCGGGCTTCGTCAGGGGTAATTGTGTCATGATCCATCGTCCTGCCTGAAGTTGCGAGCGTGACGGCAAGCCAATGGCTCGTAAAGCCGGATGTTCCGGATTCGCACCTCCAATTTCGGGATGCTGCCTCCGCGAATTCGCTTGGTTGAAGAATATTACCGTGAAGACGGGAACGCTTTGCCGGGTCGATGGCGGCGAACGACAAGCATCGCGATATTCCGGTGGTGGTGATGACGTCATTACTCGAATACGTCGTCAAGGAGCGCGCCGGCAGGTTTCGTGGCTACCTGCGGAAGCCGTTTCGCGAAGCCGATCTGATGAAAGTTATTGGTAATATTTTTCCGGGGTAGTCGATCGCCCTCGATGGTCTTTCCGGCTTTGTGTGAAAACGCCAGGGAATTTCGCAGCGCACTCGCTCACGACGTTGCGGAAAACGCCATCGGCACGACATTTTCCGAAATCCCGCCGCAGCCACTCATCACGAAATTGCGTTCTTTTCGCGCAGGTCTGGCTTGCCCCGAATTGTGGTGCTTTGCGTAGGATATCCAACATAGACTGTTTCTAAGGGAGTCGAAGGACGCCCAATCGGCACGCGACAAAGCCCGGGCGGCACGATCCGGGAGGTAGTGAAGAGGATGCGATGGGAATCAACCAAGGTCCGATCAGTCTCGATCAGAAGTATACCCAGGGCTCCGGCCATATCTTTCTGACCGGCATCCAGGCGCTGGTGCGCCTGCCCATGGCGCAGATACGCCGCGACCGCGCCGAAGGCCTGAACACCGCCGCCTTCGTCACCGGCTACCGCGGCTCGCCGCTCGGCGGCTATGACCAGCAGTTGATGGCCGCGCGAAAACATCTCGACGCCTACGGTGTCAAATTCCAGCCCGGCGTCAACGAAGACCTCGCAGCTACCGCGATCTGGGGCACCCAGCAACTCAACCTGTCGCCCGGCGCCAAGTATGATGGCGTGGTCGGCATCTGGTACGGCAAGGGTCCCGGCGTCGATCGCTGTGGCGACGTGTTCCGCCACGCCAACGCCGCGGGTTCGGCGAAATTCGGCGGCGTGCTGTGTCTGGCCGGCGACGACCACGGCGCCAAATCCTCCACCGTGCCGCATCAGTCCGACCATGCTTTCATGGCGGCCTTGATGCCGTATCTATATCCATCGTCGATCCACGAGATGATCGAGATGGGCCTCCTGGGCATCGCGATGTCGCGCTATTCCGGCTGCTGGGTCGGCATGAAGGTGATCACCGAGACGGTGGAGACCACCGCCGAGATCGACCTCAACAACGAACTCAAGCCTTTCAACATCCCGACCGATTTCGAAATCCCCGCAGGCGGCCTCAATCTGCGCTGGCCCGACGACCGCTATGATCAGGATCGCCGGCTGCAGGACTACAAGGGCTTTGCCGCGATTGCTTTTGCGCGCGCCAACCATATCAACCGCATCACGATGGACTCGCCAAACCCGCGCTTCGGTATCATGGCGTCCGGCAAGAGCTACGAGGATGTGCGGCAGGCGCTTCGCGAACTTGGCATTACCGAGGAGGTCGGCGCAAAGATCGGCCTGCGGCTTTACAAGATCGGCATGCCGTGGCCGCTGGAGCCGGAAGGCGTGCGCAGCTTCGCGGTGGGGCTCGAGGAGATCTTCATCGTCGAGGAACGCCGCGAGATCGTCGAGAACCAGGTCAAGCAGGAACTGTTCAACTGGCGAAACGATGTGCGTCCGCGCATCATCGGCAAGATGGACGACAAGGACCATCGCTTCCTGCCGTTCGCCGAAGAACTGAGCGTCGCCAAGGTCGCGACCTCGCTGGTCGACCGTCTGCTGGCGATGGAGATCGACCCGGAGATCGCCGCTTTGCTGCGTGCGAAAGCCGACTGGTTTCATGGCCGCGACGCCTCGCAGGTGCAGGCGGTGGTGCCGATTACCCGCACACCGTATTTCTGTTCGGGCTGTCCGCACAACACCTCGACCAAGGTGCCCGAAGGCAGCCGCGCGCTGGCCGGCATCGGCTGTCACTTCATGTCGCTGTGGATGGACCGCTCGACAGAGACGTTTACGCATATGGGCGGCGAGGGCGTGCCGTGGACTGGCATCGCGCCGTTCACCTCCGAGAAGCATATCTTCGCCAATCTTGGCGACGGCACATATTTCCACTCAGGCTCGCTGGCGATCCGTCAGTCGATCGCGTCCAAGGCCAACATCACCTACAAGATCCTTTACAACGACGCCGTTGCGATGACCGGCGGCCAGAAGCATGACGGCGAGTTGTCGCCGCAGCAGATCACCTTCCAGCTTCACGCCGAAGGCATTCGCGACATCTACCTCGTGTCGGAAAATCCCGACGCCTATCCCGCCAGCACGATTGCGCCGGGCGTCAAGCTGGCGCATCGCGACGAACTCGACAGCGTGATGAAGACGCTGCGCGAGGTACCGGGCTGTTCGGCGATCGTGTTCGTGCAGACCTGCGCCGCCGAAAAGCGCCGCCGCCGCAAGCGGGGAACACTGGAAGACCCGCAGCGCCGCGTGCTCATTAATCCCGCGGTCTGCGAAGGCTGTGGCGATTGTTCGGTGCAGTCGAACTGCATTTCGGTGGAGCCGCTGGAGACCGCGATGGGGCGCAAGCGCACCATCAACCAGTCATCCTGCAACAAGGACTATTCCTGCCTCAAGGGATTCTGCCCGTCCTTCGTCACCGTCGATGGCGGCAAGATGAAGCGCAAGGCGCCGGTCGAGCTGGGCTCCATCGGCGTGCTGCCGGAGCCTGCGTCGCGGCCCGGCCTTGACCGCCCGTACAATGTCGCCGTCGGTGGTGTCGGCGGCACCGGCGTGCTGACGATCGGCGCGCTGCTCGGCATGGCCGCGCACATCGAAGGCAAGGCCAGCATGATCCTCGACATGTCCGGCCTGGCGCAGAAAGGCGGGGCGGTGCTGAGCCACGTTCGGCTCTCGCCCAATCCGGCGGATGTGACCTGTTCGCGCATCGTCACTGGCACGGCTGATCTCGTGATCGCCGCCGACGAGGTGGTGGCGATATCCAAGGAGACCATTACGCTGTGCGACAGCCAGCGCACGCACGGCATCATCAACACGCACCTCATTCCCATCGCCGATTTCGTGCTGAACCGGGACTTCAACTTCCAGAACCGCCGGGTCAACGACGTGCTGCGCGGCGCGCTGCATGAACGATCGGACTTCGTGAACTTCACCAGGCCCGCCGAGGCGCTGATGGGGGACGCGATCGCCACCAACATGATGATGATGGGCTATGCCTATCAGCGTGGATTGCTCCCGCTCTCGGCCGCAGCGATCGAGCAGGCGATCGAGCTGAACGCCGTTGCAGTCAAGATGAACACGCAGGCTTTCCGCCTCGGGCGGCTTGCCGCTCATGATCCGCAGCGTATCGCGTCC
>NZ_JAQGJT010000133.1 GCF_028290495.1 Tardiphaga sp.
CTCAGCGCCAATGGTACTATGGCTTAAGCCCTGGGAGAGTAGGTCGCTGCCAGGCCTGCAAAGGACAAAGATCTCGAACTTACGATGTCAGATCATCAAAAACGCCGCTCCTAAGTGCTAACGCACCAGGGAGCGGCGTTTTTCTTGGTCGGTACTTTGGCGTTCGGATCGGTCTTTGCGCGCGCACGAAGAAATCCAGAACGTCCATACAACGTCTGGGTTTCTCCGTCGCAAATACGCGCCGCCGTGACGGCGATCGCGACCGCTAGACGCCGGCGCTGAACGCTATCGTCCCGTGAAATTCGCGGAGCGGCGTTCTTCGGTCGCCTTGACGCCTTCCTTGAAATCTTCCGTCGCGCGCAGCCGCGTCTGTTCGGCGAGCTCGTGCTCGGTCGCCTTCGCCACGCGATCGGCGAGGTTGCCCTTCATCGTCGCACGCGTCGACAACAGGCCGAGCGGCGAGCATTCGGCGATTTCTTCGGCCAGCTTGATCGCGGCGTCGCGGACTTCGGCCTGCGGGACCAGGATGTTGGCGAGCCCCATCTTCAGCGCTTCCTCGCCGCCGACGCGGCGGCTGGTGTAGAACATCAGCTCGGCGTTGTTCTTTCCGACGATCTCCGGCAGTGCGACAGTCAGGCCGAAGCCGGGATGAAAGCCGAGCTTGGTGAAGTTGGCGGCGAAGCGCGCTTCGGGGCAGGCGACACGGAAGTCCGCGGAGACGGCAAGGCCGAGGCCGCCGCCGATCGCGGCGCCCTGTACCGCGGCGACGATCGGCTTCTTCGCGCGAAAAATCCGCACGGCTTCCATGTAGAGATGCCCGATCGAGCCGAGATTGTCGGCGGGATCGCCGCTTTTTGCGGCGGCCTCGGTTTCCTTGCGGTTCGGATCGCTGAAATCGGCGCCGGCGCAGAACGCCTTGCCCTGCGCGCACAGAACCGTGGCGCGAATTTCTGGGTTGGCATCGATCTCGTCGAGCGCGTTGGCGATCTGCTGGATCAGCATAATGTCGAAGAAATTGAACGGCGGCTTGCGGATCTCGATGATCGCGATATGGCCGCGGGTCTCGACGGCGATATCCTGGTAGGTGGTCATGGCGTTCCTCGATGGTGTTGGTTTTTGAATTTCATAAAGCGCTGTCATTCCGGGGCGCTCGCGGCTTGTGCTGCTCGCGCCCGGAACGACATTCAGCGTAACCCAAGCCCGCGCGCGATAATGCCGCGCAGCACTTCTGTCGTGCCGCCCTGGATCGTCAGCTTCGGCGCGGTTCGGGTCGCAAAAGCGAGCATCTCGTCGAGCGTGGTGTGGTTGGAATCGTCGGCTTCGACAAAAGCTGCGAGTTCGCGCACGCGGTGCGGCAATTGCTGCTCCCAGATGGTGCCGATGTCCTTGACGATCGAGGCTTCCACCACCGGTTCGCGGCCGGCCTGCAACATGCCGGCGACCGAAACCGACATGCGCCGCATCGTGTGCAGTTGCGCGACGAGACGACCGATGCCTTCGGCGCTGCGGGTGTCGGGACTTTTTCCGACCGTGCGAACCAACTCGGTCAGCACGTAATAGGTCTCCAGAAAACGCTCCGGGCCGGAGCGCTCGAACGCGAGTTCGCTGGTCGCCTGCTTCCATGCGCTGTCGAGCTCGCCGAGCATGTGGTCGTCGGGCAGGAAGTGATCGGTGAACACGACTTCATTGAACTCGCGTTGCCCGGTGATCTGCCCGATCGGATTCACGGTGATGCCGGGCTTCTTCATGTCGACGAGAAACTGCGTCAAGCCGTGACGGCGGTTCTCTTTGGTGGAGGGCGAGGTGCGGAAAATCGCGATCATGTAGTCGGCCATATGCGCCGAGGTCGTCCAGACCTTGCTGCCGTTGATCAGCCAGCCGCCGTCGGTCTTGGTCGCTTTTGTTTTGGCGGCAAACAGATCGGAGCCGGAATTCGGTTCGCTCATGCCGATGGCGAAGCACACCTCGCCGCGGCAGATCCGCGGCAGGATATCCATCTTGATGTGCTCGGGCGCGTATTTCAGCAGCACCGGACCGCTTTGCCGATCGGCCACGAAGAAGCGGCGCACCGGCGCATTCGCCACGCGCATTTCCTCGGTCACGACGTAGCGTTCCAGGAACGTGCGTTCGTGGCCGCCATATTGCTTCGGCCAGGTCATGCCGAGCCAGCCGCGCGCGCCGACGCGGCGGGAAAATTCCGGCGCGTCGGCGTCCTCGCGCAGAGGCTTGTGCGGATCGAAGGTGCCGGCGGCGATCTCTTCGGCGAGGAAGGCGCGAACTTCCTGTCGCAGCACCTCGCATTCCGGCGGCAGGCGGATCGGATCGAAACGAAGGGCTGCGGTCATGGGTTACTCGCTTCTTCAGAAGTCTTGTTCAGCAGGTGTCAGCGCGATGCGACCAGCGGCCACAATTCATCGGCGCCGCGCGAGGCGATCAGCCGGCCCAGCTCGACGGCCCAATAGCTCTCGCTGCCGAAGTCGTCGCGCCAGGCCAGCGCCCGCAGCGTATAGCGGTGCAGGATATGCTCCTGCGTGAAGCCGATCGCGCCGAACACCTGGTGCGCGATCGCCGCGCCCTTTTCGGCCGCTTCGCCGCAGCGGATTTTGGCGGAGGCGGCTTCCAGGAAGATCGCTTCGTCGAAGGCGGCGTCATGCGACAGCGCGTCGGCGGCGGAAGATGCCGCGGCCAGCGCGGCGGAGGTTTCGCCGGCGAGGCGGGCGAGGTTGTGCTGCACCGCCTGGAATTTCGAGATCGTCTTCTCAAAGGCGACGCGCTCACCGGCGTAGTTCACGCTGATGTTGAGCATGCTCTCCATTGCGCCCGCGATCTGGAGGCTGCGCGTCAGCGCGCCCATCAGCAGCAGAGAACCGGCGTCGATGCCGGCCGGGGCAGACGCAATGCCCACCGGCTTGACGTGATCGAAGGTCACGACGTCGGACGGATCGTCCGCGAGGCCCAGTCCCTTCTCAATGCGGCAGGCGCTTGCTTCGACCAGTGCGATCGAGACGCCATCGGCGCCGATTGCTGCGACGGCAATATGCTTCGCCTCCGACGCGTACGGCACGCTGCGGGCGCGGCCGCTGATGGTGCCGTCGGCATTCAGGGTGAGGACGTCCCTCGGACGCGTCGGTGCGACCGTCATCATGCCTTCGGGCGAGGAGATCTTTGCCTGCGATAGCCACCAGCCGGCCAGCATGGTTTCGGCGAGCGGCAACGCGATGCCAAAGCGGCCGGCAGCGCCGAGCACGGCGAAGCCTTCGGCCATGCTGGCGCCCGAGCCGTCGCAGTCTTCCGGTACCCAGGACAAAGGCAGGCCGGATTCGGCCAGCGCCTGCCACAGTTTCGCTTTCCAGCCGCCGTCGGTGCTGTTGTTGATGGTCTGCGCGTCGGCAAGATCGGCGAAGATGCGCTCCGCGGTCTCGACAACGATGTTATCCGTCTCCGTCACTGCGTTCCCCGATTCAGGCGCACTTCTCATGCGGCGAAATGCCAGCATGGGTGCCGCTGCTGTTGTTGAAAATCATGATGCGGAAAAGTGCCTGCCGTGACAAGCGCAGCGGGCCGCAGGGCGGCCTGCAGTGGGGGCATGCGGCGGCGACGCTATCGCCTTATTTCGCGCAGCGGGAGTCGCGTCGCGATTTGCATCGGCGGTAACTGGAACTATGCTGCCGCGGCAAAACGAGCAGAATGCGACAAGGGGAAATGCATGTCGAAGGATGGTTTGTGCGTGGTGATTACAGGCTCGGCGTCCGGGCTGGGAGCGGCGACGGCGGCGATCCTGGCCAAAGGCGGCGCGCGCATCGTGATCAATTATTCCTCGAGCCAGAAGGAAGCCGAAGCCACCGCCGAACATTGCCGCAGCCTCGGAGCGGCCGAGGTCGTGGTGGTGCAGGGCGATGTCGCCAAGGACGAGGACTGCAGGAAGATCGTCGCCGCTGCAGCCCCGTGGGGCCGGCTCGATGCGCTGGTCAACAATGCCGGCACCACCAAGCATGTGCCGCATGACGACCTCGACGGATTGTCGGCGGAAGACTTCCAGCGCATCTACGCCGTCAACACCGTCGGGCCGTACCAGATGGTGCGCGCGGCGCGGTCGCTGCTCGAAGCCGGCGCCAAGTTGTCGGGCATGTCGTCGGCCGTGGTCAACGTCTCATCGATGGCCGGGCTCACGGGGGCCGGATCATCAGTCGCTTATGCCGCCAGCAAGGGGGCACTGAACTCGATCACGCTGTCGCTGGCGCGCGCGCTGGCGCCGCTGATCCGCGTCAACACGATATGTCCCGGCTATATCGATACGCCGTGGTTCACCAAGGGGCGTGGCGCGGAAGCCGCGGCCAAGGTGCGAGAGGCGGTGATTGCCAAGGTGCCGTTGCGGGTAGCCTCGACGGCCGAGGATATCGCGGGCCTGATCTGCTTCCTGGCCACGTCGCCGTCGAGCAACATGACCGGCGAACTGGTGCGGATGGACGCCGGCATGCACCTGCAATCGACGCGCTAAATACACCAGACACAAAAAAGCCCCGGGGCGCGTTCCCCGGGGCTTTGCTTTTTTACCGCGTGGTATCGTCTAGAGCCGTGAGCCCGGATCGGAAATCACGCGTCTGGCGACCAGCCTGTTCCAGATGAACAGCACCACCAGCGCGCCGATCGTGGCGGTGATGAAGCCGGCGCCCTGGTTGGGGCCGTAGTGACCGATCTGCTGGCCGATGAGGGTGGCGAGAAACGCGCCGGCGATGCCGAGCACGGTGGTCAGGATGAAGCCGCTGGGATTGTTCGGACCCGGCGACAGCATTCGGGCAATAATGCCGGCAATGAAGCCGATGAAGATGATCCAGAGCATATTGATTTCCCCTTCCTTGAACGGACGCTGATCAGAGCCAGCGCGACTTGGCTTCGTCTTCCGTCGGCACACGGCCGTGCGGGGTGAACTGGTTGATGGCGTCGGGCAATTCCTGGCTCAATTCGTGGAGCAGGGTCTCGCGCGACATGCCGGTGCGTGCCGTGAGCTGTTCGATCTGGTCGGCGCCGAGCGCCGCGCCGAGATCATTCGGCGAGATCTGCCGGTTTTCACCGGGCCCAACCCACGAACTGGCGGCTTCGCCCTGACCGTTCTGCTGGAATTGCTTGAGCAGGTCGCCGAGGCCGCCGGTGAGCACGCTGCCGGCCGCGCCGCCTGCGAGCAATCCGCCGAGCGGGCCTTTCAGCAGTCCACCGAGACCGCCGCCGGCCTGTCCGCTGCTACCACCGAGAATGCTGCTGAGCATGCCACCAAGTCCGCCTTCATCGGCGCTGGCCTGGGTCGTGTTCGGTGCCGGGATCGAAGCCGGCGCAGGCGACTGTGACTGCACCTGTCCCGGCTGATCGCCGGTAAGGTGCTTGTAGCCCTTGTAGGCCAGCATCGCGAGGATCGCCATCGTCATTGGCGACATCCCTTCGCTCTTTTCATTGGGATCGCTGGGGCCACGCGGACCGTTCTGCATGCCATTGAGGATATCGAGCAAACCCATCGTCATCTCCTGTGATGTCAGCCCTGATGTGGAACATAGCTGTGCGGTATGACGCCGACAAGTCGCGCTGATTCCATCGTTCGCCAGCGCCTCGGTGTTTCGGTATCATGCTCCGCGTCTGCCTATGCTCTATCGCGGATGAACGGAGGATGAAGTGATCGGACAACGGATAGTCATCGCCGGCGCCGGAAGTATCGGCTGCTTCGTCGGCGGCATGCTGGCCGCGGCCGGCCGTGACGTCGCCTTGCTGGCGCGGCCGCGCATGATCGGTGAAATTCGCCGCCACGGCCTGCATTTGACCAGCTTCGACGGGGGCGATCGCACGGTCTCCGCCGAAAATATGCTGTTATCGGACGATCCCGCGACCTTCCGTGACGCGGCGATCGTTCTCGTCACGGTGAAGAGCGCTGACACCGCGGCAATGGCGGAATCTATTGCGCTGCACGCGCCGGACGCTGCCGTCATCGTCAGCCTGCAGAACGGCATCGGCAATATCGAGGCGCTGCAGGCGCGGCTGCCGCGGCATCGGGTGCTCGGCGGCATGGTGCCGTTCAACGTCGTGGCGATGGGCGAGGGCCGCGTCCACCGCGCCACGTCCGGCGATATCATGGTGGCCGGCGACGATACCGGCACTGCGGCGCAACTGTCGGCGCCGGATCTGCCGTTTCGAGCCACCGACGATATTGCCGGCGTGCAATGGGGCAAGCTCGCGGTCAATCTCAACAATGCGCTCAACGCTCTGAGTGGCCTGCCGCTACGCGAACAACTGGCGCAGCGCGAATGGCGCGTACTGTTCGCGGACCAGATGGCCGAAGGGCTCCGCGTGATCAAGGCGGCTGGTATCCGGCCGGTGTCGCCGACGCCACTGCCGATGGCGCTGACGCCGCATTTGTTGCGCCTGCCGGACGTGCTGTTCAAGGCGCTGCTCGGCCGCACGATGAAGATCGATCCGCTGGCGCGCTCATCGATGTGGGAAGATCTGCAGCGCGGCCGCCGCACCGAGATCGATTATCTGCAAGGTGTGATCGTGCAGCGCGCCGCGCAACACGGTCTTGCCACGCCATTGACGCAGCGCGTCATGACGCTGATCCGGACTGCTGAAGCCAGCGGCGGCGGCTCGCCGGGACTGACCGTGACGGAAATCCGCGGTAGCTAACGTGGTTGGAGATGCCTGTGGCAGCAGGGATGAACGCGATGTTCGCAACTCCCTCTCCGGCATTGCTTCGCTAAGGGGAAAGCTGGAAGCCAGCTTTCCTTGACTTCGCAATGACGGAGGCAATTCAACTCGATCGACCAATGCGCTAGCTGCTGATGCGGGCGTCGGCGACGGCCTTATTGAACAGTGCGGTCATGGCGTCGGAAATGCCCTGCGTCGGGCTGACCTCGAAGTACAGGCCTGGCGACGCGCAGCTCTGCATGTTGATGGCGATCTGGCTGTTCGGGGAGGGGCCGTAGGGGCCGTCATTGAACGGCTTGATCCAGGTATTGTACCAGCCGTTGGTCGGCAGTTCGAGATAGGTGGTGTACAGCACGGCCACCTTGATGTTGCGGTCCTTCAGCGCCTGGCACAGGCTCGGATTGATCGGCGACTGGCAGCGCCCGCTCGTGGTCGGTTTGGAGCAGCCGGCCGGATTGTACTCGTCGGCGACGCCGTCCGAGACAAAGAAGACATATTTCTGCGGCGCGGCCGCGGTGCCGGGGCCCGGGGCGTCAATCACCTTGTTGAGCGCGGGCATTGCGGTCGTATAGGGCGTGTCCTGGTCGTTATTGTCGTTCTGGCCATTGACGGACATCAGATCGATGCTGCCGGCCCTAGTCTTGGCGCTGCTCAGACTCGACGACAACAAGAACAGCGCGCGCAGACCGGCGGTCTGGGCCGAGGCGCCGAAGTCGTAGATCGCCATCCGGTATTGGTTGGGATAGGTCGCGGTCTGCGTGGCGGTGTCCATCAGTTTCTGGGTCGCGCTCCGCAGCAGGTCGATACGGGTGGTGACGCCCAGCGTCTTGGCGAGCTTGTAGTAGCTATTGCTGTCCAGCGTGTCGTGGCAGGCAAACGCGCACTTATCCGGCGTGTTGGCGACCATCGTGGCGACATCGGCGGGCGTTGCGCCGACGCCCATCGAGGGAGAGTTATCCAGCAACAAATAGAAATCTATATAGGTCGGCATCGACGCGGCCGATGATGCGGTCCCGGTGATCGTCAGCTTTTTCCAGCCGATGATCGAGGTGAAGGAGGTTGGCACGTGCGCGGAATACTCCACGGTCGATACGACCTTGCCGGCTGATTTCCTGACGTCGGCGGTGAAATGCTTGAGCGTGAAGCCGCCATGGCCAGACATGTTGCCGTTAAAGATGTTCGTCGCATCCGTGATACCGACGGGAATTGGCCCGTCCGTCACCATGGCGCCCGCCGCTATAAATGCCGGTGAGGTCCGGGTTACGGCGCCGACGCTGGCCGAATCGATCGCTGATTGTATTTTGCTGCGAATTTTAACGGCGCGACTGTAGTCTACAGCGCAGCCCAGGGCCGCGATCAGAGGTACCAGCACGACCGCAAAGATAGTCGCGACATTGCCGCTTTTGGCCTGTCGGAAACTACGCATTCGACGAAGCGGGTTGACCAACATGTGATGCGCCTATGCTGATGACTATCAGATAGGTACCATCGTCCGCCTAAATATCATTTAATCAGCTAGCGGAAGCTCTTTCGAAATCAACTACGCAATCGGCGTCCTCACCTTGAAGTAAACAAGCGGTAAATGAAGATGCTGGCCGCATCCTCCGCTCAACTAGCAATCGATATCTGTGGACGGGAATTGTGAGGAACAAAACGAGAGCAATTCGAGGTGTCGCTGATGTGACATCAGGGGCTATGTCATTCGGAACTTCTTTAGTATAGATAGTCGCGTGATTTGGTGGTCGTCGGTGTCATTGCGCATCTGATAGGCCGCTATATCCCTCATATCATCCGCACTACGTGTGTTGATCGAATACTTCAACTTAAGAATCGGAGCTACAATGGCCAAAGCTGCAAAAAAGAAGCTCGTGCGTCGCGAATACACCAAGGAAGACGTGAAAACGCTGAAGGAACACTCGAAGGCGCAGACGCCGCTTGAGAAGATCTCCAAGGCGATGAAGCGCACCGGTGGTTCGCTGCGCCAGAAGGCTATCAAGCTCGGCATCCCGCTCGGTCATCGTCGTCGCAAGGCGAAGGTCGCCAAGGTTACGAAGGGTGCGAAGACCGCGAAGGTAGCGAAGACCGCCAAGGTCGCGAAGACGGCGAAGGTTGCCAAGGCCAAGACGGTGAAGACCGCCAAGGCGAAAAAAGCCAAGAAGTAAGTTTGAACTACTGAACATGATCGCCTGGAGCGCACCGGCGCTTCAGGCGATCTTTAAGTTGCAGGTGATATCGGGATTTGCGGCGCCGCTGCCGTCAATCGCTCGGGCTCCATGAGCCGCCTTCACGCCGCGTCCCCATCGCCGATGAAGTGCATTAATATGACAATGCGTAGTATGCGGATGGCGATCGTTATCGCTGTTCTTGCTTTGATCCATGTGCTGCCAGCGCAGGCCGCGGATTACGCACGCGAGATCAGCGCCTATCGCCGCGCGCACGGCCTTTCCGCCGTGACGCTGGACGGCAAACTCAATGCGGTCGCGCTGTATCAGGCAAGAGCGATGTCGGCGAGCGGCAAGGTCAGCCACGAGGTCGGTGGGCTGTTTCCCGTGCGCGTCGCGAAATTGCGCAAGGAGAAAGCGGCGGAGAATATTGCGGCCGGCTTCCTCACGTTTTCCGAAACGCTGAAGCAGTGGGAAGACAGCGCGGGGCACCGTGAGAATTTGCTGATGCCCGGCGCCAGAAAAGTCGGCGTCGCCTTCGTGTCGAATCCGAAATCGCCGTACCGGATGTTCTGGGCGATGGTGATTACGGACTGAAGCTGTCCTCCCTCATTGCGAGGAGTCCTTGCGATGAAGCAATCCAGCCTTTCTTCTTTTGTGGCTCTCTGGATTGCCGAGTCGCTTCGCAAAGGGGAAAGCTGGCAGGTCAGCTTTCCCTGACCTCGCGATGACGGCTACCCCTCGCGCGTGCGTCGGGCCTTTGCGGGGGCGGGGCCGAACAGCGCCTTCTTGATATCGCTTAATCCGTTCGACAGTTTCGACCAACTGCAGGCGAGCGGGTCGGCGCATTCTGGCCGCTTGAGGTGCGGCTTCGGCTTCGCGGCAACGATGGGCTTGATGTCCTTCGGCACGGAAGGCGCAGCGACCGCTGTCTCAGCCTGCAGCGCGGCCTGCTGCTGCTCGCGCTGTTTTTCGGCAAACGCCGCGGCGATGATGCTGCGGCGGTGCTGGTCGAGATAGGACGTGTAGTGCTCGTCGATCGCGCGCTGCTCCTGCACCGTCGGATTGGGACCGGCGATATCGAAGCTGCGGTTCTGCATGAAGTCGTAATAAGTGTAGCCGCCGCCGGGCCTGCGCCGGCCGGCGAACTGGCCGTCGCACGCCGCCAGCAGCGCGCTGCTATCTTTCGAGGCGGATCGGTGGGCGCGCTCGGCGCATTCTTCATAATCTGCCGGCTTCGCGGTCCACCATTGCGCCTGCGCGCAGGACAGCCCCAGCATGGACATGCCGAGCGTCAGGCTTGTCAGCACTGCGTATTGGCCTGGAAGTACCATCAAACCGCTCTATCTATCCCTTGATACACGCCGATATTTGCCACTCTGGCGACATTTTTCAACCGGGTTACCGGCCGTTTTCCCGCAAATCTGCTTCGGCATGGGCCGTCATGCCGCTGTACCGGCCGGGTCGGTATTGCCTTGCCGTCACCCGCTGCGGCATACACGATCTTGCCGCAACAGCGGTCGCACTCATCATGGACACGACCTTGGCCGCTGTGACAGACGACTCCCTTGCCGTGAACGACGTGCCCGCGCCCAGGCCGGCGCGCGAAGTATGGATCGCGTTGCTGGTGGCGGCGGCGTTCTTCATGGAGAACCTCGACGGCACCATCATCGCCACCGCGGTGCCAGCGATGGCGCACGACTTCGGCGTCGCTCCGGTGGATCTCAATCTGGGCGTCAGCGCCTATCTGCTGACGCTGGCCGTGCTGATCCCGATCAGCGGCTGGATGGCCGACCGGCTCGGCGCACGCACCGTGTTTGCATCGGCAATTGCCGTCTTCACCGTGGCGTCGCTGCTGTGCGCCATGGTGGATTCGCTGGCGGCGTTCGTTGCCATGCGGGTGCTGCAGGGCATCGGCGGCGCCATGATGGTGCCGGTCGGGCGGTTGGTAGTGCTGCGCAGCACGCCGAAGGAACGGATGATCAACGCGATCGCGATCCTGACCTGGCCGGCGCTGGTAGCACCGGTGCTCGGGCCGCCGCTTGGCGGCTTCATCACGACCTTCGCGTCGTGGCGATGGATCTTCTATCTCAATCTGCCGCTCGGCGTGCTGGCGCTGGCCGCAGCACTCTGGCTCATTCCCAACGAGCGCGCGCGCGAGCCGCGGCCGTTCGACTGGCCAGGCTTCGCCCTCACCAGCGGCGGGCTGTTCGGTGTGCTGTGGGCGGTGGAAGTGGTGAGCCGGCCCGACATGCGCTGGGCGGAAGTGGCGGTGCCGCTGGTGCCGGGCGTGCTGCTGCTGGCCGCCGGCGTAATACATCTTGGCCGTGCCGCCAATCCGATGCTGTCGCTGGCGGCGCTGCGGGTGCCGACCTTTGCGGTCACCTTCTGGGGCGGCTCGCTGTTCCGGCTGTCGACCGGCGCGGTGCCGTTCCTGCTGCCGCTGCTATTCCAGGTCGGCTTCGGCCTCGATGCGTTTCATGCGGGAATGCTGGTGTTGGCGGTGTTTGCCGGCAATTTGCTGATGAAGCCTTTGACGACGCCGGTGCTGCGGCAGTTCGGCTTCCGTCCTGTGCTGATCGGCAATGGCCTGCTCAATGCCGTGCTGCTGGCGTCGCTGGCGCTGCTGTCGCCGGCCACCCCGGTCTGGGTGATCGCCATGTTGCTGTTCGCCGGCGGCATGACGCGCTCGATGCAGTTCACCGCGCTCAATACCGTCGCGTTTGCCGACATTCCGCAGCCGCAGATGAATGCCGCCAACACCCTGTTCAGCACCGTGTTTCAACTGGCGATGGGGCTGGGCATTGCGCTCGGCGCCGTGGCGATCCGGTTCGGCGAATGGGCGGCGCCGCATCTCGGTCTCGCGCAATTGCCTGCGGCCTCGTTCCGGCTGGCCTTCGTGGTGGTGGCGCTGGTGGCGTTGCTCAGCGTGATCGACAGCCTGAAACTGGTGCGCAACGCCGGCGACCATGTCTCCCGCCCGCACCGCCGGCCGGGGTAGCGATGTCAGCCGGGCTCTGGTATGGAATCGTCAAGCCCCGCATCAGCTGCGGGTCTTGCGGTCCCGTAGCTCAGCCGGATAGAGCGACGGTTTCCTAAACCGTAGGTCGCATGTTCGAGTCATGCCGGGATCGCCAGTTTTTCTGCCGCGCAGCTGAACGCGGCACTGATGCCGCGCTCAGCCGAGCCGGCTCACTTCGTCAGCGCGGCCACTGCGGCGTTCCAGAAGTCGTTGTCGAGGACGGTTTCCCCGTCCCTCGGTTTCGGCCGCGCGCTCAGCACGACGCTGATGATATTGTGCTTCGGATTGATATAGATGAACTGGCCGAAGATGCCGCGCGCGCTGTAGGCGCCGTCGTCAAGCGAGCCGTCGGGCGCGGGTACCGGCCACCACATATAGCCGTAATTCACCCGCGCGCCGCCGATCTGCCGGGATGAGCCGGCGTCGCGCATCCAGCCTTCCGGCAGCACCCGTTCGCCGTCGATCACGCCGTCGCCGAGCGCAAAGCGACCGAAGCGGGCATAGTCCCTCATGGTGGCGAACAGGCCGCTGCCGGCGACCTCGAGTCCGTCCTTCGCCTCAAGCCACCACGCGGCGTCGGCTTCCATGCCGAGCTTCGACCAGATCTTTTCCGACAGATAGTCCGACAGCCATTTGCCCGTGGCGGCGCGAACCAGCGCGCCGACAAGATGCGTGTCGCCGGTGCTGTATTGCCAGACCGTGCCCGGCGGCCCGACGCGCGGCCGGCCCGCCATGTAGTCGATGATCGCGCCGGGCTGCTGGTCGATCTGCAGCTGCAGCATGTGGCGGCGCTCGGAGGCGGGATTGGTTTGGTTATCGTCCCACTGCACGCCGGATGTCATCTGCATCAGCGTCTTGATCGACACCACCTCATAGGCGCTGCCGGCGAGCTCCGGCAGATACTTGGTCAGGGGATCGTCGATGCTGTCGATCAGCCCGTCCTGCACGGCGGCGCCGACCAGCGTGGTCGAGATCGATTTGGCCATCGACATCGACAGCCAGCGGGTCGCGGCGGTGAGTCCGAGGTCGTAATGCTCCAGAAGCACCTGGTCGTTCTGCATCACCATCAGGCCGGCGACGCGGTTGCGCGCAACATAGTCGTAGATGTCGTAGGTTTTGCCGCCCGAGGGAATTGAAAAATCCGGCAGCGTGCGAGTGGCATGTTGCAGCGGTCGGACCGGTGCGCCGGCGCGGATCGTGCGCGTCGCGAAGGTGGCACCGAGATTCCGGAAGGTCTCCAGATGCAGGTTCGGCATCTGCCTGCCGCCATAGCTGCTGATCAGGGCTTCGATTTCGTCGCGGCGGCTTGAGTGGGATGCAGAAGCCGTGGTGTCGAGGTTGTCATCGCCGTGAGGCGCACTGTTATGGTTCAACTGCTTTCCTGCCGATAGATGATGTCGCACCATGGCCAACGTGCTGGCCGCGGGCGCAAAGTGCTGCGGCTTCGTTTAACCGGTCTTCGCCGCGCCGGGCAAGGCTGCTTCGCCGCGCTCGGTCAGGGCCTTCACCAGTGACGCCTTTACGCCCGAGACATGCTCGCGCATCAGGATTTCCGCGCGGTGCGGTTCGCGCGCCAGTACTGCCTCGTAGATGCGGTGGTGATCGTCGTGGCGGCGGCGCACGTCGCGATGCTCGAAGGCGACGATGTTGCGGCTCGACGACATCGGCACGTGGTGGCAGATCCGGATCATCTCGGCGAGCATGCGGTTGCGCGCTGCCGACAGCAGGGTCTCGTGAAAATCGCCGTTGATGCCGCGATACACGGCGATATCACCCGCCTCGAAGTGACCCGCCGCCAGCAGCCGGTCGCCGGCGAGCAGGCTTTGCTCGATGATAGCCCGCTCCTCGCTGCTCAGCCCGCGCTCGGCCGCAAAGCGTGCGGCGACGCCCTCCAGCGAGGCGCGGATTTCATAGGCGTCGACGATGGCATCGAGCGGGAATTCGCGCACCGTGAAGCCGCGGTTCGGGGCGTAGTCGAGCAGGCCCTCGCCGGCCAGCGCTTGCAGCGCGGCGCGTACGGGCGTCCGCGATACGTCCAGTGTCTTGCTGAAGCGTACCTCGTTGATGCGTTCGCCGGCACTGACCGAGCCATCAAGGATGGCTTCGCGGATCTGGTCCATCACCGACAGCGAACGGTTGCCGGCGCGTAGCACGGCCGGCTCGACCGGGGAAAAATCGGCTTGTTGAGCCATCGGGAAAATCCAAAATTGAATACACTTTTCAAGTCACCTGCGACATTCGATCACGCTTGATGTCAAAAATCCATATTTTCCTGCACAAACGGTGCGCATAATAAACAGGCATACGGCGGAAATGATGAGCAACGAAAAAAGTGTATGTAATTTTCATTGACTCGGGCGGGGCGATGGAAAAGATGCAGCTAATCAAATGAAGGTGAGGTGCGTGCTCGTGGCGACAACGAAACCCATCAGCGAAAATGCCATCGAGGAAATCACCGCGGACCGTGGACCGCATTACGAGCCGTTCGGCTGGCATCACTGGCCGGAGCATCCGTGGCTGGCCTACCAGTTCCGTCGCGGCCTCGGCGAAACCCAGGAAGGTGGCGGCAGCGTCAGCGAGATCATGCTGGCGGGATCGCGCATGATCCCCGGCGATCTCGAAAGCTGGCACGCTGAATGGATGGTTATCGCCGACAATAATTGGCAGCGCGGCCTCGCCGAGGAAAAGCTCGGCCACATCCGCACCGCGATGAACTGCTTCCTGCGCGCCGCGGATTACTACCGCCAAGCGGAATTTCATCTCGAGCCCGACGATGTCCGCCGGCTGCCGACCTTCGAGAAGATGGAAGCCTGCTCGCACAAGTTCATTTCGTATCTGAATCCGCCCGGCGAAGTGGTCGAAATTCCCTACGAAGACGGCAAGCCGATCTGCGGTTATTTCATCCGCGCCCCGTTCCCCGGCGACAAGATGCCGGTGCTGATCTGCATGGGCGGTCTGGATTCCATCAAGGACGAGATGTGGTTCATGCAGGCGCATGGCTGCCTGCAGCGCGGCATCTCGGTGCTGATGGTCGATCTGCCCGGCCAGGGCGGCACGCTCCGTCGCCACGGTCTCGCCACCCGCGCCGATTCCGAAGTGCCGGTCGGCAAGTGCATCGACTGGCTGGAAAAGCGCGCCGATGTTGACGCTTCGCGCATCGCGGTGTGCGGCTCCAGCATGGGCGGCTACTACGCCGCGCGCGCCGGCTGCTACGAGCATCGTCTGGCGGCGGTGATCTCGCATGGCGCGGTGTGGTCGGTGCACGATATGTGGGGCCAGAAGGGCGACGATTTCGGTCTGGCGATGCATATCCGCTGGGTATTCGGCGCCAGGACCATGAAGGAAGCGCACGAACTGATGAAGCCGTTCACGCTGAAGGGCCATCTCGAACACATGAAGTGCCCCTATCTCGTGCTGCATGGCGGCCACGACGTGCTCACCGTCACCGCGGCGCGCTCGACCTATGACCATGCGATCGCCAACGGCGTCGATGCGACGATGCGCGTGCTGGAGCCGGACGAGACCGGCGCCGAGCACTGCCAGCACGACAACCCGACGATTGGCCAGGAAGTGCTGGCCGACTGGCTGGCTGACAAGTTCGGCATCGACCAGGTGGCGCTGCTGAAGACCTCTTGGAGCCCGTTGGTATAATGGTTATGAATCTCGGCGTAGATCACATCAAGGCTGCCGTCATCGCGATCGATCTGCATCGCGGCCATCTCGACATGTCCGTCGCGACGATGCCGACCAGGCCGGACGTGGCGACGCGGATTATTGCTGCCAACAAGCGGCTATTCGACTGGTGCCGCGCCAACGGAATCCCCGTGATCCATCAGATGACGTCCTATCGCGACGAGGCGGAAATCCGCGCCAATCCGTTCTGGCGGACGCGTGCAGAAGACCCGAACAACACCCGCAAGAACGTGATGCGTCACAACATCATGGGCGGCCCCGGCTGCAACGTGATGCCGGAGCTGCTCGATGACAGCGACTTCATCGTCAACACCAAGAAGCGCTACGACTGCTTCCTCGGTACCGACCTCGATTTCGTGCTCAAGTCGCACGGCATCAACACGCTGCTGATCACCGGCGTGAACACCAATTCCTGCGTGCTCGCCACCACCACCGCCGCCAACGTCCGCGATTACTCGGTGATCGTCGTCGAGGACTGCGTCGACAGCATGGACGGGCCGGCGATGCACGAAGCAGGCCTCGCCTGTATCCGCACTGCGTTTGGTTTCGTGATGGATACCGACGCCGTGATGAAGCTCGGCGAGCTCGCCGCATGATCATTCACACCCATACCCCCAAGGGCATCCAGCCATGACCGGATCCATGCAGCCGCGTGAGCGCACCGACTTTTCCGCCATCGTCGACCGTCCGGCGATGAAGCTGCCCAACGGGGCGCGGATCATCGTCTGGACCATCGTCAATCTCGAAGTCTGGGACATCGCGAAGCCGATGGCCCGCCAGGTGATCCCGGCGCCGACCGGTGCAGCCTTGCTGCCCGACGTGGCGAACTGGGGCTGGCACGAATACGGCATGCGGGTCGGCGTCTGGCGCTTCTTCGATCTCTACAAGAAGCACGGCATCAAGCCGACGCTGTCGATCAACGCGCGCGTCTGCGAGGATTATCCGCGCGTGGCGCAGCAGGCCAAAGATGCCGGCTGGGAATTTATGGGCCACGCCTATGAGCAGGGGCCGATCCACAAGGAGCCCGACCAGAAGGCGATGATCAACCGCTCGATGGACGTGATCGAGAATTTCACGGGCAAGCGCCCGGTGGGCTGGCTCGGACCCGGCCTGACGCAGACGCTCGATACCCCGGAACATCTCGCTGAAGCCGGCGTCAAATATATCGGCGACTGGGTCTATGACGACGAGCCGACCACCATCAACACCGACAAGGGTCCGCTGGTGACGCTGCCATACACCGTCGAACTCAACGACATCCCGATGATGATGGTGCAGCACCACGAGAGCGACCACTTCATGAAGCGGGCGATCGACCAGTTCGACCGGCTGTATCAGGAAAGCGCAGACCGCCCGAAAATCGTGTCGCTGGCGATCCACCCCTACATTTCCGGACAACCGTTCCGGATCAAATATCTTGAGCAGCTCTACGACTATTTCAACAAGCATGAAGGCGTCGTGCACTGGAATGGTGAGCAGATCCTCGACTGGTACAATGGCCAAAAGGCCGAGATGGAATCCAAGACGTGAACGAATTTTTCCCCAACATGCTGCCCGCCGTTGCCGTGACCGAGATTCCGGTGCTCGGCGGCGGCGCCTTCCCGGTCCGTCGCGTCTATTGCGTCGGCCGTAACTATCTCGACCACATCCGCGAGATGGGCGAAGCCGACGAGCGCGATCCGCCGTTCTTCTTCCAGAAGCCGCGCGATTCGATCGTGCAGGACGGCGCCCAGGTGGCCTATCCGCCGTTCACCGACGACTTCCAGTTCGAGGTCGAGCTGGTGATCGCGATCGGCCGCGCCGGCAAGAACATCCCGGTGGCCGAAGCTCTCGATCACATCTGGGGTTACGCCGTCGGCATCGATCTGACCCGCCGTGATCGCCAGCGCGATGCCCGCGACATGAAGCTGCCGTGGGAGGCCGGCAAGAGTTTTGATGCCTCCGCGCCCTGCGGCGCGATTGCGCCGGCGCGTGATGCGCGCCACTTTAAGGGCTGCGCCATTACCTTGTCGGTCAACGGCGTCGAGAAGCAGCGCGGCGATATCGGCCAGATGATCTGGAGCGTGCCCGAGATCGTCACCGAACTGTCGAAACAGATGACGCTGGAGCCCGGCGACCTGATCTACACCGGCACCCCGGCCGGCGTTGGCGCGGTAGTCCCCGGGGATCTGATCGATGCCCATATCGAAGGCCTGCCGTCCCTCACCATCACCATCACGCCCCCGGAGGCCTGATCATGTTGCCCACAGAACGCATTTCCTATTCGCCCATTTCTACTCGCGCGCCGCTCAAGCTGCCGAACGGCAAGCGGATGGCGGTGTGGGTGATCGTCAATGTCGAGGAGTGGGACATCAACCAGACGATGCCGCGCACCGTGCTGACGCCGCCGGCCGGTGGCTCGCCGATGCCCGACATTCCGAACTGGGCCTGGCACGAATACGGCAACCGCGTCGGCTTCTGGCGCATGTTGAAAGTGTTCGACGACTACAAGATCCCCGCGGCGCTGGCGATCAACGGTTCGGCGCTGGCGGCCTATCCGCCGATCGTCGAAGCCGCCAAGGCGCGCAACTGGGAGTTCATGGGTCACGGCTTCACCCAGCGCAACATGCAGAAGGTCGAGAACGAGCGCGAGGATATCCGCAAGACCGCGGACGTGATCGAGGCCGCGACCGGCAAGCGTCCGCGCGGCTGGCTCGGCCCCGGCCTCACCGAGAGCTGGAACACCCCGGACCTGCTGAAGCAGGAAGGCTACGAATATGTCTGCGACTGGGTGCTCGACGACCAGCCGGTGTGGCTGAAGACAACGACCACGCCGATCGTCAACGTGCCCTACACGCAGGAATGCAATGACGTCGCGATGATGCTGATCCAGCATCACAAGGCATCCGAGTACTACGACCGGGCTATCGACCAGTTCGAGCAGATTTATGAAGATTCCGCCGACTCGGCCAGGATCATGGCACTCGTTGTGCATCCCTACATCATGGGCGCGCCGCATCGCCTCAAGCATTTCCGTCGCATCTTCGAAACCATCCAGCAGAAATCCGACGTGGCATTTATGACCGGCGAACAGATTCTCGATTGGTACCTTTCGGTCGGGCCGAAGGCACCGTAGGTAAACACGCATGAGCTTCTTCCAGATACTCAACGGACTGACCTTCGCTGCCCTGCTGTTCGTGGTGGCGAGCGGCTTCACGTTGATTTTCGGCCTGCTGCGGATCGTCAATCTCGCGCACGGCGCGCTGTATCTGTTCGGCGGCTATGTCGGCTACAGCGTCGCCGTGAAGACCGGCAGCTTCGTGCTCGGCGGTGTCGGCGCGATGGCCGCGATCGCAGCGATCGGCTTCGTACTGGACCAGGGACTGTTGCGCTTCGTTAGAGGCAACGAACTGCGCCAGGTGCTGCTGACGCTCGGCGTCGCCTTCTTCCTCAACGATCTCGCGCTGGTGATCTGGGGCGGCGACAGCTTCACGGTGCCGATCCCGCAGATGTTGCGCGGCGGCACCAAGGTGTTCGGCACCTTCTATCCGATCTACCGGTTGTTCGTGCTCGGCGCCGGCATCTTCGTCTTCGCGGGTTTGTGGCTGTTGCTGAACCGCACGCGACTCGGTGCCCTGATCCGCGCCGGCGTCGATGATGCCGAGATGGTGGAAGCTTCCGGCGTTAACATCCAGCGCGTGTTTCTCTTTACCTTCCTGTTCGGCTCGGCGCTGGCCGGCCTCGGCGGGTTGATGGGCGGCGCGTTCCTGTCGCTGTATCCGTCGGCGGATGCGGAAATCCTCACCTTCAGTCTCGCGGTGGTGATCATCGGCGGCCGAGGCAGCCTGGTCGGCGTCGGCGTCGGCAGCCTGCTGGTCGGCCTGCTCAATACGCTGGGTCAGGTGATGTTCCCGGAGCTGGCCTATTTCGTGATCTTCGGCCCGATGGCGGTGCTGCTGGCATTCCGTCCGCTCGGCCTGTTCGGACGTGCCACATGATCAAGCAACTGACACCCAATACTTCTCGCCTTGCGGGCATGACGGGTCGCGCCGCCTTGATTGTCGCGGCCGTGCTGGCGGTCGCGGCTGGCCTGCCGCTGGTGTTGTCGAACTATCAGGTGGGCCTCGCCACCGAGGTGCTCATCTTCGGGGTGCTGGCGATGTCGATCGACATCCTCGCCGGCTTCGCCGGGCGCACCTCGCTCGGCCACGGCGCGATCTTCGGCGTCTCCACTTACGTCGTCGTCTACTGTACCGCGCAGATGGGGATGTCGCCGGCCGCGGCCTTCGCGCTCGGTGTATTGGCAGCAACCTGCGTGGCTGCGGTGTTCGCGCTGCTCGCGGTGCGTACCTCCGGCGTCTACTTCCTGCTGCTGACGCTGGCGCTCGGCATGATCGTCTGGGGCGTCTGCCTGCGCTGGACCCAGGTGACCGGTGGCGAGAACGGCATGCGCGCCGACGTGCGGCCTGCGATGCTGCTCAGCCACAGCGCGTTCTACTGGGCGGTGCTGGCGGGAGCAGCGGTGGTCTCGTTCCTGATGTGGCGCTTCGTGCGCTCGCCGTTCGGCCTGACGTTGCGCGGTATCCGCGACAGCGAAAGCCGGATGCGCAGCCTCGGCTATAACGTGCCGCTGCATCTGTTCATCGGATTCACGGTGTCCGGCGTGTTCGCCGGGGTGGCGGGTGGGCTGTATGCGATGTTCAACAACTTCGTCAGCCCCTCCACGGTGGCGCTGGCGCAATCGGTCGAAGGTGTCCTGATGGCCATCGCCGGCGGGGTCGGTACGCTGTTCGGCTCCTTCGTCGGCGCCGCTGCGATCATCGCGCTGGAGAACCTTGTCAGCGCGCATACCGAGCGCTGGCAGATGGTGCTCGGCCTCACCTTCGTACTGATCATGATCTTTGCCCCTGAGGGCATCGTAGGCAAGCTGCGCGCCGTTCTGTCGCGCAAGGTGCGTTAATCGAGTGCTTCACCGAAAGGATATCGAGATGGACCGTAGGCAATTTCTGAAGACCTCGACGGCGGCTGTCGCAGCCGCCGGCGTCGGTGTCACCCCCTGGCGTGCCGCACACGCGCAGAGCGCCCCGATCAAGATTGGCCTGCTGGCACCGCTGACCGGCGTCGTGGCCTCGGGCGGCAAGGAAATGGTCGAAGGCGTGCAGTTCTACCTCGAGCAGGTCAAGAACGAGATGGGCGGCCGCAAGGTCGAGCTGGTCATCGAGGACGACGCTTCGAACCCCGACACCGCATTGCAGAAGGCCCGCCGCCTGGTCGAGCAGGGCAATTGCCACATGCTGATCGGCAACCTGCTGGCCAACACGGGCCTCGCCGTCGCCAACTACGTCAAGGCCACCGGCACACCGTACTTCATTCCGATCATCGCCGCCGACGATCTGACGCAGCGCGCCCGCATCAAGAACGTGATCCGCGTCGCCGGCTACACCGCCAGCGAATTTACCCATCCGTTCGGCGACTGGGCGCTGAAGCAGGGTTACAAGCGCATCGCCACGATCAGCCAGGACTACACTTTCGGTCATGAACAGTGCGGCGGTCTCGCCCAGGTGTTCACCGAAGGCGGCGGCACGATCGTGCAGCAGTTCTGGCACCCGCTCAACACCGCGGATTTCAGCCCCTATCTCGGCCAGCTTGCCGAACTGAAGGTCGATGCGATCTTCGCGATGGAGACCGGCGCGGACTCTACCCGCTTCATCCAGCAGTATGCCTCGTTCGGCCTGAAGGCGCAGACGCCGCTGCTGATGGCGATGAACGGCACCGACCAGTCGGTGATCCGTACCCTCGGCGAAGAAGCTGAAGGCATCATCTCGCCGGCGCATTTCGCCGAAGGCTCGGACAATGCGATTACCGCGAAGTTCGTCAAGGACTACGAGGCCAAGTACAGCAAGACGCCGTCGCTGTACGGCTTCTCGATGTTCTCCGGCATGATGTGGATCGATGCGGCGCTGAAGAAGATGGGCGGCAAAGTCGAGGACCGCGAGGCCTTCATTGATACCGTGCTGAAGACCGACCTCGATGGCTCGCCGCTCGGCAAGACCGTCAAGTTCGACGCCTACGGCAACCCGGTCTATGACGTCTATATACGCAAGGTAGTCAAGCGCGCCGACGGCAAGTTCTGGAATGCTCCGATCCAGACCTATCCGGAAGTCGGTCAGTTCTGGAAGTACGATCCGGAGACCTACATGAAGCAGCCGGCCTATTCGCGCACCTTCCAGGGCATCAAGAAAGCCTGATCCAGCCATATGACAGGACGCGGCCCGGTGGCCGCGTCCTTCTTACCGGGAAAATTCTGTGTCCGAACCGATCCTGACCCTGACTGATGTGGTGGTGGCCTTCGACGCCTTGCGGGCGGTCGATGGCGTCAGCCTGACCGTGCCGCGCGGCCAGCGCCGCGCGATCATCGGCCCGAACGGGGCCGGCAAGACCACCTTGTTCAACGCCATCGCCGGCGCGGTGCCGCCGACCTCCGGCAAGATCATGTTCAATGGTCATGATGTGACGAAGATGCCGCCGCACCGTCGTGCGCAGCTCGGCATTTCGCGCACCTTCCAGATCACCAACCTGTTTCCGACGTTGACCGTGCGCGACAACATGGTTCTCGCGCTGCGCGGCCTGTCGCCGCGAAAATTCTCGCTGTTCGGCGCGCCGGATACCGACGAGACGGAAGCGGCACGCATTGCGGCGGCGCTCACCGCCGCGCGGATCGGCGAGCGCGCTGATGTCATCGTCAAGGAAATGTCCTATGGCGAGCAGCGCCAGCTCGAGATCGCGATCTCGCTGGTGACGACGCCGACCATGCTGCTGCTCGACGAGCCGGCCGCGGGTCTTTCGCCGTCCGAGCGATCGATGATCGCGGAAGTGATCCGCTCGCTCAGCCGCGACATCACCGTGGTGCTGATCGAGCACGACATGGACCTGGCGCTCGGCCTGGTCGATTACGTCACCTGCATGTTCGAAGGGCGCGTCCTCGTCGAGGAACCACCGGAAGGCATTCGCCGCAACACGCAGGTTCAGGAAGTCTATCTCGGGAAGCCACGTCATGCTTGAGGTCAGGGATCTTCACAGCGGTTACGGTGATGCGGTCGTGGTGCGCGGCGTCTCGCTGGACGTCGGCGCCGGCGAAATCGTCGCGCTGCTCGGCCGCAACGGCATGGGCAAGACCACGTTCATTCGCTCCATCATGGGGCTGGTGCCGCCGCAGATCCGCTCCGGGAGCATCAGCTGGCGTGGCGAAAATCTGGTCGGCATGAAGCCGCATGACATCGCGGCGCGCAAGATCGCGATCGTACCGCAGGGCCGCCGGCTGTTTCCGTCGTTGACGGTGACCGAGCATCTGACGATGCTGAAGAGCACGCGCGCCAAGGACGGCTGGACCGTCGATCGCGTATTCAGCATCTTCCCGCGTCTTGCGGAACGTCGCCATCACCGCGGCGGCCAATTGTCCGGCGGCGAACGCGGTATGCTCGCGGTCGGCCGCGCGCTGATGATCGATCCGCAACTGATCCTGATGGACGAGCCGTCCGAAGGCCTGGCGCCGGTGATGGTGCAGCATCTCGAGGAGATCATCCTCGATCTCAAGAAAGAGGGATTGTCGATCTTGTTGGTTGAGCAGAATCTGTACAGCGCATTGGCGGTGGCCGATCGCGTCTATATCCTTGAGACCGGACAGGTCGTACATCAGGGCGACGCGAAAGAACTGAGTCAGCAAACCGATCTGCTGTTCCAGCGGCTTGGTGTGCAATGAGCAAGATCATGAATGAAGACCTGTTGCGCGGCGTTGCCGGCGAGCTGAATGACGCGCCGGACGCCGCCTCGCGCGTGGCGCGGGCGAAAGCGCAGATCGAGGACACCAACGACCGCATCGCGTTGGAAGCCGTGCGCTCGCTGCAGTTCGATTCCACGCCCTACGGTTTTCCGAACTGGCTGGACGCGGCGGACAAGGCATAATGACTCAATCTATTGCTTCGCTCGACCTCTGCACGCTCGCCGATGCCATCGCGGCCGGCGATATCACCTCCGTCGCTGCCACACAGGTGACGCTCGACCGGCTCGAAACCGTCGGCCGCAAGCTCAATGCGGTGGTCCGCCTTGACGGCGCGCGCGCGCTGCAGGCGGCCGATGCCGCCGACCGGCTGCGCGCCGGTGGCGCCGCACTGCCGCCGCTGCATGGCGTGCCGCTCGCCCACAAGGATCTGTTCTACCGCGCCGGCGATCTCTCCGCCGGTGGTTCGAAAATTCGTTCCGATTTCCGGGCCGATACCACGGCCACCGTCATGCATCGGCTCGATGCCGCCGGCGCGCTCGATCTCGGCCGGTTGCAACTTGCCGAATTCGCGCTGAGCCCGACCGGCTACAACGAACATAACGGCCACGCGCTCAATCCGTGGAATCCGGCGCATGTGCCGGGCGGCTCGTCGTCGGGCTCCGGCGTCGCGGTCGCCGCGCGTCTGGTCGCGGGCTCGCTCGGCACCGACACCGGCGGCTCGCTGCGCCATCCCGGCGCGATGTGCGGTCTCGTCGGGTTGAAGCCGACCTGGGGCCTGGTGCCGACCGACGGCGTGATGCCGCTGTCGGCCTCGCTGGATTGCACCGGACCGTTGACGCGCACGGCGCGGGATTCCGCGCGGCTGCTGTCGGTGATCACGTCAGGCGATTATGAGTCCGGGCTTGGCGACGGCATCAAGGGCATGACTATCGCGATCCCCGGTGGTTACTACCGCGAACTGCTGCATCCGCTGATTGCCGCCCGGCTTGAGCAGGCCGTCGTCGCGTTGCGCGGGCTTGGCGTCACCACCATCGAGACCGCGCCGCCCGACATGGCGGTGATCAACGCGCTGATGCATCTATTGATGAGTGTCGAGGCCGCCGCGATTCACCGGCGCTGGCTGATCGAGCGGCCGCAGGATTACGCCGATCAGGTTCGCTCGCGGATCGAGCCTGGCCTCTTTTATCCGGCGACGCGCTATGTCGAGGCGCTGTCGCTGCGTGCGCAGATCACGCAAGGCTGGATCGCATCGTGCATCGGAGCCGCCGATCTGGCGCTGCTGCCGGCGATCTCGATTCCGGTGCCGACGATCGAAGCGACCACCCAAGGCGATCCAGCGGACGTCGCGCGCGTGATCGGTCAGGTCACGCATTGCACCCGCGGCATCAACTATCTCGGCCTGCCGGCCGCGTCGGCGCCGTGTGGCTTCGATGCCGCCGGCCTGCCGGTCGCGTTTCAGCTGGTTGGCCGTCCCTATGCGGAGGCCACCATCCTGCGCGCCATCCATGCCTATCAAGGCGTCACCGACTGGCATCAGCGCGTGCCTGACGCCGCCGAACTGAACTGAACCGAGCAGATTAAATATGCCCATCATCGATATGCATACCCACGCGCTCAGCACGCGCGTCGAGCCGCTCGTGGCCGGTCGTTACGATCCGATGAGCAATCCGTATCGCCGCGACATGTCGATGCAGAGCCGGGTCACCGACGCCGAGCAGAACAAATTGCTGCCGGGCAAGATGCTCGACCTCAATGCCCGCCGCGCGACGATGCAGGGCATGGGTGTCGATATCCAGGTCATCATCCCGGCGCCGGCGCAGCAGCACTATTGGGCCGACGAGGAATTGCTGGTCGCGCTGTCGCGCGTTCAGAACGAGGACATCGCCGCCTTGGTGGCGCAGGACCCTTCGCATTTCGCCGGCATGGGCACCTTGCCGATGCGTTTCCCGGTGCGCGCGATTGAAGAGGCGGTGTATGCGGTGGAGACGCTGGGCCTGCGTGGCTTCCAGATCGACACCCGCGTCGAGGACGTCGAACTGTCCGACCCCGCCTTCGATCCGCTCTATGCTCGCCTCGCGCAGCTCAAGGCGCCGCTGTTCGTGCATCCGCTCGGTTTCTCGCAGGGCCAGCGTCTCGGCGATTTCTTCATGGTCAACAGCCTCGGCCAGCCGATTGAGGAAGCCATCGCGATCTCGCACTTCATCATGGGCGGCGTACTCGACCGGCACCCCGAGCTCGATGTGGTGATCGCGCACGGCGGCGGCTTCCTGCCGTTTTATGCCGGCCGCATGGACCACGTTTGGAAAGTGCGCCCTGAAGTGCGGCGGCTGACGGCGGATGCGCCCTCGACCTATCTGAAGCGGATGTGGTTCGACACCTGCGTGTTCTCGCCGGATCTGATCGAGATTCTGGTCGGCGTCGCCGGCGCGGATCGGGTGATGATGGGCTCGGATTATCCGTTCGACATGGGCGATACCGATCCGGTTGGAACCGTCCGGGCGACCAAGCTGTCGGAAGCGGACAAGGAACGCATCTTGTTCGGCAATGCCAGCCGGCTGTTCAGGATCACCTGAACCGCCGCGGCTTCGTTCGGTGGCGATTAACCTTTCGGGGCAGGATTCCGGTTTCCGGGATGGGAATCGGGTATCCATACGGACATGCACAGATTCTTCACCGTCGTCGCCTGGGCGATTCTGGCTTTCATCGTCTTTGCGACGCTGTCGCCGATCGGCCTGCGTCCGCATGTCGAGGATGTCAGCATCGAGCGCTTCGGCGCGTTTGCCTTCGCCGGTCTCCTGTTTGGATTGGCCTATCCAAAACGCTTATGGATGGTGCTGTCTCTGATCGTGGCAACGGCCTTCGTTCTCGAAGCCCTGCAGCATCTGACGCCCGATCGCCACGGCCATCTGTCCGATGCACTGGTCAAATTCGCCGGTGGCGTGGTCGGAGTCGGTGTTGCCTCAATCTGCAATCGCGCCTACGCCGCGTTCGCATCGACCCGCTCTGTTCGTCAGGATTAACAGCGACGGTTTGCATCTCTATGTTAGCACACGATAAATAGATAGAGATCGGTCGATCCGTTTCTGCGAACGAATCACTTTCGTCACGCGAAAAAATCGTCGCGGTTGCTTCAAGTTCATGGCTTGAGTTTGAACGCGGTTCCGCTGACGCGTGCCCGCAAGGTAGCTTGGTACCAATGTTAGCGATCAATGTACCACCGAACGCGATATAAATGCCCGACATGCAACTAATACGAACGATTGTGTTGCTATGTATAAAACGACGCCGATACTACTTGATGAGTGGGAGTATGGCTTGGCATGCAACCACAAACAAGAAACGTTCGGCCTTCGATTCTTCAGGTGGCTCGTGACTTTGGTGATGTCTTCGAAGCTGCGGTTCCGCGCGGAGGGGATGTCGATCTCAAAGGACCATGAAATATGCAGCGTCGCTACCAGCATTTGAGCATACCGACCGAGATCATGCGCTCCGTCGTCGGCATTTCCGAAGCAGGCAGCATCACGAAAGCGGCGAAACTGCTAGGTTTGAGCCAGCCGGCGATCAGTTCGCAGATCAAGCGCATCGAACACGCGGTCGGTGGTAGCATATTCCAGAAATCCGCCAACGGTTCCGCCACCACGGAACTCGGCAAGCTGGTGCTGACGCAGGCGCGCAAGATTCTTGAAGCCAATGACCAGCTGCTGCTGCTGCGCGGCACGACGTCGGACGACAGTTCGATCCGGCTCGGCATGAGCAACGTCTATTCACAGCGAATGCTGGCGACCATGACCAAGGCCCAGATGGCCGATGTCTGCATCTATGCCGACAATTCCGCCGAGATCGCCAAATGCCTTCTCGATGGCTTCATTGATGTCGGTATTTTCCTCAGCCTCGTCGATTTGCCGCCGGACGCATCGATCGATGTGATCGCGCAGCGCGACGATGAAGTAACGTGGGTGCGATCGACGGACTTCACCTTGAGCCCCGGCGCGCCGGTGCCGCTGCTGACCTGGCCCGGCCAGATTACGCATGACCTGATGATCCAGGCGCTGGAGCGCAAGGGCATGGTGTACCGCATCGCCTTCTCAAGCCCCGAATATAACGCCCGTATCGAGGCCGCCAAGGCCGGTATGGGCCTGACGATTCTGCCGAAGCGGCTGGTCCCCGAGCCGCTGATTTTCGCCAATGAATACTATCTTCCGCTGCCGGGAACGCCGAAAATCTTTCTTTGCACCCGCGCCGGCTTTCGCGAAAAGAACCGGGCGTTTGTCGAGCAGCTTCGTGAAAAGGTTCTCGCCATCTAGTGCGAGCCTGTCCCTCGCCAACGACAATCAACGCTCTACGGCGATGGGCGCCCCCCTATACAATCGGCTTTGACCGGCCGCTCGATATGCCCCGGCATATCAGCCGTGTGTATACCGATGTCCCTTGCTTTCCATCGTCCTGAAAATTTGAGCACGCCCGCGCGGCGTCACAAGGAACGGAATCCCCTTATTTCATAGGGGCGCGCGATGGTCATTCCTCATCAATAGCGCGACAGCGACCTCAATTCGAGCATAGCATAGCAACTCTATCGAAACTGATGGCCCTATCAGTTTCGATGCCGTTATCGAACGCGATCCCTACATCCGCACCTATCGCAACTAACGTGAGGTAACAGAAGTTGTATAGGTAGTTTTCATGCAACCTTGCAAGACTTGGCGAATGTCGAAACCCGAGGTCGCCATGTTCAAGCTATTGCGATGCCGCCGCGGTTCGAGCGCGGTCGAGTTCGCTATGGTGTTGCCAATCTTTCTGACGATCGTTTTTGGCATTGTTGTGTTCGGCTCCTATCTCGCCGTGATTCATGGCGTGCAACAGCTTGCTGCGGAAGCTGCGCGCTCGTCGGTAGCCGGAATGAGCGAGAGCGAGCGCGGATCGATCGCGACATCGTTCGTCACCGCCAATGCCGGAACCTATCCGATGATCGATGCGACGCGCCTCACCGTCAACGCCGCCACTTCGCCGACAAATACCAACGTGTTCGTCGTCACCGTGAATTACGACGCTTCCAGCATGTTCATCTACGCGCTGCCGTTCGTGCCGCTGCCGCCGACCCACATCATTCGCACGGCTGTCATTCCCTACGGCGGATTCTGAGGAATCGCATCGATGCCCAGCCTGTTGCGACGTTTCCGGTCCGACCAGCGCGGCAACATCGCGATCATGGCCGCAGGCGGCATGTTGCTCGCGGTTTGCTGTGCAGCGCTTGGCGTTGATATCGGAACCATTTCGGCCGATCGCCGCAAGACCCAGAGCACCACGGATCTCGGCGCCATCGTCGCGGCCAGCAATCTCACCAACGCAACCAACGCCGCGACCGCGGTGGTGACCCAGAACAACTATCCCGCCAACTCGCTGGTCAGCGTCGAACTCGGTACCTACACGGCGAATGCGGCGCTGGCGCCGGCGGCGCGCTTCGTGACGCCGCCGGTCGGCGCGGCCAATGCCGCGCGCGTCAAGCTGCTGACCCAGACGCCGCTGTATTTCAGCCACTTCTTCACCGGCCAGAACAACTTCCAGATCAAGACCTCGGCGATCGCGACGACGTCGTCGATGGCGTCGTTCGCGATAGGTTCGCGGCTGGCGTCGGTGAACAACGGGTTTCTCAACAGCCTGCTCGGCGGCATGCTCGGCACCACGCTGTCGCTGTCGGTGATGGATTACAACTCGCTGCTCAGCGCGCGCATCGATGCGCTCACCTTTCTCTCGGCGCTGGCGACGCGCGTCAACCTGACCGGGGTGTCCTACGACACGCTGCTGAACTCCAACATCAAGGTCGGCGACATCCTCGCCGCGGCGCTGACGACCCAGCAGGCGACCAACGGCGCGGGCGCGGCGACCACGGCGCTGCAATCCGTAGTCTCGGCGGCGTCCTCGCTGACGACGAAGATTCTGCCGGGCTCGCTGCTCGATCTCGGTCCTTATAACAGCTCGCAGGTTGGCCAAGCCAAGATCGGCATTAGCCTCTCTCTGCTCGATCTGCTGAAGGCCACGGCGGGGGTCGCCAACGGCAACAGCCAGATCGCGACGGGGGTGAGCCTCGGTCTTCCGGGCATCGCCAGCGCGTCGGTCATCGCCAATGTCGGCGCGCAGCCGACCGGAACCAGCTGGATCACCGTCGGCAGCGCCGGCGCCAGCGTTCATACCGCGCAGACCCGGATACTCGCGACGATCAACCTGCTCGGCACCGCGCCGGCGTCAGTGGTGTCGTTGAAGGCCTATGTGGAAGTCGCCTCCGGCACAGCAACGCTGAACAACATCACCTGCGGCTATCCGACGATGAACACATCGACCGTCACCCTCGGCGTGACGCCGGGCATCATCGATGCGTGGATCGGCGACGTCTCGAACGCCGACATGAGCAACTTCTCCACCAAGCCGAATCCGCCCGCGCTGAAGATCGTAGATCTCGGCCTGGTCTCGGTGAATGCGCGAGCCCATGCCGGGATGGGCAACACAACGCCGACCCCGGTGACGTTCAGCTATGCCGACATCACCGCGCAGACCAAGAAGACCGTGACCAGCACGAATTTTACCTCGTCGCTGACCTCAAGCCTGCTCAACGACCTGGTCGTCAACGTCAATGTGATTGGCCTCGGCATCCCGATTCCCGGTTTAGGCCCGCTGGTCGTCGGCATCATCGGCGGCGCCACCAGCTCGATCGACCAACTGCTCAGCATGGTGCTGTCGGGGCTCGGTGTTGGTATCGGGCAAGCCGACGTTTGGGTATCCGGCATCCGCTGCGGCGGCGCGGTGTTGGTGAACTGAATTAGTAAACGCGTAAACTTTAACGATTACAACAGGAGAACGAGATGAGCTACGAAACGACGATGAGTCGGCCCAATGTCAATCGCAAGCGCAGCGTAGTGGTTTCCAAGAAGCGCACCAGCGTCAGTCTCGAGGACAGCTTCTGGGTCAGCCTGCAGGCGATCGTGCGGATGGAGCAGACCACTATCGAGCATTACATCGAAAAGGTCGAACGCAAGCGCGAGACGCCGAATCTGTCGTCGAACCTGCGCATCGCCGTACTCGAATATTTCCAGCAGATCGCGGCGCGCAGCATGTCGGTCCGCTCCGGGGCGGATGCGATGACGAGCCATGGTTCGCTGTATCCGGACCGTAGCGGCCAACTCGCCGAGAAGGTGGCGGCTTACTGGAGTCGGCTCGATACCAAGCAGCCGCAGATCACCGAGTAGATCTGCGTCAATCTCACGGCAGTCCTGATGCGTCGTCGCCGCGCGATATCGCGCGACGACAGGTCATGTCCTTTTTATTTTCAAATTTTAGGCCAGGGAGCGATAGATGTTTAACCGACAGAATAAAGCGAGCCTGCAGGACGCGCTGGCGCAGGCCGCTGCCATCAACAAATCGCAGGCGATGATCGAGTTCAACCTCGACGGCACCATCATCACCGCCAACCAGAATTTTCTCAACGTGCTGGGCTATACTCTCGACGAGATCAAGGGCAAGCATCACAGCATGTTTGTGGATCC
Source organism: Tardiphaga sp. (assembly GCF_028290495.1). Taxonomy (GTDB): domain Bacteria; phylum Pseudomonadota; class Alphaproteobacteria; order Rhizobiales; family Xanthobacteraceae; genus Tardiphaga. The sequence continues at coordinate 30,856 of NZ_JAQGJT010000133.1, forward strand.
CGCCCAGCGCGACAGCCAGGCTTATCGGGAGTTCTGGGGTAACCTTAACAGGGGTGAATTTCAGGCGGCGCAGTACAAGCGTGTCGCCAAGGGCGGCCGCGAGGTCTGGATTCAGGCGTCGTATAATCCGATCCTCGACACCTCCGGCAAGCCGGTGAAGGTGATCAAGTTTGCCACCGATATCACTACCCAGAAGATCCAGAACATGGAAGCTTCCGGCAAGATCGCCGCGATCGACCGTGCGCAGGCGGTGATCGAATTCAACATGGACGGCACCATCGTCACCGCCAACGATAATTTCCTGGGGGCGATGGGTTATGCGATGCCGGAAATCCAGGCCCGTCACCACAGCATGTTCGTCGAGCCCACCGAGCGCGACAGCGCGGCCTATCGCGAATTCTGGGCGCGCCTCAATCACGGCGACTTCCAGTCGGGTGAATACAAGCGCTTCGGCAAGGGCGGCAAGGAAGTATGGATTCTCGCCACCTATAATCCGATCCTCAACGAGAACGGCAAGCCGTTCAAGGTCGTGAAGTTCGCCACCGACGTCACCGCGCAAAAGCTGCGCGCTGCCGACAGCGATGGCCAGATGGCCGCGATCCGGAAATCGCAGGCTGTGATCGAATTCAACATGGATGGTACCATCGTCACCGCCAACCAGAATTTCCTCGATACAGTCGGCTATACGCTGGACGAGGTGAAGGGCAAACACCACAGCCTGTTCGTCGAACCGGCTGAACGAAACTCCGCGGCCTATGGCGAATTCTGGGCCAGTCTTAACCGCGGCACGTTTCAGGCGGCGGAATACAAGCGGATCGGCAAGGGCGGTCGCGAGGTCTGGATCCAAGCCTCCTACAATCCGATTTTTGATCTCAACAACAAGCCGTTCAAGGTGGTGAAGTACGCCACTGACATGACGCCGCAGGTGATGAACCGGATGAAGTCGGAGCGCGCGCGCTCGCTGATCGAATCCGTCGCCGCCGGCAGCGAGGAGATGAACGCCTCGATCCGCGAGATTTCCGAGACCATGGTAAAGTCGCGGCAGACCGCGGAGTCCGCCGTGCATCAGGTCGAGACCGCCGACATCCAGGCGCAACGCCTGACCACCGCGGCGCATTCAATGGGCGGCATCGTCGGCCTGATCGGCGACATCACCGGCCAGATCAACCTGCTGGCGCTGAACGCCACCATCGAATCCGCGCGAGCCGGTGAAGCCGGCCGCGGCTTTGCGGTGGTTGCGGCGGAAGTGAAGAACCTCGCCAACCAGGCCAAGCAGGCGACAGACAAGATCACCACCGAGATTGAAGCGCTGAACGGCATCTCCGGCGATGTGGTCGGCGCGCTGGTGTCGATCAAGCAGGCGATCGAGCACGTCAACGAATATGTCACCTCCACCGCTGCGGCGGTCGAGGAACAGAGCACCGTGACATCCGATATGTCGAACAACATGCAGCGGGCCGCGGCCGAACTGGCGTAGTGGCTATTGAAGGGTGGGCACGGCGCAAGCGCGCTTTGCCCACCCTTCGAACTCAGACCCTGATCATCCGCTTGCCGCGGTTCTCGCCGGCGAGCAGGCCGATCAGCGCTTGCGGGGTGTTTTCGAGCCCGTCGATGACGTCCTCCTGCACCTTGATCTGGCCCGATGCGACCCATGCCTGCAGGTCCTTCAGCGCAGCATCGCGTTGCTCCATGTAATCCATCACGATGAAGCCCTGCATGATCAGGCGCTTCACCACGATCAGGCCGGGCACGCCGCGCGGGCCGGTCGCCGAGGGCGCGCCGTCATATTGCGAGATCGCGCCGCAGCACGCGATCCGGCCGCGCAAGTTCATCTGGGCGATGCAGGCTTCCAGAATGTCGCCGCCGACATTGTCGAAATAAACGTCGATGCCATCAGGCACTGCCGCCTTCAGCGCCTTGAACACGCCGCCGTCCTTGTAGTCGACTGCTGCGTCGAAACCGAGTTCGCGCGTCAGCCAGTCGCACTTATCCTTGCCGCCAGCGATGCCGACCACGCGGCAACCCTTCAGTTTGGCGATCTGTCCGACGATCGAGCCGACCGATCCGGCGGCGGCGGAGACGACGACGGTCTCTCCCGCCTTCGGTTTGCCGACATCCAACAATCCGAAATAAGCGGTGAGGCCAGCAATACCGTAGATACTGAGCAGATGCGTCATCGGCTCGAGCTTCGGCATCTTGCTGAGGTGCTTGGCCGGCACCGCCGCATAGTTCTGCCAGCCGGTATCTCCGAATACGATGTCCCCGGCCTGTAGCCCCGGTGCCTTCGAGGCAATCACTTCGGCGATGCCGCCGCCGGCCATCACGGTGTTGGCCTCGACCGCCGCGCGATAGGTCGCGCCGTGCATCCAGGCGCGGTTGGCGGCATCCAGTGAAATATAGCGCACGCGCAGCAGCGCCTCGCCGTCCTTCGGTTCCGGAATGCTGCCTTCGGACAGTTTGAAGTGCTCGGGGCCGAGCTTGCCGCTGGGTTTTTCCACCAGCAACACCTGGCGATTGATTGTGGCCGTCATGGCTTCCTCCCGGTTTCCTTGTTCAATTTTGGTGCAGTTACAGGGCAGAAAATGACCAGCCTGCACAGTTTTTGTAGTTCGCTCTACGCTATGTGGCAGTGCAGCGTTGCACAACGGCTATTTGATACCGAACCAAGGCATTGCGACAAAGCTGGTTGCGCGTCCCACTCAATATGACAGACTGACGCAGCCGGGATGACCTAGTGTCGCAGTCTGAATGGATGGGGACCGCATGTCGAACAGGTTCACGCAATATATTCTGATCGCTATGGCGTTGGGCATCGTGATGGGCACGATGGTCTTCAACTATTTGCCCGACAACCGGGGAGAGATCGCGGCCAACGTCAACCTGATCGCGATGCTGTTCCTTCGGCTGATCAAGATGATCATCGCGCCTCTGGTGTTCGCCACCCTGGTCGGCGGCATCGCGCATATGGGGTCCGGTTCCAAGCTCGGTCGCATTTTCGCCAAGACGATGGGCTGGTTCGTCAGCGCGTCGTTCATCTCGCTGCTGCTTGGCCTGGTAATGGTCAACCTGTTGCAGCCCGGCGCGAATTTCCCCGGCACCTTGCCGGCGGCGGGGCAGTCCACCGGCCTGCCGGTATCGGCCTTCTCGATCGAGAAGTTCCTGACGCACCTGATCCCGACCTCGATCGCGGATGCGATGGCGCAGAACGAGATCCTGCAGATCGTGATCTTCGCGGTGTTCTTCGCCGTCGCCATGGGTGCGATGCCGGAACGCTCCAAGCCGATGCTGGCGCTGATCGACGACCTCGGCCACATCATGCTGAAGGTCACTGGCTATGTAATGCTGTTCGCGCCCCTGGCGGTGTGGGCCGCGATCATGGCGACGGTCGCCAAGAACGGCCTCGGCGTGCTGTGGAAGCTGATCGTGTTCATGGGCGGGTTCTATCTCTCGCTGATGATCCTGTGGGGCATCCTCGTGATGGTCGGTTTCATCGTCATCGGGCCGCGTTACAGCCATCTGTTGCGGCTGATCCGCGAGCCCCTGATGATCGCCTTCTCCACGGCGAGTTCGGAGGCCGCCTATCCCAAGACGCTGGAGGGGCTGAACAAGTTCGGGGCCTCGTCGCGGATCTCCAGCTTTGTGCTGCCGCTGGGCTATTCCTTCAATCTCGACGGCACGATGATGTACTGTACTTTCGCCAGCATCTTCATTGCGCAGACCTATCATATCGAGATGTCGCTCGGCACCCAGCTGGCGATGCTGGCGACCCTGATGATCACCTCGAAGGGCGTCGCCGGTGTGCCGCGCGCCTCCCTCGTGGTGATCGCCTCGACGCTCAGCCAGTTCAACATTCCGGAAGCGGGATTGTTGATGATCATGGGCATCGACACTTTCCTTGATATGGGCCGTAGCGCCACCAATGTGATCGGCAATTCGCTGGCGACCGCCGTGGTGGCGAAATGGGAAGGCGAACTGGCGCCGGAGCATGAGCTGGGACGAGGCGATATGGTTCCGGGCGACATGATCCCCGGTGAGATCCCCGCCCTCGGGCATGGATGATCGCAGATGCGCAGCATCGTGACGAGATCGATCGGGGCAGGCGCGCTGGCGGCCCTGCTGCTGACCACGGCGGCCTTCGCGCAGACCGTTGCCGAGGGGCTCAGCCCCACGCTTGCGGCGATCAAGAAGTCGCACACCGTGCGGCTCGGCTACCGCGAAAGTTCGCCGCCGTTCTCGTTCCTCGACCACGCCAACCGGCCGATCGGCTACAGCCTTGAACTGTGCGAGGCGATCGTTGAGGACATCGGCGTCGAGGTCGATGATCCCGATCTCAAGATCACATACGTCAAGGTGACCTCGGAAAGTCGCATCCCGGCGATCCTCGACAACCAGATCGATCTCGAATGCGGCTCGACCACCGCGAATGCCGAGCGCCGCAAGCAGGTGGCGTTTTCGCCGCTGATGTTCGTCGCCGGCACCAAGCTGATGGTGACGAAGACGACGACGGCGGTGGCGCCGACCGACTTCAAGGGCAAGACCATCGTGGTCACCAAGGGCACCACCAACGAGCAGGCGATCCATACGGTCGATGACAAGTTCAAACTCGGCCTCAACATCGTGGTCTCGCCGGATCACGAGCAGTCCTACCAGATGCTGGTCGACGGCAAGGCGGATGCGTTTGCGACCGATGACATCCTGCTGTCCGGCCTGATCGCGCGGCACAAGTCCCAGGACAGATTCCGCGTGGTCGGTGACTATCTGTCCTACGATCCCTACGGCATCATGTTCCGCAAGGACGAGCCGCAACTTGCGGCCGTCGTCGAACGCTCCTTCCGTCGCCTCGGCTCCAACCGCGATCTGATCCCGCTGTACAACAAGTGGTTCGTCGCCCGGCTGCCGACCGGCGAACGGATGGGCGTTTCGATTTCGCCGCAGCTCGAGGAGAGCTTCAAGGTGCTGGACGATTCCGCGGGCGGTACGAACTGATTTACCGCTGCCATTCCGGGGCGGGCGCGGCGCCAGCCGCGCGCGAACCCGGAACCACGAGATGGCCTGGTCGAACATTTCGGGATTCCGGGTCTGCATTCCCACCGGCTTCACCGACTGAAATGCATCCGGAATGACAGTTTCAAAAAAACTGCAATTCGCTCGCGTTTCCGCCGCGCAGCACGGTGGCGTATTCGATCGCGACGAACAGGCCGCCGGCGACGTAGATCTTTTGCCCCGACGTGCGCGCCAGTTGCTGGCTGACACGCACCGCATCCTCGATGGTGTTGGCGAGGTGGATTCTGGCGCTGCTGTTGGCCTTGCGCGCAGCAGCGCCGACGACGCGTGCATCAGCACCCTTGTGATGCGCTGATGTGCAGATGATGCTGTCGAACGAAGGCGCGAGGTGTTTGGCTATCTCCTCGACACTCTTGTCGCCGGAGACACCGAGCACCAGCAACCAGCCGCCTTCGCCATGAATCGCACGCAGGCTTTGCAGCGCCTGCGACACGCCATCCGGCGTATGGCCGACATCGATCACGATCAGCGGTTCGCCCTGCACGATTTCGAGGCGCCCCGGCCAACGAGTCTGGCGCAGGCCGTCGCGGATCGCGGCGTCGAGGGCGATATCGGGACGCGCATGTTCCGACCACTGCACGAACAGCCCCGCTGCGATCGCCGCATTGTTGAATTGAAAATCGCCGAGCAGGCTCATGGCCAATCCGCTGAATGCCTGATCGGAAATCCGCAGATCGAATTGCTGCCGGGTCGTATCCATCGCCTCGTTGTCGATCACGATGTCGTCGCGGACATAAGTGCCGGAGACGTGGCGCGGCCGGTTGTATTCGGCGAGGTGCTGCTGCAGCGGCCGGCAGTTCTCGCCGTAGATGATGGTGCCGCCGGCCGCGCAGGCGTCGCTCTTGTCGGAGGCGATCAGCTCCAGCGTGTTGCCGAGCAGGTGGACGTGCTCGTAATCTACCGAGGTGACACAGGTCACTTTCGCGCCGACCAGTCGCACCGGATCGTAGCGGCCGCCGATGCCGGCCTCGAACACCGCGAAGTCGCAGTCCGATTCCTGGAAATGCAGGCAGGCCAGCGCGAACTGCGCTTCGAACGCGCCGAAGATCTCCGTCACGCCATGCATGGCGAGATCGGCGATGGCGGTTGCGACGCGAAGCACCAGGTCGGCCAGCGCGTCGTCGCCAATCTCCTCCCCGTCGATCCGGAAGCGCTCGTTGAAGCGGTACAGATGCGGCGACGTGAACAGTCCGGTGCGCAGCCCCGCGGCGTGGCCGATCGAGGCGGCGAAGGCCGCGGTCGAGCCCTTGCCGTTGGAGCCGGTGACGACGACCGAGTTGCGCTGCAGTCGCGCGCGGTCGATCGACAGCGCGTCGAGCAGGGCCGCGAGCCGCGTCAGGCAAACGCCTTCGCCGTATTTCGGCAGATTAAACATCGAGCAGTCCGATCGAATACAACGTGTGGCGCCATATCTTGAGGATCAAATCGTCGCGGCCACTGTCCTCCAGAAAGCGGATTGAGGGATTGGCGTTGACTTCGATCACGCGCACATCATTCGGATCGTCTGCGATATCCGCAAACAGGTCGACGGCGGCGGCGCGCAGCCCGAGGGCGCTCGCGGCGCGCTGCGCCAGCGTGAAGGCGGCCTGCGCATGGTCTGGTTCGGCGAACTGCATGCTGCCACCGGCGCTCCGATTCATGCGGCCGGATATGGTCCACCGCACGCCGTCCGGCAACACGTGGTCGAGCAGATCATCGCCGCCGATCGCGGAAGGAACCGATGAGATGCCGCGCAGTTCCAGCGCTTTTGCATCGGCACCGTACAGTTCGCGGATGGTGCGGACGCCGTCGCCGAGCAGCGCCGGTTGCCATTTCCGTGCGGAGAATACGACCTCGCCGTCGAGCAGGAAGACGCGGTATTCCTTTCCCGCGAACACCGGCTGCATCAGCACGGCGTCGTAGTAGCGGGCGACCTCGTCGAGATAGGCCGCGAGCGCAGGCTCGCTGGAGATCGTCTGCGCGAAGTCGCCGCGCGATCCGGCCAACGGTTTGACGAACGCCATGCCTCCCAGTTCGTGGAAACAGGCCAGCGCGTCGGCGCGCTCATGGCCGGGCGGACGATGCGCGCGGTAGCGCTCGTGCAGGAAGAAATACTGCCCGCCCAGCGTCGCGATGCCGGCTTTGATCATCACCACATCGGCCAGATACTTGTCGTTTGCCAGCGTCGCCGCGGTGGCGTTGTTCTGCGGGAAGAACGAGCCCCGGCCGGCGCCGAAGGCGACCGTTCTGCTGCGCGAGCCGACCGTGAAAGCCAGCCCGGTGCCGCCGTCCATTTCCGTGAAATCCAGCCCGAACGCGTGGCAGGCATATTCCGCATAGATCGTCTGGTCGGGATAAAACGGGAGCCGGGCAGCCCGGAAATCGGTGAGGGTCGGCATGAGTTATGATCTGCGCGAATGGACGGGCGGCGCTTCGCCGCGGCTTCAGGTAAGCGCGTGGCAGGGTAGCGGATCAATCGAGGGCGATCTACCAGGCGTTTATCGCATCGGCGGGCAATGAATGGTCATTTTTGTTGCCGTAAGAGTTATTTTATGTCCCGTGGCGTAAGCAGGGCCGCGCATGGGTAACCTGCTTCTGAAATTAATCGGGCGCCTCTCTGAGTCCGCAATTGCGCTGCAAGGGTTCTTTGATTATTTGTCAACTCGCAGATGCGAGAAATCCGAAATAGCTAACGTATGCAGGGGTTTCCCGACGTCGCGATGCCGTTGAACGATGCAATTGTTCTACAGAAGCCCGCACTGGAAAAATCAGATCTCATGAGCGCCTTCCATCGAGAGACAGTTCTTACCGTCAAGCATTGGACGGACACGCTTTTCAGCTTCACCGCGACCCGCGATGCCAGCTTCCGTTTTCAGAACGGCCAGTTTGCGATGATCGGGCTCGAGGTTGATGGCAAGCCGCTGCTGCGCGCCTACAGCATGGCTAGCGCCAACCATGAGGAAGGGCTGGAATTCTTCAGTATCAAGGTCCCCAACGGTCCGCTGACCTCGCGCCTGCAGAAGATCAAGGAAGGCGATATTATCCTGGTCGGCCGCAAGGCGGTCGGCACGCTGATCAACGACAACCTGATCCCCGGCAAGCGCCTGCTGCTGCTGTCGACCGGCACCGGCCTCGCGCCGTTCGCCAGCCTGATCAAGGATCCCGAGATTTACGACAAGTACGACCACGTCGTGCTGGTGCATGGTTGCCGTCAGGTGTCCGAGCTGGCCTATGGCGAGCAACTGGTCGATACGCTGACCAAGGATGAGCTGTTCGGCGAACTGATGAAGGACAAGTTCATCTATTACCCGACCGTGACGCGCGAGCCGTTCCGCAACCGTGGCCGCATCACCGACCTGATCACATCCGAGCAGCTGTTCAACGACATCGGCCTGCCGCCGCTGAACATCGAGGGCGACCGCATCATGATGTGCGGCAGCCCGCATATGCTGGAAGACCTCAAGGTGCTGTTCGAAGCCCGGGGGTTTACCGAAGGCAGCACCAGCACCCCCGGCCATTTCGTCATCGAGAAGGCCTTCGTCGAGCGCTAAGCGCCGGCACCCCGATCGTTTCGCATCGCAAAACCCGCGCTTCGGCGCGGGTTTTGTCGTTCCGGCGCGGCGCGTTGTGATGCCCCTGTTATTGGAAATGGTGTAAACTACCGCTGAAGCCATTTCAGAGCAGGGACCCATGGAAACGCTATTGCTGCCCATTTCGCCGCGTTTCATCGTGCTGACGATCTGCTGCGTCGCCACGCTGCTGCTGCTCGGCATTGCCATCACCGACCACCGGGTGATCAACGTGGTGGTGATCCCGATCCTGGTGTTCGGTGGGCTCAGCGTGCTCGGCATCCACGATCTCCTGCAAAAAGATCATGCGGTGCTGCGTAACTATCCGATCTCGGCGCATATGCGTTTCCTGCTGGAAGAGATCCGGCCCGAGATGCGGCAGTATTTTTTCGAGAGCGAAAAGGACGGCATGCCGTTCAGCCGCGACACCCGCGCGCTGGTCTATCAGCGCGCCAAGATGGTGCTCGACAAGCGCCCGTTCGGCACCCAGAAGAATGTCTATGAAGAGGGCTACGAATGGATGCACCATTCGGTGGCGCCGAAGCCGCAGGCCGAAGAGCACTTCCGCATCACCATTGGTGGGCCGGATTGCACCAAGCCGTATTCAGCCTCGGTGTTCAACATCTCCGCAATGAGTTTTGGCGCGCTCAGCCCCAACGCGGTGCGCGCGCTCAATATCGGCGCGAAGAAGGGCGGCTTTGCCCATGACACCGGCGAAGGCGGCATCAGCCCCTATCACCAGGAGAATGGCGGCGACCTGATCTGGGAAATCGGCTCCGGCTATTTCGGCTGCCGCAACCATGACGGCAGTTTCAACCCGCAGCATTTCGCAGCCCGCGCTACCGACGACCAGGTCAAGATGGTCGAGCTGAAGATCAGCCAGGGCGCCAAGCCCGGCCACGGCGGCGTGCTGCCGGCGGCGAAAGTGTCTGAGGAAATCTCGCGGATTCGCGGTGTCGGCATGGGCGAGGACTGCATTTCGCCGGCCTATCACAAGGCGTTCTCGACACCACTCGAGATGATGGAATTCATCGGCGAGATGCGGCGGCTGTCCGGCGGCAAGCCGGCCGGGTTCAAGCTGTGCATCGGCCACCCCTGGGAATTCCTCGCGATCTGCAAGGCGATGCTGCAGACCGGGATCTATCCGGACTTCATCGTCGTTGACGGCAACGAAGGCGGCACAGGTGCTGCCCCCTTGGAGTTCATGGACCATCTGGGCATGCCGATGCGGGAGGGCGTCAACTTCGTGCACAACGCGCTGGTCGGCATCGGCGCTCGCGACCGCATCAAGATCGGCGCCGCCGGCAAGATCGCGACCGCCTTCGATATCGCGCGGGCGATGGCGCTGGGCGCGGACTGGTGCAATTCGGCGCGCGGCTTCATGTTCTCGCTGGGCTGCATCCAGTCGCTGAGCTGTCACACCGACCGCTGCCCGACCGGCGTCACCACGCAGGACCCGATCCGCAGCCGCGCGTTGGTGGTGCCGTTGAAGGCCGAGCGGGTCACGAATTATCATAAGGCCACGCTGCACGCATTGGCCGAGTTGATCGCCGCCGCCGGTCTCGACCATCCGCAGCAGATCCGGCCGATCCACTTCTCGCATCGCGTCTCTGGTGCCGAGGTGCTGTCCTTCACACACCTCTATCCGTCGCTGCGTCCCGGCGAATTGTTGAGCGGCACCTCCGACCTGCGCTTCCGCGGGCCCTGGGACATGGCAAGGGCGGATACGTTCGCGCCGGCGGTGGCGTAATAGACGTTTGAGCTTTTCCGTAGCTTCCGTCACTTCGGTCCGAAGGGCGGTCAAGCAGCTAGCGACTCCGAAGGCTCGTCCGGCCTTTCTGAAACGGGCCTATCAAACCAGATGGCTTCCTATCTGCTCGGAAGCCTTGATGAGCTGCGGCAGAAAACTCTGTACAAGTTCAGCCGGCGTATGGCGGGCGAGGTTTGTCGATAGGTTGATGGCTGCAACGGTCTTGCCAGCTGCGTCGCGGATCGGGGCGGCGATACCAAACGCACCTATCTCGAGCTCTTCGGTTACGAGACTCCAGCCCTGCTCGCGAACAGTTGCGATTTCGCGTTCAAGTTCCGAAATGTCCGTAACCGTCAAACGTGTCCATGCGCGTCGATCGGACGCGGCCAAAGTGGCCGTGCATTCCTCGGGGGGGAGTCCTGCCAGCAAGGCCCGGCCCATGGATGTGCAGAAAGCAGGAATGCGGCTTCCAATCGTCAGGCTGTGGCGCAGCACGCTCGTGACTTCCGCGCGGGTGATGTAGGTCACATTTATTCCGTCGAGCACGGAAATGGCCACGACCTCATTTGCCTCGCGCGACAGGATCTCGATGATTGGCTGCGCGGCTTCTCTCAACGACAGCGACGAAAGATAGGCAAAGCCGAGCTGAAGCACGCGCGGCGAGAGCGAGAAGGCGTCGCCATCCCGTCGGGCCATGCCGAGCTCAACAAGCGTGTGAAGCAACCGCCTGGCGCCTGCGCGAGACAGGTTCGCACGTTTTGAAACGCCGGTGAGCGTCAGCGTGCGCTCCTGGCTGAATGTCGCGATGACCAGAAGGCCCTTGGCAAAGGATTCGACGAATTCGTCGCTGCCGGAAGGCCAGCGCGTTATGTCAGTCCATTGTTCGTCGAGCGTGAGCATGGGGTTGCCAATCTAAAAACGGCCGTGATAGCGTGTTCGATAATAGACAATAAGTTCGACAATCGAACAAGGGGGAAATGCCATGCGACCGCGCCAATTTTTTGGACTGATGGCTGCTGTTTTTTGCGGTGCTGCCGAAGTGGCGCTCGCGCAGGACTTCCCGACTCGGCAGGTCAAGATCGTGGTTCCCGCTGCGGCGGGAGGTCCCACGCACATCACGGCGCAACTGCTGGCCGAGAAAATGCAGGTGTCGCTGGGGCAGCCGGTGGTCGTCGAGCCGCGTCCGGGCGCAGGCAATAACCTCGGCGCCGAGTATGTGGCGAAGAGCGAGCCAGACGGATACACCTTGCTGCTTGCGACAACCGGCACGCATGCGATCAACCAGACGCTTTTCAAGAAGCTGCCCTTTGACCCGATCAAGGATTTCGCGCCGGTTTCGCTGGTGGTTCAGTATCCCTTGATGCTTGTCGTCAATCCGGATCTTCCGGTGCATTCCGTGAAGGAACTGATTGAATATGCCAGGAAAAATCCCGGCAAGTTGAACCGTGCATCGGGCGGGAACGGAACGTCGATGCATCTGTCGGGTGAGCTGTTCGTCAAGCAGGCCAATATCGATGCGCCGCATATTCCCTACAAGGGCAGCGCGCCGGCATTGAACGACCTCATGGGCGGCCATGTACAGCTGATGTTCGATTCGATGATCACGACGATGCCGCTGGTCGAGGGAGGAAAGGTTCGGGCCCTGGCCGTAACAGGCAAAAAGAGGTCGCCCCTGCTTCCCAACATTCCGACTCTCGCCGAAAGCGGATTGCCTGAATACGAGGCGACGGGCTGGACCGGCATTGTCGTGCCCGCCGGTACGCCGCCTGCTGTCATCGCGAAGCTGAACGCCTCGATCGTGAAGGCGATCAAATCGCCGGACATGCAGGAGGCATTTGCAAAACAGGCCGCCGAACCCATCGGTTCAACCCCCGAGGAATTTGCGGCGTTCATACGCAGCGAGACCGACAAGTGGGGCAAGACCATCCGTGCTGCTGGAATCAGCGTCGACTGACTGTGTATCGCGTTAACGAAAAGGAGCGGTCCCGTTGCTGCAACCATTGAGCCAGTCGCCGAAGATAGACTGCGATCTGCATATCACCTTGCCGACAACGCAGAAACTGCTGCCGTTTCTCGACAGTTATTGGCACGAGCAAGTGACAACCCGGGGCATCGACCGGCTTGAATTGACGAGCGATCTGTCGAACATCCCGGCCGCTGTTCGGCCCGACTGGCGGGGCGCCATCGATCTTGAGCAGGTGCAGACGAAGGCGCTTGATGAGATGGGCACGGATATCGCCATCTGCAATTGTCTTTATGGCAGTCAGGCGGTCTACAACCAGGATCTTGCCGCCGCGCTCTGTCGCGCCACCAATGACTGGCTGATTGCAGAGTGGCTGAACAAAGACGATCGCTTCCGCGCATCGATCGTGATTCCGTGGCAGTCCCCCGAACTTGCGGCGGAGGAAATCGAGCGGCGTGCGCCGGATCGGCGCTTCGTTCAGGTGCTGATGATGGCTCTCGGCGAGATGCCGCTCGGCAAGCGACAGATGTGGCCGATCTACGCTGCTGCGGAAAAACACGGTCTTCCCATTGGAATTCACGCGGGCACGATCTATCGCTCCGCGCCCTGGACCAACGGCTGGCCATCATACCACATTGAGGATCAGGTCGCACAAAGCGTCGGATTTCAGACGCAGCTTCTCAGTCTGATTTCGGAAGGCGTGTTTGAGAAATTTCCAAATTTGAACGTCGTTCTTCTTGAGTCGGGCGTGACGTGGCTTCCTTCGTTTCTCTGGCGCATTGACAAGTTGTGGCGGGGACTGCGGATGGAGGTGCCTTGGTTGAAATGCGCGCCGAGCGAGACCGTAAGGCAACGGGTTCGGTTGACGATGCAGCCTTTCGACGGTCCGAACGATCCGCAGATCGTTCGCGACATGATCGATCAGATCGGCGAAGATATGCTGCTCTTCTCGACTGACTATCCCCATTGGCATTTCGACGGCGCCAACTTTGCTCCGGAAGGCTTCGGTGCGGATCTCATGAACAGGCTCCGAACGGAGAACCCGATGAACACCTACGCTCGATTGCGGGAGGTTTGACATGAGTGTCATTGAGAGCGGGCAAAAGAGTGTTCCGGCAAGGAGTGATGCCGGCATTATCGATTGCGACATCCACCCCCTGCCGAAGAACGCCAAGAGCCTCAATCCATTTCTTTCGAAGCGCTGGCAGGAACACAGCGAGGAGTTTGGAGGGCATCTCAGGCAGCCGTTCATTAATTCGACGCAGTATCCCCGTTCGGCGCCTCTCATCTGCCGCAGAGATGCGTGGCCCCCGGGAGGGGGTCCTCCAGGGTCCGATCTCGAATTCATGCAGGAGCAGCATCTCGATCCTTTTAAGGTTCTGAAAGGGATTCTGATCCCGCTGTTCGGGAACGTTTCCAGTGAACGAAATCTGGACTACGCGCGCGCGCTTGCCCGGGCCCAAAACGACTGGCAGATTGCGGAATGGTGCGACCGTGACGCGAGATTGCGCGCGACGCTTGTCGTGGCTCAGGACGATCCCGCGTCAGCCGTCAAGGAGATAGAGCGCTGCGCGAAGGATGGTCGCTTTGTTCAGATCATGCTGGCCCCACGAAGCAGCGAGCCGCTTGGCAGAGAACGATACTGGCCGATCTATGAAGCCGCGCAGGCTTTCAATCTGCCGCTCGGCATACACTCCTATGGCATCGGTGGTCATGCCTCGACGGGAGGAGGGTGGCCCTCGTTCTACATGGAAGAGCACTACGCCACGACGATGGGTGGTCCGGCTGTGATGAGCAGTCTGGTGATGGAAGGCGTACTCGAAAGATTTCCTGCGCTCAGGGTGGTGCTCGTCGAAATCGGCTTTGCCTGGGTCCCGAGCTTCGCGTGGCGACTTGATCGGCTGTGGTCAACGATGAAGCGCGAAGTGCCGCATCTCACGCGCCCACCGTCGGAATATATCAAGCGAAACTTCTGGTACACGACCCAGCCGATGGAAGAACCGCCGCAGTCGAAACAGCTTCGGCTGACATTCGATCTGGTGGGATGGGACCGGCTGCTGTTCTCGACCGACTATCCGCATTGGGATCAGGACGATCCTTTATACGCATTCAAGATGCCGCTTACGGCCGACGAGCGCCGCCAGATTTGTCGCGAGAACGCGGAACAATTTTACAGGTTCTGATATGCATCGAGAAAGAGTTGGCCTGGTCGGGGAAATCCCTCCGGGGACAAATAAAATCGTGATCGTTCGAGGACGAGAGGTCGCTGTCTTCAATGTGCGCGGCGAGTTCTATGCCCTGTCGAACCGATGCCCGCACGAAGGTGCAAATTTGAGCCGCGGTATCCTGACTGGCCTGCCGGAATCGAGCGCGCCGGGATGCTACGAACTTTCGCGGCCCGGTGAGGTTCTGCGTTGTCCCTGGCATGGATGGGAATTCGATCTGAAAACGGGCAAATCAGTCTGTGATCCCCGCCGGCTGTTCACGAGATCATACAAGACAAGCGTCGACGCCTGCGGCGAACGCGTCGAGGGGGATTTGATGGCGGAGACTTTTCCGGTCGTCGTCGAAGAAGCTGTTGTCTTTGTCGAGATGTAGCGATTCCAGCGCGTTGGCATCGGCCTTATGGAGCCTTGTTGACGCGCCCCGGTTACGACGCTGACGACGGCATGGTTGCGTGAGCCTAGAACTCGCCGTGCAACCTTCCGGAAAACACCGACACCGGTCCGCGGTCCCGGTTGTAAGCGGGGTTCACGATCAGTTGGTAGTCGCCGGTCAGCGTAAAGTTCTTGTCGATGGCGTAGGCGTAATAGCTCTCGAGTATCCGTTCGGTGCCGTAAGTGAGACGACCATCGCCGATCAGAAGTCCGTTGCCGCCGGCGGCGAGGAAGTCGCGATGCGCGGCGGAGAGGCCGTTGATCGCGCCGCCAAGGCCGATCGTGTCGTTGGTGCGGCCCCATCGGCTGCCCTTGATCGAGACGCCGGCGGAAACGCTGCGGTCGATGTCGGTGAACGACAAAATCTCGTTCTGGCCGTCGTTCCAGCTATAGCGGCCGAATAGGCCGATATCGGTGGCGATCTGCTGTTCGCCGTTCAGATAGAAACCGTACTTCAGATTGTCGCTGCGGATGCCGGGGACGATCTGGTTGATATCCAGCGTGGGATCGGCGGCGAGTGTCGCCAGCGCGCTGCGATAGTTGGCGGTATTGCCGCGGTTGGCGAAGAGACCGAGGCGTAGCTTGCCGGGCTGGTCGAAGATCTGATGCCGCTCCTCGAACTCGACCACGGTGCCGCCGGTGTTGAAGGTGAGGATGTCGCTGTTGGGCGCTGACGGCACCTGGAACAGGCCGGCGCGCAACGCCCAGTCCTTGCGGTTCAGTTCGACCACCGCGCCGCGCGTGAAGCCGGGCAGGTCGGCCGGGAAATCATAGGCGCCCGATGACCACATCGCCCAGTTCATGAAATCCGCGCGCGGGTCCTTGGCGTAGGAATTGTTGTCGAAGAAATCGCCGACCGCAAAACGGCCGACCGTCAGGGTGATGCGGTCGATGTCGCGTTTGCCGGCGAGCTGGTTGGCGGCGTCCGCCACGTCTTCCTGCTCGCCGCCGAAGCCGAGCGTCTGGCGGAAGAAATAACGCTGCGGGCGAATTTTCGGATAGGTGCCGCCGGCCTTCTGCGCTTCGCCATTCGGGAAGCCGGCGAGGCCGAGCGTGCCGTCGAAGCCGAAGCCCTGCGCCAGTTCGGGGTTGAAATAGAACTCGCCGCCCTGCCACAGCCGGAAGCCGAGAAACGCCGTGGTCGTGAAGGTCTCGCGCGCCTGCGCGCCGCCGGTCAGGCTGTTCGTGCCCTGATACGGTGAGCGAAAGCCGGGATAGCCGGTGGCGATCGCGGTGGTCTGGGCGTGGATGTTCCAGTCGGTTGATTGCGGCAGCGACGCCCTCGCGATCGGCTGCGACGGCAGCCATGGCGGCGTGCCGCCAAGTCGGTAGTTCAGCCCGACCTTGAGCGTGTGGATCGTCGGATCGACCGCGACATTCGGCAGGCCGCTGCCGGCGAGGTCATAGCCCTGCCGCATCAGATCGAGATAGGCGTATTCGACCTTGGCGGTCCAGTTGCCGCCGACGGCGAATTCGACGCCGGCGCCGGCGGTCCAGCCGAGATGATCGCGCGATGCCGACGAGATCGCAGCGCCGTCGGCATCGTTGAGCGTGAGTTTGCTGCGTCCCCACGCCATGCCGCCCGTGGCATAGGGCATCAGCGCGCCGAAGGCGTAGCCGATGCGGCCGCGTGCGGTGGCGAAATAATTGAGCGTAGTGTCGAACGCCGCGGGTGTCAGTTTCGCCTGGTCGACCGGGCTGATGAAGCTGGCGTCGGCCTCGACGCCGAGCACGAGGCGGTTGGCAAGCTGCCAGTTATAGCCGATCTGGTAGCCGCCGATCAGGCCGGTCGGCGTCGGCGGCAACACCACGCCTTGCGCCGGCAGCGCGTTGGTGCCGGGGCCAAAGGTGCCGCCGCCATAGCCGAAATGGCCGCCGAGATAGAAACCGCTCCAGTCATAGGCCGGCTGGGCGCGCGGCGCCTTCAGCCGGAGATCCGCTGCGACCGCAGCGCCGTTCCACGTCAGCGCGCCCAGCGCGAGGCCGGCCAAAGTGCGCTTCATGGCAGTTTTCGCATGGAGGCCGGGCAGTTCATTCGGTCGTTATCCCCTGCGGCCCTTCGCCGACGCCTGCCGTCAATGGCTTGATAATCCAAAATCAGCCGATTCGGCGGTAACGGCGCCATTTAAGCGCAATCGCGGGCCGCGGCCATGCCGGCTCTATGTGGCAGCGGATTGTGACGCTCGGATAACGAGTGACCCGCCCGGGGGACAGCCGGGCGGGTCGGGGCGACACGGGAGTGGATGAGGCGCCCGTGCCGGACGCGGTTCCACAGTGCGGCGGTCAGAGATCAGTAATTGCAGGTCCGGACCTTGCCGACATAGTTGCCCCAGGCGTCGTACTGGCGCACCACGCCGCAGCGGCGATAGCCGTAACCATAGCCTTCGTTGGCGGCGATCGCGCTGCCGACCACGGCGGCGCCGACCACACCGGCGGCGATGCCGAGACCGATGCCCGGACCCTTGGCCTGGGCCTGCTGGGTCGAGGAAGCGATGGTGCTGGTGGCGGTCAGCGCAACGAGAGCGAAGGCGGCAATCCTGGTCTTGATCGACATGGGAAACTCCATCCGTTTGATGTGCGGCCGTTGTGGCCCGCATGCCCAGTAGTCGCGGCGTCGAAGGACGGGGTTCGAGGCGATGGCCGGCTATTTGGTTTCCGGATGGTTTCACGGCCTCTCCACGTCCTTGCGAGGAGCCGTTGCGACGAAGGACAGGCCTGCGCGCTAGCCGCTCTTTGGACCGTGGCTGAGCGCTTCCATGTCGAAGCGATAAACGTCTTCCAGCAACTCACAGAATGCCTGCGCGCCATGTGCCAGCAGGGCTTCGCCCTTTGCGGCCGAGGCCTGCGTGGCGTCGCCGATCGCGCCGGAGCGGTGCAGGTCTTCGGCCTGCCAGGCGAACGGCGCCGGTCGCGACGCCGACAGCCAGCGATAGTCGCCGTCCATCGCGCGCGCGGTGGAGGCGAAATTCGCGATCTCCTTGTCGCGCACGTGCTGCGGGTAACGCGCCTGCATGATCGAGGTCTCGACCGCGCCGCCGTGAATGCCGTGACGCAGTTCGTCGGGGGTGAACAGGCCGTCCGGCGCGCCGAACCTCGCCCACGAGGTGGCGACGACCAGCATGCCGTATTCGGCGCGCAGGTCCTGCGCCGCCAGCGTCATCGCCGCGCTGTTGCCGCCGTGGCTGGTGACCATCACCAGCTTCTGGATGCCGGCGCGCGACACGCTCTCGCCGATCGCCATCCAGTTCTGCAAGGCGACGTCGGTCGGCAGTGTCAGCGTTCCCGGGAAGTTCAGGTGCTCGGTCGAGATGCCTACCGGTTGCAGCGGCAGGAAGGTCACCGGGATTTCGGCCGGGAGATTGTTCTGCACCTCGGCCAGATAGGCCTCGGCGATCATGATGTCGGTGCCGAGGGGCAGATGCGGGCCGTGCTGTTCGGTGGCAGCCAGCGGCAACACGGCGATCCAGTCGGAGGCGTCATTGCGGGCGATATCGGGCCAATGGATCGCGGTCCAGTCACGGGGAGGCATCATAGAAGTCATAGCAGCAACGTTTCTTTGTCGGAATTTGCAGGGTAGTTTGTCGCCAGCCCCGGCGACGGGTGGCCAGTCAGGCCGAACGCCTGTACCACCCCTCTCGCGTTTCCATCATGGTCAAAACCTCCGACGGAGTCCAACATGAGCCCGGTTTGCCTGCTGCGAGCGTTAATCCTGGGAGCCGCAGTGACCGCGACCGCGCTGTCACCCGCTCGTGCCCAGACGAGGCTCGACAAGGTCTCGTTCGGCACCAACTGGGTCGCCGAGGCCGAGCATGGCGGATTCTTCCAGGCGGTCGCCGACGGCACCTACAAGAAATACGGCCTCGACGTCACCATCGTGCCGGGCGGCCCCAATGTGAACAACCGCATCCTGCTGATTTCCGGCAAGCTCGATTTCTTCATGAGCGCCAATACGCTGCAATCCTTCGACGCGGTGGCGAATAACGTGCCGGTGGTGGCCGTCGCCGCGGTGTTCCAGAAGGATCCGCAGGTATTCCTGACGCACCCCGATTCCAAGGTGAAGAAACTCGAAGACCTCAAGCCGATGACCATCCTGATCTCCAAGGAAGGCGTCGCCGGCTACTTCCAATGGATGAGGAACGAATACGGATTCAGCGAGTCCCGGGTGAAGCCCTACACCTATAATGCGCAGCCTTTCATCGTCGACAAGAACAGTGCGATGCAGGGCTATGTCACCTCAGAGCCCTTCGTGGTGGAGAAGCAGGCCGGCTTCAAGCCGACCGTGATGCTGCTCGCCGACTATGGTTTCGACGGCTACTCGACCTTGATCGAGGCGCGCCGCGACATGGTCGACAAGAAGCCCGACCTGGTGCAACGCTTCGTCGATGCCTCGATGATCGGCTGGTACAATTATCTGTATGGTGACAACAAGGCCGCCAACGTCGTGATCAAGAAGCTCAACCCGGAAATGACTGACGAGTTGCTGGCCTATTCCATCGACAAGATGAAGGAATACGGCATCGTCGATTCCGGCGATACGCTGAAGGACGGCATCGGCGCGATGACCGAGGCGCGCGTCGCCTCGTTCTTCGGCAAGATGTCGCGCGCCGGCGTGGTCAAGCCGGATATCGATTTCCGCCGCGCCTACACGCTGCAATTCGTCAACAAGGGCGTCGGCGTCGATCTCCGGCCCAAGAAGTAACCGCCGATGGCCGTACCCGCGATGTCGGCAGGCGACATGGAGGCCGCAATCGAGTTGCGCGGCGTCACCAAGGTCTATGACAACGGCACGGTGGCGCTGGGGCCGCTCGACCTCACCATCGCGCATGGCGAGTTCGTGTCGCTGCTGGGGTCTTCCGGTTGCGGCAAGTCCACCGCGCTGCGGATTATCGCCGGGCTGGTCAAGCCGACCGCGGGCACCAGCGATATTGCCACGCGCAGCGGCCACACCATCGGCTACGTGTTTCAGGAACCGACCCTGATGCCGTGGTGCAGCGTGCGTGAAAACGTGCGGCTGCCGCTCAAGCTGGCGCATGTCGCGACCTCGGAGTCGGATGCGCGCGTCACCGAGGCTCTGGCGCAGGTAGGCCTCGCCGAATTCGCCAATTCCTATCCGCGCGAATTGTCTGGCGGCATGAAGATGCGGGTGTCGCTGGCGCGTGCGCTGGTCACCGATCCGGATATTCTCCTGATGGACGAGCCTTTTGCGGCGCTCGACGAAATCACCCGCTTCAAGCTCAACAACGACCTGCTGGCGCTGTGGCGGCGGCTGCGCAAGACCGTGGTCTTTGTCACCCATTCGGTGTTTGAGTCGGTGTACCTGTCGCAGCGCGTGATCGTGATGACGCAGCGTCCCGGTCGTATCAGCGCGGAGCACCTGATCACTTCAGATGAACCGCGCAGTGACGAATTCCGCACCTCGGTCGCCTATGCCGAACATTGCCGTGATGTCTCGCGCGCGCTGATGCAGGCCAGCGAAGCATGAACGGACTCGAACCCTTGCCGATATCGACCCGCGAACCGCGCAGCAATACGCGCTGGCTGCGCACGCTGTTGCCGGTCGCCGTGTTCGCAGTCGGCATCCTCGTGTGGGAGGCCGTCGTCCGCTTCGGCGACATCCCGCCTTATCTGTTGCCTGGCCCGTTTCTCATCCTGCGCACCTTGATCACCGACTGGACGGTGCTATCGGAGTCGCTCGGCGTCACGCTGCTGACCGCGCTGGAAGGTTTTGTCGCGGCCGCCATCGGCGGCATCGCACTGGCGCTGCTGTTCAACCGGTCGCGCTGGCTGGAATATTCGCTGCTGCCCTATGCGGTGATCCTGCAGGTGACGCCGGTGATCGCGATCGCGCCGTTGATGCTGATCTACCTGCCGCAGCAGACCGCGGTGGTGGTGTGTGCCTGGATCGTGGCGTTCTTCCCGGTGCTCGCCAACACCACGCTTGGGCTGAATTCCGTGGACCGCAATCTGGCCGGCCTGTTCCAGCTTTACGGCGCATCGCGCAGGCAGACGCTGCTGTACCTGAAGCTGCCCGCGGCGCTGCCGGAGATCCTCGGCGGGTTGCGCATCGCCGGCGGATTGTCGCTGATCGGCGCGGTGGCTGCGGAGATCGCCGCGGGCTCGGCCGGCGCCGGCTCCGGGATCGCCTACCGCATTTCGGAATCCAGCTACCGCCTCAACATTCCCCGGATGTTCGCGGCGTTGCTGTTGCTCTCGGCCGCGGGGGTTGTCATCTATATGCTGCTCGCGCTGCTGTCGCATCTGATGTTGCGGCGCTGGCACGATAGTGCACTGCGAAAGGAAAACTGATGTCCTCGGCCATTTTATCGGACAAGATCGACCTTCTCATCTATGGGCCGACCAAGCCGCTGATCGAGCGAGGCTTCACCGATCAGTACGAACAGCACAGGTTCGAGACGCTGGCCGATCTGGAGCGGTTGTCCGCCGATGCCGCCGGCCGCATTCGCGGCATCGCCGTCACCGGGCTGGTGCCGACCAATGCGTCGGTGCTGTCGCGCTTTCCCAAGCTCGAGATCATCTCCAGCTTCGGCGTCGGCTACGACCATATCGACGCCAAATATGCCGCCGAGCACAACATCATTGTCACCAACACGCCGGACGTGCTGACCGAGGAAGTCGCCGATACCGCGCTCGGCCTGTTCATCGCCACCGCGCGCGAATTCATCAAGGCCGACAAATATGTCCGCTCCGGCCTGTGGCAGACGCAGCCTTATCCGCTCAGCGTAGGCTCGCTGCGCGACCGCAAGGTCGGCATGGTCGGCATGGGCCGGATCGGCCAGGCGATCGCGCGCCGCCTCGATGCCTCGCTTGTGCCGGTGGTGTATCACTCGCGAAATCCAGCCGCGGGCGTCACGCATCAGCACTATCCGAACCTGATCGAGATGGCGAAGGCGGTGGACACCCTGATCGTGATCACGCCGGGCGGTCCGTCGACCGCTGGCATGATCAATGCCGAGGTGATGAACGCGCTCGGCCCGCGCGGCATCATCGTCAACGTTGCTCGCGGTTCGGTGATCGATGAGCCCGCTTTGATCGCAGCGCTGAAGTCGGGCACCATTCTCGCCGCCGGTCTCGACGTGTTCGCGCAGGAGCCGAAGGTGCCGGATGAGCTCCGCGCGATGCAGAACGTCGTGCTGCTGCCGCATATCGGCTCGGCCTCGGTGGTGACGCGCAACGCGATGGACCAGCTCGTGGTGGACAATCTCAAGGTCTGGTTCGCCGGCAAGGCGCCGATGACGCCGATTGCGGAAACCCCGGTGAAGGGCCGCTGACATGTGCCGGCCGTTACTGCGCTCGCTGTGGATCGCGCTGGCTTTCGCCGGCACGATAAGCGGGGCGATGGCGCAGGATGCGGCGGGACTGAAGAAATCGATGATCGGGCAGTGGGAGCTGTCGACCACCGAGCGCAGCAAGACCTGCGTCGTGACGCTGAAGGGCGACGGCACGGCGCAGGGACTAAAGCTTGAACTCGAACCCGCCTGCCCGAAGGCGCTGCCGTTCACCAAGGACATTGCCGGCTGGTCGGTGAGAGGTTTCGATATCGTCCGGCTGCAGGACGGCAGCGGGCAGTCGGTGATAGACTTCACCGAAGTCGAGAGCGGCATATTCGAGGGCCTGCGCAGCGGCGAGGGCGTCTACATCCTGCAGAATCTCGCGGCGGCGCGTTCCCTGGCAAAGTCGATGGACCAGATGATAGGCGACTGGTCGATGATGCGCGGCAACGGCCGGAACATCTGCGGGCTGACGCTGACCAACACCGAAGCCACACCGGATAATTTCGCGGTGTTCCTCAAGCCGCGCTGCGATCCCTTGGTGGCTAATTTCAATCCGACCGTCTGGCGGCTGGAGCGCGGCGAATTGCTGCTGACCTCCGACCGCGGCGAGATCTGGCACTTCGAAGCCGACGACAACGCGCAATGGCGGCGCATGCCGGACAGCGCGGACCCGCTGATATTGGTGCGTAATAACTGAGCGAATGTAGGTGGGCAATGCGAAGCGTACCCACCACGCTTCCCCATGTGAATAGTGGGTACGGCGCAGGCGCCTTTGCCTACCCTACGCACTGCTCCGTCCTTTCCTTGACCTCGCAATGACGACTGAACTTTTGGAGCGTGGCTCCTCAAATCAGCTTCAGCCCTTTCAGGCTCGCGTGGCCGTTCTTGCCGACGATGATGTGGTCGTGCACCGAAATCCCGAGTGGCTTGGCGATATCGATGACCGCCTTGGTCATCTGCACGTCGGCTTGAGATGGCGTGGGATCGCCGGATGGATGGTTGTGCACCATGATGATGGCGGTGGCGGATAGTTCGAGCGCGCGCTTCACCACTTCGCGTGGATAGACAGGTGTGTGGTCGACGGTGCCGACCTGCTGCACCTCGTCGGAGATCAACTGGTTGCGCTTGTTGAGGAAAAGGATGCGGAACTGCTCCTTGTCGGCGAAGGCCATCGCGGTGCGGCAATAGTCGATCACGGTGGCCCAGGACGACAGCACGGTGCGCTGCTTCAATTGCCCCTTGCTGATGCGGGAGGCTGTGGCGGCGATCAGTCTGATCTCGGTGATCGCGGCCTCGCCGAGGCCGCCGACTTCGCGCAACCGCGCATCCGGCGCGTTCACCGTTTCGGCGAAGGAGCCGAACTTGCCGATCAGCGTCTTTGCCAGCGGCTTGACGTCGCGGCGCGGCAGCGCGCGGAACAGCACCATTTCGAGCAGTTCGTAGTCGCTCAGCGCATCGGCGCCGGCGCTGCGGAAGCGATCGCGCAGCCGTTCGCGATGGCCGTGATAATGCGGCGCCTCTTCAAGGCCGGACGGGGGATCGATGGGCTGCTTGGCATCTGCGGGCATGGATGCATCAGGACCGTGAACGATGTCCATCAGCATGCCGTGCCCGGCCGGTTTTGCAACTACCAATTGCCGGGACTTGCCGTTCTCTCTCATGGTGAGGAGGCGGCTCTTGGTGCCGTCTCGAACCATGAGATGTGTCGCTTATCCCTCGAGACGCGCGCAAGGGCGCGCTCCTCGGGATGAGGAAGAGCGATCAGGCCGCGGTCGGCGGCTTTTCGTTGTGCAGCTTCGACAGCGTGAAGATCTCGACGCCGGTGGCTGTGACGCCGACGGTGTGCTCGAACTGCGCCGACAGCGAGCGGTCGCGGGTCACGGCGGTCCAGCCGTCGGACAGCACTTTCACGTGCGGCTTGCCGAGGTTGATCATTGGTTCGATGGTGAAGATCATGCCGGGCCGCAGCGGCACGCCCTCGCCGGGGCGGCCGACATGGATGATGTTCGGCTCGTCGTGGAACAGCCGGCCAACGCCGTGGCCGCAGAAATCGCGGACCACACTCATTTGTTGCGGCTCGACGAAGCTCTGGATGGCGTGGCCGATGTCGCCGGTGGTGTTGCCGGGCTTCACCACCGCAATGCCGCGCATCAGGGATTCATAGGTGACGTCGATCAGACGCTCGGCCTTCCGCGCGAGCGGTCCGACGGCGTACATCCGGCTGGAGTCGCCGTACCAGCCATCGACGATCAAAGTGACGTCGATGTTGACGATATCGCCTTCCTTCAGCGCGCGGTCGCCGGGCATGCCGTGGCAGACCACGTGGTTGATCGAGATGCAGCTCGCATAGCGATAGCCGCGATACATCAGGGTGGCCGGGAAGGCGCCGTGGGCGAAGCCGAAATTGCGGACGAAATCGTCGATCGTCGACGTCAGGACGCCCGGTTTGACCAGATCGGTCAGTTCGTCGAGGCACAGCGATGTCAGCGCTCCGGCCTTGCGCATGCCGGCAAAGGCGCCGGGGCCGTGCAGCTTGATCTGCCCGGTCTTGCGCTGGGAGGTATCGGCGGCGTCGACGTAGCTCATCGGGAAATCTTGCGGTCAGGGGTGATTTGAGCCCCCAATTTAAGCTTTCAGCCGCCCAGCGCAAGCCGAACCGGCCGCAGCGGCCGGAAATCGGGGCTGCCCGCCGCCCAGCGCCTAGCTCGGCACCTCGATCACCGCGTTCTCGACCGGTAGCGCGCCGCCGCGAATGCGCAATTCGCGCACCGGATACGGCACCCGGATGCCTTCGCGCTTGAAGGCGTCCCACAGTCCCAGCATCACGTCGCTCTTGGCGGCGTCCATGCCGTCCGGCGAGTCGATCCAGAAGGTCAGCGCGAATTTCATGCCGGCTTCGGTGAATTCGCCGAGCAGGCAGTTTGGCGGCTTGGCCAGGCTGGCGCGCGGCGAGGCGGCGGCGACCTCGATCGCCAGTTTGCAGACCAGCCGCGGATCGGCGTCGTAATTGGTGCCGAAATTGACCTTCACCAGCGTATCCTTGTCCGTATAGGTCCAGTTCACCACTTTCTGGGTGATCAGGTCCTCGTTCGGGATCAGGAATTCGCGGCCGTCACCGGCGGCAACCGAGATGTAGCGCGTGTTCATCGCGCTGATCCGGCCCGAACTGTCGCCGATGGTGACGAGATCGCCGGGCTTCACCGACTTGTCGGCGAGCAGGATCACGCCGCTAACGAAATTGGCTACGATCTTCTGCAGACCGAAGCCGATGCCCACGCCGACCGCGCCGGAGAATACCGCCAGCGCCGACAGGTTGATCCCGACGGCGCCCATCACCAGCGCGACGGCGAACACCATCAGCAGCAGCCGCACCAGCTTGACCAGCAGCACCTGGATCGACGGCGTAAGATCGCGCGACTGGTGGATGCGGCCTTCGAGGAAGTTGCTGGCAAGGTTCGCCAGCCACAGCGCTACCGCCAGCAGCACGCCGAGCTTGATCAGCAGCAGCGGTGTCAGCCGGAGATCGCCGAGTTCGATGCCGACGGAATCCAGCAACGCAATGGTCGGACCGAGCTGGCCGAGAATGCTGAGGGCCGCGACCAGCCACGCAGAGATCGCGACAAGGCGGACGATGAAGGCGTTGCGGATCACGCTGGTAACCAGCTGGATCACCAGCCAGGCCAGCGCCAGCTTGGCGGCGACCGCGAGCAGATAGCTGCGGCTGGGCCATGTCGACTGCATCATCACGATGCGTGCAATGGTCATCAGCACTGCAAATGCCGCGGTGGAGGCGCCGCTGACGAGAATCCGCATCAGCATCCGCAGCGGGCCCGGCCAGCCCATCGCCAGCGAGGTCACGTCGATCCTGGCGCGGATGGCGGCGCCGATCGCAAAGGCCAGGCCCGCGCCGGTCAGCATCACGCCGAACTGCAGATAGAACCACGGCGAGGTGACCTCGGCGCCCCACGAGCGGGCCGCGGTCAGCAGCATTTCGTAGCCGTTGTTAAGTTCAAGCATCGGGACGCCCCGTCTCGCGCTGGTTGATTCGATAGCTGCCAGATTCACACAAGCGCCACGCTTGCGCCATCTGTGGCCGGGCCGCGCGGCAGGCCTTGCCCGCATGACAGACGGATCGCAGCCCCGGGCAGAAATCGGTTGGCCTCGACGGGAGGCGACGATAGACATGCGGGTGCATGTTTTTCACCGCGGAGTCTCATGGCCTCACTCGATTCAGTAAGCCTCTCCATCCTGCTCGGTAGCGTACTGGTGATGGCGGGCATGCTGTCGAGCCTGCTCGCTTTGCGCTTCGGCGCGCCATTGCTGCTGTTCTTCTTGTTCATCGGCATGTTGGCGGGCGATTCCGGGCCCGGAGGTATTCGCTTCGACGACGTCCACACCACTTATCTGGTCGGCTCGGTGGCGCTGGCGCTGATCCTGTTCGACGGCGGCCTGAAGACGCATTTCAAGGCCATTCGCGCCGTGCTGGCTCCCTCGATGGTGCTTGCCACGCTCGGCGTGCTGGTGACCGCGCTGATCACCGCGCCGGTGGCGAAATATGCGCTCGATCTGGGATGGACCGAGGCGCTGCTGATCGGCGCCGTGGTTGCCTCCACTGACGCCGCCGCGGTGTTCCTTTTGATCCACGGCCAGGGCCTGCGGTTGCGGCCACGCGTCGGTGCGACGCTCGAGGTCGAGTCTGGCACCAACGATCCTTTCGCGGTGTTTCTCACTTTGATGCTGGTCAAGGTCATCGCGCTGGGCGGTGCTTCGGCCGGCCATGTCGCGCTGGAATTCGCCCAGGAAGTGGTGCTCGGCACGCTGATCGGCGTGGTCGGCGGCCGCCTTGTGGTGCTGCTGCTCAACCGCGTCGCGCTGCCGCAGGGCCTGCATGCGCCGTTCGTCTGCACCGCGGCGCTGGTGATCTTCGGGCTGTCGCAGATGCTGCACGCCTCCGGCTTCCTCGCGGTCTATCTCGCCGGCATCGTGATCGGCAACCGGCCGACACGGGCGCATAATTCGGTGGTGGCGTTTCTCGATGCTGCGACCTGGCTGGCGCAGATCGTGATGTTCGTGATGCTCGGCCTGCTGGTGTCGCCGCAGCGTCTGGTGGTCAGCATCGTGCCGGCGGTTGCCGTGGCGCTGGTCCTGATGCTGGTGGCGCGGCCGCTCGCGGTGTTCCTGTGTCTGGCGCCGTTCCGCTTCAACTGGCGCGAAAAAGTCTTCGTGGCCTGGGTCGGGCTGCGCGGCGCGGTGGCCATCTTTCTGGCCTCGATTCCGATGCTGGTCGGGCTGCCCAAGGCCTATCTGTATTTCGATGTCGCCTTCGTCGTCGTGATCATCTCGCTGGCGTTGCAGGGCTGGACGCTGGCGTTCGCCGCGCGAAAACTGCACGTCGCATTGCCGCGCACCGACAAGGGACCGCGCCGCATCGAGCTCGATCTGCCGGGCCAGCTCGAACAGCAGCTGGTCGGCTATTCGGTGCGGCCGAAGAGCCTGTATCTGAAGCGCGGCCTGATCCCCTCCTGGTCGAAGCCGACGCTGGTGATCCGCGACCAGCGCATTCTGTCGCCGGCCGAGGCCGAGCCGGTGGCCGCCGGCGATTATCTCTATCTGCTGGCGCCGCCGGAAAAGGCCGAGTCGCTGGATCGCTTCTTTGTCGACATGCCGCCGAGCTCGGCGCCGGATCCGCATCTGCTCGGCGACTTCGTTGTGTCCGGCGAGATCACGCTCGGTGACCTCGCCGCGATCTACGGCATCGCCGTCGATCCGGAGCAGACGACGCTGACGCTGGCGGATTATTTCGACGTCCATCTCGACCATGCGCCGACGCTGGGTGCGGCGCTGCCGGTGGATTCGATCCATCTGGTCGCGCGCAGTCTCGGCGGCGGCCGCGTCAATGTCGTCGGCCTGCGGTTGCCCGAGGACGAGGAAGCCCCGGCGCCGAAACTGTCGCGCCGGCAATCCGCCCGGCGCAGGGTTTCGCGCATCTGGACGTCATTGTCCGGCGCGTAAGTGTTTAAGGCTGCGGTAGCACCTCGGTGCCACCGAATGCGGCGACACGGCCGCGCTTCAGCATCACGACATCGGACGCGAGCTGCCGCATCTCGTCGGCGTCGTGGCTGACATAGACCATCGGAATATCGGCCTCGTCGCGCAGTCGCACCAGATAGGGCAGGATCTCGGCCTTGCGCTCCTCGTCGAGCGCGCCGAGCGGCTCGTCGAGCAACAGCAGCCGCGGCCGTGACAGCAGCGCCCGACCTAGCGCGACGCGCTGGCGTTCGCCGCCGGACAGGTCGCCGGGGCGGCGATCCAGGAGATCGCCGATGTCCAGCAATTTGTTGATGCGCGCCTCCTGCGCGGGGTCTTGTGCGAGGCGGTTCATGCGCCGGCCGTAGTCGAGATTTTGCGCGACGTTGAGATGCGGAAACAGCCGCGCGTCCTGAAACACGTAGCCGATGCGGCGGCGGTGCGGCGGCACGTCGAGTCCGGCGGCGCCGTCATAAAGTGTGTCGCCGTTGATCGCGATGTGGCCGCGATCCGGCCGGACCAGACCCGCGATCATGGACACCAGTGAGGTCTTGCCGGCGCCGGAGGTGCCGAACAGGCCGGTGACGCGGCCCTCGCTGGCGAAGGCCACCTCGACGGTAAATTCGCCGAGCTTCTTGAAGACATCCACGCGCAGCATGGTCAATTCCCGTGCAGGCGTTGCGTCGCGCGGCGCGCGAACCATTCGGAGGCAATCAGCGCGGCGACCGCGATGCTGATCGAAATGATCACCAGGCGAAGGGCTGCGGTGTCGCCGTCCGGCGTCTGGATCAGCGAATAGATCGCCGAGGAGATCGTCTGGGTCTCGCCGGGGATGTTGGAGACGAAGGTGATGGTGGCGCCGAATTCGCCGATCGCTTTCGCAAAGCCCAGCACCATGCCGGCCAGAACGCCGGGCATGGCCAAAGGCAGCGTCACGGTGGCGAACACTTTCCATGGGCTTGCGCCGAGCGTACCGGCGGCCTGTTCGAGCCGGCGGTCGACCGCCTCGATCGACAGCCGGATCGGCCGCACCAAGAGCGGAAATGACATCACGCCGCAGGCCAGCGCCGCGCCGGTCCAGCGGAACGCGAACACGATGCCGAGATACTCGGCGAGAAAACTGCCGACCAGGCCGCGCTTGCCGAACGTCAGCAGCAGCAGATAGCCGGTGACGACTGGCGGCAGCACTAGCGGCAGATAGATCACCGCATCGACGAGCGCCTTGCCCCGGAAGTTACGTCGCGCCAGCAGCCACGCGATCCCGATCCCGATTGGCGTCGAGATCAGCGTGGCGATGACGGCGACCTTGATCGAGAGCAGAATCGCCGTCCACTCGGTGGGTGTAATGTCGAACATGCGAGGTCAGTGCCTGATTGCAGTTCTAGCGCGAAGTATCGAAGCTCCGGCCCATCCCCGTCATTGCGAGGTCAAGGAAAGCTGGAAACCAGCTTTCCTTGACCTCGCAATGGCGGCCGAGAGGTCTCAGGTCGTCGGGCTGACCAGATAGGTGAAGCCATATTTCTCGAGAATGGTCTTTGATGCCGTCGTCTTCAGGAAGGCGAGATAGTCGGCGGCTTCAATCTTCGCGGTGGTGGTCGCAGCGACCGGATAGATGATCGCCGGATGCGAGACGGCCGGGAAGGTGCCGATGATCTTGACGCCGGGATCGACCTTGGCGTCGGTCGCGTAGACGATGCCGAGCGGGGCTTCGCCGCGCGACACCAGCGTCAGTGCGGCGCGCACGCTTTCGGCCATCGCGAATTTCGGCCCGGCAGCGGTCCAGCTACCAAGCTTTTCGAGCGCAGCCTTGGCATATTTGCCGACCGGCACCGACTTCACGTCGCCGGTGGCGATCTTGTTGTCGCCGGCCAACCCTGCGAGATCGAAGCCCTGCTCGATCTTCACATTGTCGAGCTTGGAATCCTTCGGCGCGATCAGCACGATCGAGTTGCCGAGCAGGTTCACGCGGGTCGGTTCGCTGATGTTCTTCTTGGAGATCGCGTAGTCCATCCAGTCGGTATCGGCGGAGACGAACAGATCGGCCGGCGCGCCGTTCTCGATCTGCTTGGCGAGCACCGAGCTGGCGGCGTAGGAGGCCGTGACCTTGACGCCGGTCTTGGCGGTGTAGGCGGCGTTGATATCGTCGAGCGCGTTCTTCATCGAAGCGGCGGCGAACACCGTGAGGCTCTTGTCCTGCGCCTGCACAGGCGAGCTCGTCGATCCGAGGAGGATCGTGAAAGCGAGTGCAATTCCGGCGAAGGGACGGCTGGGTTGGTTCATCTGGCGCTCCATGCGGGCTCGCAGCGCAAGGCGCACGCAAACCACGCGTTGTTTGGGGAGGATGCGACAGGCGGAAGCGCCGTTCCGGCAATCCCTGGGACTTACGATCCGCGGGGATGTCGCGCAGCAACACTATCAGGCTGGCTGTCCGGGTAAAGCCCCGGACGAGCGCCCGTTACTGGTTCGCTGGAAGTACGGCCAGACTGATGGCGCTGTCGGTCGCGCCGCTGATCTGGATCACGAACGGGCTGGCGGCGAGATCATACTTCATCGTCTTGCGGATGCCGTCGCAATCCACAGCGTCGCTGAAGGCCTGCGGCTTCAGGATCTTGCCGTCCTGCACGACATCGACCCAGGCCGCCGAGGACAGGCTGATCGTGTAGACGCCGGGCTTCGGCGCCGTCTTCAGCGCGGCGAAGCCGGCAAAGCTGCCGTCTTTCGGCGCGCGCTCCGGCGGCGTCGGCAGATTGGCGGCCGAGGGCGCCACGAGGCCAAGCGTGATCGCCGGCGCGGTGATATCAGCGCCGGAAGCGAGCTTCGGCCGGTCCGGCGCCGTCAGGGCGGCGCGTTCGCGCTCGATCGGCCATTTGAACTTGTCGCAGCCGCTGGGCTTGGCTGCCCATGCGGGCGCGCAGCCAAGCAGCGTCAGTGCGACGATCAGATGCGTTCGCATGGTCAGTTCACCGCGATCATGACGTCGGAGGCCTTGATTACCACGACGGCCTTGCCGCCAGCCTTGAGGCCGAGTTCATCGACGGCTTCGTTGGTGATCGACGAGGTCACGATCTGGCCGCCGATATCGACGCGGACATGCGATGTGGTCGCGCCCTTGGTGACTTCGAGAATGGTGCCCTTGATCTGGTTGCGTGCACTGATGCGCATGATCGTTCCCTCTCAATTTATCTGGGTGAACGGAGGCATGGCTCCGTGGAGGTCGCGGGCTTACGGCGCGGCGACGCCCGACACTAGCGCAAGTCGAGGCTACGGCGGAAGACGTCCAGTCGAGAAGTTGATGTTGCCCTACGGCGCCGCCAGGACCTGCCGGCAGGCGGCGGGCATTTCCGCCAGTGTCATCGGCGGCTTCGGCTTTGGTGGAACCAGCGGTGGCTTCGGATGCAGCACGGCGTCGCTGAACCAGTAAGCGAGATCGCCGGCGCTGCAGCCTTCGGCCTCTGTGGGCGGCGGCTGCGACTCGCAGTCGGTGCTGCCCACCGGGCATTTGATGCGGATATGGAAGTGATAGTCGTGGCCGTACATCGGCCGCACCTTGGACAGCCAGCTGCGGTCGCCCTTGGCCTCGCGGCACAGCGCTTTCTTGATCGCGGCGTTGACGAAGATGCGTTCGACGCCAGGCTCCTGCGCCGCGGCGCGGATCACCGGCAGGTGGCCCGGTGTCCATACGTCGGGATCGATGTCGAGCCGGTCGCGCCGCACCATCATCACGGCCGACATCTCCTCGCGCTCGTTGCGCGACAATTGCCGGTTCGGCATCGGCGTCAGCCAGATGTCGGCGTCGAGCCCGACCTGATGGCTGGCATGGCCGGTGATCATCGG
>NZ_JAQGJT010000153.1 GCF_028290495.1 Tardiphaga sp.
CCCAAAGATTAAGCTTCGAATCACGAAGATTAAGTGATGAGCAGGGTTAGGGAACCCCCCGCCCGACCTCGAATGAGGCGAGATAGCCGCCGACGTCCAGGGGATCGAAGGCCGGTCCGGCAAAGGCGCTGAATGTGCTGACTTGGCCGTCCCCGCGCCCCCCGACGGCGGCGTCATAGAGGTCTGGCCGGAACACGCCCATGGCGGTCTTGAGCGCCTCCGGGCTCAGTGCCGTCTGCCCCCAGCGCACCATCTGGGCGTAGAGCCAGGCGGCCTGGACCGGATCGGGCCGCCCTGCCCCTTCGCGTCCGACCAGAAGGTAGCGTGCGCTTTCGCGGAAGGCGCCGTCGGGTGATATCTTCAGGCGTCCCGTGAGGGTGCGCTGGATGACCTCGGCATCGACGCCGATCCGCTCCGGCTGCGCCAGGATGTGTGCTGCTTCGGTCCGGTTCGCGGGGTCCTCGATGAACTCGGCGGCCTTCACGGCCGCACGCACGAGGGCTGCGACCACGTCCGGGTGCTTGTCAGCCCAGATCTGGCGCACCGCCAAGACCTTCTCCGCCGCGTGCACGAGAATGTCGGAGACGAAATGCAGGATATGGCCGATGCCGAGATCAACCGCGACCGAGTTCCAGGGCGCCCCGACGCAGAATGCATCGACATGGCCGTTGGCAAGGCTGTCGACCATGTAGGGCGGCGGCAGCACGACGAGGCGCACATCCTCGTCCGGATCGACGCCGCCTGCGGCCATCCAGAAGCGCAAATGATAGTTGTGCGTCGAGAACGGGAAGGTCATGCCGAAGGTGAGCGGGTCGGCGCCGCGCGCCTTGCGCTCCGCGACCACGCGGGCGAGCGCGCGCGCCGACACCATCGGGTCGAGGATGTCGCCTTCTGCGGCATCGCTCAGCGCGACATGTAGCGCGGGCGAAACCGTGATGGCGTTGCCGTTTACGCCGAGCCCGAACGGCGCAATGATCGGTACCTTGACGTGGCCGAGGCCGAGCGTCGAGGCGATCGCGACGGGTGCGATCAGGTGCGCGGCATCGAACAGGCCGATATTGAGCTTGTCGCGCACATTCGACCACGACACTTCGCGCACCAGCGTGACGTCGAGTCCTTCGTTGCGCGTAAAGCCCTTGTCGGCGGCAACGATCAGCGCGGCGGCATCGACCAGCGGTATGAAACCGATGTGGAGGGGATGAGCGGTCATTTCAGCAACTCCGCAGCGGTGATGATCGACTGCGCGATGTCACCGATTTTCTTCTTTTCGCGCATCGCCGTCGAACGCAGCAACACGTAGGCCTCCTCTTCCGTGAGGCCCTTCAGTTTCATCACGATGCCCTTGGCACGGTCGATGATCTTGCGGTCTTCCAGCGCGGATTTGGTGCGCTCAAGCTCGTCCTGCAGCTTCGAGAAGGCGTTGAAACGCGAGATGCACAGATCGAGGATCGGCTTGATGCGCTCCTTCTTCAGGCCATCGACGATGTAGGATGATACCCCGGCATCGACCGAGGCCCGAGCCGCCTCGGAATCGCTCTGGTCGACGAACATCGCGACCGGCCGGCGCACCGCCCGGCTGACCTGGAACATCTGTTCCAGCACGTCGCGGCTGGGATTTTCGAGGTCGATCAGGATGACGTCGGGATCCAGCGCATAGATCCGCGCCAGCAGGTTGTGCATTTCCCGGATGTGCTGGACATCGACATAGCCGGCCTCGCGCAACCCCTCCTCCAGGATAGCGGCCCGGATCGGGCTTTCGTCGACAATCACGATTTTAGGCGACGATTCGGCAGACATCGGTCACGGGCACTCCCTGAGCACCTTCCATAACACGGGTCCCAGTTGCTTAAAGCCTTGTATTTATGGGCAAATGAGACTAGCTCCTGCCCTTCAATTGAGCAGATGTGACATGCAGCAAGCCGCGCCGAAAATCTCGTTCGTTTCCCTGGGATGCCCCAAGGCCCTGGTGGATTCCGAGCGCATCATTACGCGGCTGCGCGCCGAGGGCTATGAGCTCGCGCGCAAGCACGACGGCGCCGATATCGTCATCGTAAATACCTGCGGCTTCCTCGACAGCGCCAAGGCGGAATCGCTCGGCGCAATTGGCGAGGCGATGGCGCAGAACGGCAAGGTGATCGTCACCGGCTGCATGGGCGCGGAGCCCGAGCAGATCGAGCAGGCCTATCCCAACGTGCTCTCCATCACCGGCCCACAACAATATGAGAGCGTGCTTGAGGCCGTGCATCGCG
This sequence comes from Tardiphaga sp., assembly GCF_028290495.1. Taxonomy (GTDB): domain Bacteria; phylum Pseudomonadota; class Alphaproteobacteria; order Rhizobiales; family Xanthobacteraceae; genus Tardiphaga. The sequence goes on from NZ_JAQGJT010000153.1 coordinate 2,250, forward strand.
CGCTGCCGCCGGTCTATAATCCGCATCTCGACCTGATGCCGCCGCAAGGCATCAAGCTGACGCCGCGACACTACGCCTATCTGAAGATTTCCGAAGGCTGCAACAACCGCTGCAGCTTCTGCATCATTCCGAAGCTCCGCGGCGACCTCGTCTCGCGCCCAGCCAACGAGGTGCTGCGCGAGGCCGAGAACCTGGTGAAGGCCGGCGTCAAGGAATTGCTGGTGGTGTCGCAGGACACCTCGGCCTACGGCGTCGATACCAAATACGCGACCAGTATCTGGAAGGACCGCGAGGTCCGCGCGAAGTTCTTCGATCTTGCCCAGGAACTCGGCGAACTCGGCGCGTGGGTACGGCTGCAGTATGTGTATCCCTACCCACATGTCGACGAAGTCATCGGCCTGATGAATTCCAACAAGAACGTGCTGCCCTATCTCGACATTCCGTTCCAGCATGCCGCGCCAAATGTGCTGAAGGCGATGAAGCGACCGGCGGCGCAGGACAAGACGCTGGCGCGGATCAAGAAGTGGCGCGAGGAGTGCCCGGACCTGACCTTGCGCTCGACCTTCATCGTCGGATTCCCTGGCGAGACCGAGAGCGACTTCCAGTACCTGCTCGACTGGCTCGAGGAAGCGCAGATCGACCGCGTCGGCGCGTTCAAATATGAATCCGTCGCCGGCGCGCCGTCGAACGCACTCGAGAACGCCGTACCGGAAGAGATCAAGCAGCAGCGCTGGAACGCGCTGATGGAGCGGCAGCAGAAGATTTCCGCACGCCGCCTGAAGCGCAAGGTAGGCACCCGGCAGCAGGTCATCATCGACGAGGTCGGCCCGACCGTCTCAAAAGGCCGCTCCAAGTCCGACGCCCCGCAGATCGATGGCGCGGTCTACGTCTCGGCACGCCGCCCGCTGAAAGTCGGCGAGATCGTCACCGCGAAGATCGAACGCGCAGACGCCTATGATCTGCACGGGACCGTGGCGGGGTACTGACGCCATGCCGCTGATCGCTGCGCCGAGGGCATCCAGCTTGCGCCATCGTCAAGTTGAACCCTGCAGCGCACAAGCGTATGCTTAAAGTTGTAAAAGCAGAAGAAACGTAATCGACTCGTCTCAGCAGGGAGAGAATGATGCGTGGAAATTTGTTTGCTGGATTCGTGGCATGCGCTGCTCTGCTAGCGCCGGCGCCGGGCTTTTCCCAGGACAACACCGATCAGAAGCTCGGCACGGTTCATTTCGCCACGTCGTGCAACGAAACGGCGCAGCGCCGGTTTGATCGAGCCATGCGCTATCAGCACTCGTTCTGGTACAGCGCCTCCCGGGAGATCTACGAGGAAACGCTGAAGGCGGATCCTGATTGCGCCATCGCCTATTGGGGCATTGCGCTGTCGCTGCTCGACAATCCCCATAGCCCGGTGCCCGCGCCGAACCTCCCGCTGGGCCTCGCAGCCATCGAGAAGGCGAAGGCCGCTGGCGCGAAGACACAGCGCGAGCGCGATTACATCGATGCGCTGGCGTCCATGTATGTCGGCTACGACAGCGTCACGCATCAAGCACGTGTGCAATCCTATCTCAAGGCGATGGAAGCACTGGCGGCGAAATCCCCCGATGACGACGAAGCTCAAATTTTCTACGCGATCACGCTGAATGTCGCAGCTTCATCCGCGGACAAGACCTATGCCAACCAGCTCAAGGGCATCGCGATCCTCGAACCGATCTTCCAGCGCGCGCCGCAGCATCCCGGCGTCGCCCACTATCTGATCCATCTCTATGACTATCCGGCCATCGCCGCCCGGGGGCTGCCGGCCGCATTGCGCTATGCGACGATCGCCCCGGTCGCTCCGCATGCACAGCACATGCCGTCGCATATCTTCACCCGCGTCGGTTACTGGAACGAGTCGATCGCGGCCAACACGGCGTCGGTACAGGCGGCAAAGGCTGACAAGGAAATCGGCGACCAAATGCACGGACAGGACTATCTGGTCTACGCCTATCTGCAACTCGGGCAGGACAAGCAGGCGCGAAAGGTGATCGACGAGGTCGAAGCTGGCCAGTTCGGTGCCGATGCGTTTGGCGCTGCCTTTTCGCGGGCCGCCGCGCCAGCGCGCTTCATGATCGAACGCGGCGACTGGAAGGGGGCGGCCAACCTCGACGTCAAGCCGAGCAAATTTCCGCACGTCATGGCGGTGAGCTATTTCGCCCGCGCACTCGGGGCGGCGCATTCCGGCAATCCCGATGCCGCGCGCGCCGACATCGCCCGGCTGGCGGAAATGCGCGAAAAACTGCGTGAAGCGAAAAACACCTACTGGGCCGGCCAGGTCGAGGTTCAGGAACAGGTGGCAACAGCCTGGGCGCTCTACGCCGAGGGCAAGTTCGATGATGCGCTGAAATCGGCAAAAGCCGCTGTCGAGGCTGAGGACAACACCGACAAGTCACCGGTGACCCCCGGACCGCTGGCGCCGGCGCGTGAGCTTTATGGCTACATGCTGCTGGACCGCGGCATGGCCAGGGAAGCGCTCGCGGCCTTCGAGGTGTCGATGGCGAAGGAGCCGAACCGCTACAACGGCTATGTCGGTGCTGCGCAAGCCGCGCAGGCCGTGGGCGACAAGACAAAGGCGAAGGCGGCCTATGAGAAATTGCTCACGCTCGCGCGTGAATCGGATTCCGAACGGCCGGCGCTGATAGCGGCACGGACTTTCGTCGCCCGCAACTAAAGCGTTTTCGCGCGAAGCTGATACCGGTGCGCGCCAGGTCAACGCGTCGAAACAAAAAACCGGAGCTTCCGTTCCGATCCCATCGGAACGGAGCAAGTTCTGACACGGCCCCAACTTCTTTCACGGTCCACGCGATGAAGCGAACGCTCGTTATTGCCGTTCTTGGCGGCTTCGGAATCGGCGGACTGGTTGGAGCATCCGCCTATTTCCACGCGACTCTACCGGGTGCCGGCGGTGCGACTGAAACGCCGGTGCGACCAGTCTGGACCGAGGTGCAATGGCCCTTCCCGATGGACGAATGGGGCAAGGGCAAGGCCTTCCGCTGCATGGCGGCGGATTGCGGCGCTGAGACCAACCTTTATGTCCGGGCCAAGATCGGCTTCTGCAACTGTAAGACGGGCGTGGCGGATGACGAGGAACTCGAGCGCCTCAGCGACTTCAGGCTGATGGGTGACGTGCCCGCCGTTGTTGGATCGGGGCGCGCAATCAAGGTGGCCTGGATGAACGGCCGCAGCCGGTCCTACACCCTTGCCACGCCGTTTCGGGCACGGCATTCGGCGCTGGCGCTGGCGTTCAACGATCGCTGCGATGCCATCGTCGCCACGGTCTTGACCGGACATGATCGACCGACCGCTATCGAACCCGGCGTTGTTGAGTTCCTCGGCAGCAAGACGATCATCGACTGGGCCACCGTGGCGCTTGGTCTGTAGCGCTACCGGTTGCGCAACAAGAAGCGAGCCCCGGATCTGCGAAACGATACGGCGTATCGCATAGCGTCCGGGGCACGTAACCTTACGGCTTCAAAATAGAAGCGCCGGTCGTGGCGCGGCTTTCCAGATCGATATGCGCCTTGGCGGCATCCTTCAGCGCGTAAGCGTGGTTGATCGGCACGTGCAGCTTGCCGTCGATCACTGCCGAGAACAGCGTGTCCGCACCTTCCAGCAATTCCGAGCGCTTGCCGACGTAGTCGTTGAGCTTCGGCCGCGTTGCAAACAGCGAACCGTGGTTGTTGAGTTCGGCGATCGCGAATGGCGGCACTGGACCGGACGCATTGCCGAACGACACCCACATGCCGCGCGGCTTCAGGCACGACAGCGAGCCCGGGAACGTGGTCTTGCCGACGCCGTCATAGACCACGTCGCACAACTCGTTGCGGCTGATCTGCTTGACGCGATCGACGAAGTTTTCCTCGTTGTAATAGATGACGTGGTCGCAGCCGTTGGCCAGCGCAAGCTCGCCTTTTTCCTTCGAGCCGACGGTGCCGATCACATGCGCGCCCATCGCCTTGGCCCACTGGCACGCCAGCAGGCCGATGCCACCCGCTGCGGCGTGGATCAGCACGCGGTGGTGCGGCTCGACCTTGAAGGTCTTGTGCAGCAGATACCAGACCGTGAGGCCCTTCAGCATCAAGACGGCGCCCTGCTCGTAGGTGATGCGGTCCGGCAGCTTGACGAGACGGTCTGCCGCGAACACACGCTCGGTCGCGTAGCTGCCCAGGTTGGAATAATAGGCGACGCGGTCGCCCGGATGGAAGCCGGTGACGCCGGGACCGACCTCGATCACCTCGCCCGCCGCCTCGTTGCCGGCGATGAACGGCATCTGCGGCGCCTTGTAGAGACCGTTGCGAAAGTACACGTCGATGAAGTTGACGCCGATGGCGTGCTGCCGGATGCGAACCTCTCCGGGGCCGGGTGCTGCGACATCGACGGCCTCGTAAACGAGCACCTCGGGGCCCCCGACTTTATGAACGCGCACAGCCTTGGTCATCGCTTCGCTCCCTAGGATACATATGACCCCAGCGATAGCCAACGCGCCGGTGTTGTCAACTGCGGGGCGCTAACGGGGCGGTTTGAGCAGACGGATCACTGCGTCGGCGCCGACGATGTAGATCGCAATCGCTGAGAGCGCGACGGTGACAGGCCAGGCCACCGCAAAATCCTTGATGATGGTGACAACCGCCAGCACGGCCCAGAGCGCGACCAGCGCGAGATTGAGCCTGCGCCACCGCGTCACCCGCACCGGATGGATGACGTGAAACGGCACGAAGGTCAGCACGATCAGCGCCAGCACGATCAGGCTGCCGACGACAGGCAGAGGCTTCAGAAGGAAGAGATAGAAGGCCGCGGCATTCCATAGCGCGGGAAAGCCGCGAAAGTGATTGTCGGCGGTCTTCATGCGCTTGTCGGCAAAATACAATGCACTGGACACAACGATGCCGACGCCCAGCGCGGTCGCGGTCCACGGCAGCAGCAGCCCGCTTGCCATGATCGCATAGGCCGGCACGAACACGTAAGTGATGAAATCGACCACGAAATCCAGCGCGTCTCCGGACCAGTCCGGCAGCACCCGCACCACGTCGAGCCGGCGCGCAATCGGACCGTCGAGCCCGTCGACCAGCAACGCCAGGCCCAGCCAACCGAACATCGCCGCCCAGTGGCCATGCACGGCGGCCATCATCGCGAGCAGTGCAATCCCGGCGCCCAGCGCTGTGAAAATATGCACGGCGAACGCCGCCGCTTGAGCGGTCCGGGATGGCGGCGGTGGCGGGCTGAAGGCGTCCATGTGCGAGGGCCAAGCTAGCAGCAATCCGCAACAGTTGCACAGCCGCGGCCGCCATGTTGCGCCGCCGCATGGCTGGCGATCCGGACCGGCACCTTGAAAAGATGACGCCAAACGCCGATGGTCGCACCATGAACGAGACCTCCCTTCCCTACGACGTCGCCGTGGTCGGCGGCGGCCCCGCCGGCCTTGCTGCGGCGATCGCGCTGGCCGACACCGGCGCCCGCGTCGCCCTGGTGGCGCGCCGCGCGGCCTATGCCGACAACCGCACCACCGCTCTGCTCGGCGGCTCCGTGGACTTCCTTGAGCGCCTCGACGTCTGGCGTCGCTGCGCCGGACAATCCGCCGACCTGACCACGATGCGGCTGGTCGATGACACCGGCCGTCTGATCCGCGCGCCGGAAGTGAAGTTCGTATCCGCCGAAATCGGCCTCGACACGTTCGGCTACAACATCGCCAACCGCGACCTGATGACGGCGCTGGAAGAGCGCGCCGGAGAACTGGCCAATCTCACCCGGATTGATGACGACGCCGAGACGATCCGCATGGGTGACAACAACGTCGTCGTCCACATGACGCAGGGCGCCTCGCTGTCTGCCCGACTGGTCGTCGGCGCCGACGGACGGCAATCGCTGTGCCGCAACGCCGCGGGCATCGAGGTCAAACGTCGCCCGCTCGACCAGGCAGCATTGACCTTCAACATGTCGGTGGGACGTCCGCACCACAACACATCGACCGAGTTTCACACCACCTCTGGCCCCTGCGTATTCGTGCCGCTGCCCGGCCAGCGCTGCAGCGTGGTCTGGGTGTCCACGCCGAAGGAAGCGGAGCGGCTGATGGCGCTTAGCGACACCGAACTGTCCGCTGCTGCCGAGAAGCAATCGCATTCGATCTTCGGCCGCGTCAGCGTCGAGCCCGGCCGCTATCTGTTTCCGCTCGGAATCGAGCAGCCCAAGCAGGTCGCGAAGAACCGCGTCGTGCTGGTCGGCGAATCCGCGCATGTGGTGCCGCCGATCGGCGCGCAGGGTCTCAACATGGGCCTGCGCGACGCCGGTGACATTGCCCGCATCGTTGGCGACGCCATGGCATCCGGCGAGGACATCGGCGGGCCGACCGTGCTGGCACGATTCGAGCGGGCGCGGCGCAGCGACATCGCCAGCCGCACCTTCGCCATCGACATGGCCAACCGCTCGTTGCTCAGCGACCTCCTTCCCGTCCAGCTGATGCGCGGCATCGGCATGCAGCTGATCGGCTCGGTCGGTCCGCTGCGTCGCGTTGCCATGCGCGAAGGCCTGTCGCCGTCGTGGCGGAAGAGCTCTTAAGGAAACGCGATCTGCCCGGTCTTCAAGAGATACATCACGCTTGTCAGCGTGATCACCGACACGAAGGTGCCGACCAGCACGGCGACTGAAGCCGGCTCGATCCAGGTGTCGTATTGCCGGGCGATGATGAACACGTTGAGCGCCGGCGGCAGTGAGGCGAGCAGCACCGCGGTCGCCGCCCATTCGGGCGGGAACGGCCCCACCAGCAGCATCAGCGCGAACGCGATCAGCGGATGCACGATCAGCTTGACGCCGATCACCGCAGGCACCTCCCACGGCACCCGTCCGAACGGCCGCAGCGCCACGGTGACGCCGAGCGTGAACAGCGCTACCGGCGCCGCCGAATTCTGCAGGAAGACCAGCATGCCATCGATCGCCACCGGCATCTGCACGTGGAACGCCGCCGCGAGTGCACCGAGATAGGCCGCGACGATCAGCGGATGCAGCACGATGTGCTTGATGACGATGCCGATCGTCGGCAGCAGCGGCCGCTTGTCGCCGGAGGTCAGCGCCATCGCTATGGGCACGATCGAGAACAGGAAGATGCTGTCAAAGCAGAACACCAGCGCCGTCGGCACCGCCGCCTGCGTGCCCAGCACCGCCAGCGCCAGCCCCGGCCCCATATAGCCGATATTGCCGTAGCCGCCGGACAGGCCGGCCATCGCCGCCTCGCGCAGCGTCAGCCGGCCAATCACCTTGCCCACCCAGGCCGAAAGGAAAAACGCGGTCGCGGTCGCCGCCGTGGTGGCAATCACGAACGGCAGGTTGTTGAGTTGCTCGAACGGCGTCTTCGCCATGATGCGGAAGAACAGAGCCGGCAGCGACACGTACAGCAGGAAGAAGTTCATCCAGGCAAGCCCCGCCTCGGGCAGGCTCTTCACCTTGCCGCAAGCGAAGCCGATGAAGATCAATCCGAAATAGGGCAGCGCCAGATTGAGGACATCCATCATCGGAAGGCGTTTTTCTTCATTTTTGGCCCGGCGCGGGCGGTAGGGTGGAGCGGCGAAGCGGTCTCAATTCAGTCATTTGCCTCTAGCATCGGCCACAATCCTGGTCTATTCGACGAGAATGATCATTGCGCGCACCGCCAAGTTCCAGATCGGCCAGATCGTCAGGCGCCGGATCTTTTCGTTCCGGGGCGTGGTGTTCGACATCGATCCGGAGTTCAACAACACCGAGGAATGGTGGCTGTCGATCCCCGAGGACGTGCGACCGCGCAAGGATCAGCCGTTCTACCACCTGCTCGCGGAAAATTCGGAATCCGAATACGTCGCTTATGTCTCCGAGCAGAACTTGCTGCCCGATGAGTCCGGAGAGCCGATCCGCCACTCTCAGGTCGCCGAGATCTTCATCAAGGACAAATCCGGCAGCTATCGGCCGCGGAACCCGTCGCTGAATTGATCCGGACCTGACGCCCCCTTTTTTGAGGGGGCGCCCAAGAGCACTTCAACAGCCCTTGCAGATTCCCTTGATCATCCGGTCGAGGTCGCGATCCTGCGCGTCGATCTTGCGGGGGTCGGCGGTGCCGGTTTCCGACGGGACATCGCCGGCGCGCGGCTGGCGGTGGCCGATCGGCGCTTGCGCGGCGGGACTCGGCTGATCGCCCTGCTGGGAGCGCTTCACCGATGCAGGCGGTGCGTTGCGTGTTGAATCCTGAGCCTGCGCCAGCGCGCTGCCAAGGAGCGTCAGACAAACGATCGTTGCGATCAATTTCTTCATGGAGCCTCTCCGACCTGTCAGGTGGCCACGCTCACGCCTTGGGCGGATAGAGGTGAACGTCGCCACAGTAATCCAACACACGATAGCCCGATTCCGTCGCCGCTCCATCCGCTGCATCAGGGTCCCGCATCAAATATTCGGGGCCGATCGGCGCCTTGCCGAAACCGCCGGGGATATCGAGCACATAATCCGGCTGGCAAAGTCCGGAAATATTGCCGCGCAGCGCCCGCATCAACGCCTGGCCCTGCGCGATAGTCGTGCGCAGATGCGCGGTGCCCGGCGCGAGATCGCCGTGGTGCAGATAATACGGCTTGATGCGGCATTCCACGAAAGCACGCATCAAGGCCTCCAGCGTAGCCGCATCGTCGTTGACGCCGCGCAGCAGCACCGACTGGCTGACGAGAGGAATACCGGCATCCACCATCAACGCACATGCGGCACGCGCGGTTGGGGTCAATTCACGGGGATGATTGGCGTGCAATGCCACCCAGGTAGCCGCCCCCGGCACCTTCAGCGCTGCGACCATCTCAGGCGTCACGCGCGCGGGATCGGCCACGGGAACGCGGCTGTGCAGCCGGATGATCTTGACGTGATCGATCGCCGCGAGATCGACCATGATCTCGCCGAGCCGCCGCGGCGACAGCATCAGGGGATCGCCGCCGGTAAGGATCACTTCCCAGACTTCACCGTGCGACCGGATGTAATCCAGCGCGCTTGCATAGGCCTCGCGCGACAGCGCCGTCTCCTTGCCGGGCCCGACCATTTCGCGGCGGAAGCAGAACCGGCAATACACCGCGCAAACATGCACCAGCTTGAACAGCACGCGGTCGGGATAGCGATGCACAATGCCTTCGACCGGCGAACGGGCGTGATCGCCGATCGGATCGGCATTCTCATTAGGCTGCGCGTCGAGTTCTTCGACCGAGGGAATGTATTGTCGCGCGATCGGATCGTTGGGATCGTTACTATCGATCAGTTCCGCCACGGCCGGCGTCACCGCGACCGCATAGCGTGCCGCGACCTTCTCCAGATCGGCCAGCGCCACCTCCGGTGCCAGCCCCTGCGCCACCAGTTCGGACGGCTGCCGCAATGTCGCGGTGAGCTTCATGACGCGCCCGCCGGAGGCGTCCACACCACCTGATCGATCCGCGTTGCGCCCGACGCCAGCATCACCAGACGGTCGAAACCGAGTGCCACGCCGGCGGCATCCGGCATCGCCGCGACCGCTTCCAGGAATTCCTCGTCGAGCGGATAGCGCTCGCCGTAGCGGCGTTCTTTCTCGTCCATGTCGGCCGCAAAACGCCGGCGCTGTTCGTTGGCGTCGGTCAACTCGCCAAAGCCGTTGGCAAGTTCGACGCCACAGGCATAGACCTCGAAGCGTTCGGCGACGCGCGGATCGTGCCGGGCGGTCCGCGCCAGTGCGGCCTCCGGTGCCGGATATTCGAACAGCACGGTCAACCGCCCCTGCCCCAGTTGCGGCTCGACGTGTTCAACGAGCACCTTGCTGAAAATATCCGACCAGGTGTCGTCATCGGCAATGCGCACCTTGTCCGCCGCCGCAAGTGCCAGTGCAGCACGGTCGCCGTTCGCGCCCGAGATCGTCGCGAGCAGATCGATGCCCGCGAATTTCCGGAACGCTGCCGCCACGGTCAGCATCTCCGGATCGGCAAACGGATCGGCGCTGCGCCCGCGAAACGAAAACTGCTTGATGCCGGTCGCCTGCGCGGCGTGCGCAATGATGACGATGCAGTCGGTGATGACCGCTTCATAGCCGGCGTCAGCGCGGTACCATTCCAGCATGGTAAACTCCGGCAGATGCAGATCGCCCCGCTCGCGGTCGCGAAACACGCGCGCAAACTCAAAAATCTGTTCCTCTCCCGCCGCCAGCAGCTTCTTGCAGGCAAATTCCGGCGAGGTACGCAGGTAGCGCACCAACCGCTCGCCATCGCGGTCGATCAATGCGGTCTTCGGCGCATGCAAATGCGTCTCGTTGCCCGGCGAGACCTGGAGAACGCCGGTTTCGACCTCGACGAAATGCTGCGTCTCGAACCAGCTCCGGGTCGCCCGGGAGATGGCGCCGCGCGCCAGCAGGAAGCCGCGGCGGTCCTGGTGCCGCGCCGGGGCCCACCACGGCGACGGCCGTTCGTTGCCGGGCATCAGACGACCGCCTTGTGGAGCCGCAAAACGCTGGCTTCGACGGGCAAAATCAGTATGTTGCGCGCTGAAACTGCTTCGCTGGCCACAGGACACCCTCGTCCGGATCGGTCCCGGGCCTGAATTTTAGGAAACACACCTGTGAAAGTCATCGCCAGTTCTATTCGTAAGGGCAACGTGATCGAGCAAGACGGCAAGCTCTACGTGGTTCTGACCGCCGAGAACATCCACCCCGGCAAGGGAACCCCGGTCAGCCAGATCGAAATGCGCCGAATCAGCGACGGGGTGAAGATCTCGGAGCGCTACAAGACCACGGACGCGGTGGAAAAGGCGACCATCGAAGACCAGAATTTCAATTACCTCTACAAGGATGCCGACGGCTTCCACTTCATGAACAACGACAACTACGACCAGGTTGCCGTGCAGAAGGACGTGATCGGCGATGCCGAGCCCTATCTGCAGGAAAACATGACCGTGAAGCTGTCGCTGCACGGCCTGCTGCCGGTGGCAATCACCATGCCGCAGCGCGCGACCGTCGAAGTCGTCGACACCGAGCCGGTCACCAAGGGCCAGACCGCGTCGTCGTCCTACAAGCCGGCAATGCTGGCCAACGGCGTCCGCACCCTGGTGCCGCCGCACATCGGCACCGGCACCCGCATCGTCGTGATGACCGAAGACGGTTCCTACGTCGAACGCGCCAAGGACTGATCGATCTGTATTCCGGGCGCCAACTGGCGTCCGGAATACTCAGGTCGCCGGCTTCGGCCGCGACGGCGGGGTCCAGCGGAATGCCGCGCCAAACCTGTTCCAGACATTGATGCCGGCGATCGCCGACGACAGGTACATCAGCTCCTTTTCGGAAAACGCCGCGCTCGCTTCGGCATAGACGTCGTCGCTGACGCCCTGCGATACCAGCGTCAGCGCCTCGGTCCAAGCCAGCGCTGCGCGCTCCTGCGCCGAAAACACCGGCGCTTCCCGCCACACCACCAGCTGATCGAGCTTTTCGGCGGGCACGCCAATGCCTTGCGCCGCGATGATGTGAAACTGCACGCAGAACGCACAGCCGTTGATCTGCGAGGCGCGGATCTTGACCAGTTCGAGCAGTTGCTTGTCGATACCGAACTGCGAAGCCGCAGCGCCGAGCGCCCTCACCATGCTCTCAAGTTCCGGCGTCAACGCCTTGAAATCCTTGTATTCGCGGCGCGGAGCAAGCGACATCGGCAATTCCTTTCATGATTCGCCGGCGAATATAGCCGCGTCCTGCCGAAGCACCATCCCGCTCGTGCAGGCGGAATTGCGGCGCAATGTCCTTTGCCTGCAACACCACTGCGCCGCTACACTGCGGCCATGACCCTGATAGATTCCCGCAAGCTCTCGCGCCGCGCGCTCCTGCGATCCGGCCTTGCCGCCGGCGCCGTACTGGCACTGCCTGCCGCAGCCTTTGCCGCGCCGCCCGGCTTCGACGCCTGGCGCGACGGTTTCCGCGCCCGCGCGCTGGCCAAGGGCGTTTCCGATGCCACCTATACCCGCGTGATGGGCCGCATCGAGCCGGACATGTCCGTCTTCAAGTCGATGCAGAAGCAGCCTGAATTCCACGAGCAGATCTGGCAATACGTCAACCGCCGCGCCTCCGACTGGCGTATCATCGCCGGCAAGGAAGCGCTGCGGAAGAACGAGGCCTTGTTCGGCCGCATCGAGCAGGATTTTGGCGTCGAGCGCGGCACGCTGCTGGCGCTGTGGGGCGTTGAATCGGCCTATGGCGATCCCCTGGTGCAGCAGAACCACATGCGCCCGATATTCCCGTCGCTCGCGGCCCTTGCCTGGAACGAGCCGCGCCGCCGCGCCTATTGGGAAACCGAACTGATCAATGCGCTGAAAATCGTCGATCGCGGCTGGGGCACGCCGGAGGAAATGCGCGGCTCCTGGGCCGGTGCGATGGGACACACCCAGTGGATGCCGGAAGTCTGGCTCAATGTCGGCATGGACTACGACAAGGACGGGCGGGTGTCGCCGTTCGGCAAACCCGACGACGCGCTCGGCTCCAGCGCGCGCTATCTGGTCAACCGCGGCAAATATCACCGCGGCGAACATTGGGGCTACGAAGTCCGCGCGCCCGGCGGAGCCTCGAGCGGCAGTCGCAGCTACGCGGCGTGGGCCAGCGCCGGTGTCACCCGCGCCGACGGCCAGCCGTTCCCGCAGCCGAACGCATCGGCGCAGATGTGGGTGCCCGTACAGGGCGGCCCCGCCTTCCTGCTCGGTCCGAATTTCTACGCGGTGCGCAGCTACAATCCGTCGATGAACTACGCGCTGGCAATCTGCCATCTCGGCGATCGCATTTTGGGCGCGCCGCCCTTCATCCAGCCGTTCCCAGGATCCGAACGCGCGCTGACGCTGGCCGAAGTGCAGGAGATGCAGACACGCCTGACCAAAGCCGGCTTCGACACCGGCGGCACCGACGGCCGCGTCGGCAACGACACCATGAAGGCGATCAGGGATTATCAGATCAAGATGGGCCTGTTGCCCGCCGACGGTTACGGCGGGCTGAAGGTGCTGGCGCGGTTGAGGCAGGGCTCGTGATCCCGGGCCTCTTGCCCGATTGTCGCTATTCCGTTTCGATGTCTTCCAGACGGACCCCGCGCCCTGCTTGCAGGCTGTCGCGCGCCTGCCCGATCCGCCGCAAAAATCGCGGGTCGTTTTCGAGCTTGACCTCCGAGAGCGGAACTTCTTTCACTCCGGATTTCCGAACTGTGCGAGCCATGACTCAGCCTCCGACTTGGTAGTGGGTCAGTTTGAATTTCTGCTTCCAACGAACGCCAGCCAGCCTAGCGGTTGATGCGGAAGGGATGCGCCCAATACGGACCCCCACCGCGTTTTTGCGCTCTCCCGACAGCGGACATTGGGCATGCTTAGCGAGCGCCGTCTGAACCCACAATCCGTTCTGCCTCAGAGAAAGGGATGGGAAATGGTGCGTTCACAAATCCAGACCTTGCTGCATACTCAAATGCCGGGATCGCTTAATGAATCCCTGTTCGCCAATCCCCACTCTGCCATCGCCGCCATCACAGGCTTCAAGGTCTGACCCGCTGACGACAGCCTATACTCGGTTTTCGGTGGAATCACCGGATACTCCTTGCGCTCGATAAATCCCCAAGCGGCCAGCTCTTTCAGCTCAAGGGAGAGGATTCGGTCACTGATCGGCGGGCAAGCTGCCCTGATCTCAGAAAATCTTAACGTTCCTTTCTGAACCAGTGCCCAAATGATTCTTGCCTTCCAGCGGCCACCCAAGATCCGTGAGGTGAATGCGACTGGGCATTTCGATGGCATTGGTTTCATAGAGCTACGCTAACAAAAAACTCCGTACTTACAAGCACTGCTACTTTGGCTTACGTGGCGTCGGGACATCACGTTTCATCACGGATTGGTCCATGGCCTGAATGAACAGAACCATGGACCAGCAACAGGAGATCGCATGAAAGCCATCTGTACAACGCCCGGCCGAGACCTTGAAGTCCGCGAAGTTCCCGCACCGGACAAGCCTGTGGCGGAGCACATGCTCATCAAGACGGACGCAAGCGCCATCAACCCGGGTGACATAGCATTCCTCAAGCGAGCACCGCTCGGCCAGGTTCCAACAAGCCTCTACGATATTTGGGGCGTGTCAGGGGCTGGTACTGTTATAGCCGTCGGCGAAGGGGTCCCGATGAGCCGGCTCGGAAAGAAAGTCTCCTTTTACCGCTCGCTGATAAATGCAGGCGAGACCATCGGAAGCTGGTGCGAGATTGCGCAAATGCATCACCTGACTTGCGTGACATTGCCCGACGACATCGATCCGATCGATTATTCAGGATCTCTCGTAAATTCAATCACGCCTTACGCTTTCTGGAAACAGGCTCAACAGGACCAGCATCGAGGTGTTCTGGTTACAGCCGGAACTTCGGCGACAGGCATCGCAATGCTGGGCATTGCACTCGCCTATGACGTTCCGATTGTTTCGATTGTACGAGACACAACCGGCTGGCAAGAACTGACCGCACTTGGTGCCAAAAAAATCCTGGTTCAGACCGATCCCAATTTCGATCAGGATCTTGCAACGGTGGCTGAAGAGAAGAAAACCACTGCTATCTTCGATGGGGTCGGCGGAGACCTTCTCAACCGCATCATGCCGCTCGTTGCGCATGGATCAACCGTTTACGCGTATGGATATTTAGGTGGCGGCGCACCTGTCTGCTTTCATTCGAGCATGCTCATGGCAAAGAGCTTGACGATAAGAAACTTTAGCAATTTTGGAAGTCAGGCCGTTCAAGATCGGCAAAAACTCAGAGCAGCACTCGATGACCTCGCCGATATTATCACGATGCCTCACTTCAAGACAAAACGAGGAGAATCGTTTGGTTACGATAGAATCGAGTATGCCTTGAAATATTCAGAGACAAATCATGGCAAAGCCATCCTGATGCCTCCGCCGTATGAGTGAGGATGGGCAATTGTACCACTGTCCGCTTCCCTGCGATCTTTCGGTAAATCGGACCAGCCGCTTCCGGGGCCAGCTCTTGCCAACAGCGGATATTCAAACTGACCCACCACCACCTCCGATTTGGTCACGATCGCCGAAACCTCGACGGTCGTTTCGGTTACGTCGTAAAATATTCGCACCTCGCCAACGGAGCGCTGCGATCGCCGCAACGGCTTACCTGATCATCGCCGGCCCCTGATCCGGCACCGCGACATCGATCACGCGAAACTGCACCCGCTCGGTGCCCTGCCAGCGGTCGACCGCGAGCGATCCCGCGACATGCAGCGGCTGCCCGCGATGCTGCGTCAGCGCGTTGCCGAGCTTTTGGCCGATCGAGCGGAACGCGATGCCGTTGACGATGGCGCCGTCGCCGGACTTGAATCGCAGCCGCAGATGCGCCTGCCCGACTTCGTCGGCATAAACCAGTTGATGCGACGGCAGCGCCACCACAGGCTCGGGATTACCGCTGCCGAACGGGCCTGCGCGATTGAGCATGTTTGCGAATTCCGTGGTCACCGCGCGCGCGCTGACCGCGCCGTCGATGAACAGTTCGTTCTCGTGCCGCGAATTGGCGACATCGGCGGCCAGCGCGCTTTCCATATAGGCGCGGAACTCCGCCAGCCGCTCCTTGCGCAGCGTGACGCCGGCGGCCATGGCGTGGCCGCCGCCCTTCATCAGCAATTTGTCCTTCACCGCCTGCCGTACGGCCCTGCCGAGATCGACGCCGGAGATCGAACGGCCCGAGCCGGTGCCGATGCCGCCCGGCTCGAGCGCGATGGCAAACGCGGGACGCGAGAATTTCTCCTTCAACCGCGACGCGACCAGACCTACCACGCCGGGATGCCAGCCTTCCGAGGCCGTGACGATTACTGCCCCCTTGTCTTCGAGACCGAGCGAGGCCAGCGCCTCGGCTTCCGCCTGCGCCTCCGCCATCTGCTCGATGACGCGGCGCTCGGTGTTGAGGCGATCGAGCTCCGTGGCGATCCGCGCCGCCTCCGAGACGTCGCCTTCCAGCAGCATCCGCACCCCGAGATCGGCGCGGCCGATGCGGCCCCCGGCATTGATGCGCGGCCCCAGCATGAAACCGAGATGCCAGGCTTCCGGCGGGCCGTTCAGCCGCGACACATCCATCAGCGCGGTATGGCCGACATGATCGCGGCGCCGCATCGCGATCAGGCCTTTTGCCACGAACGCCCGGTTGAGCCCAGTCAGCGGCGCGACATCGGCGACGGTGCCGAGTGCCACGTGATGCAGCATGCCCAACAGATCCGGCTCCGGCATTTCACCGGTCCAGAATCCGCGTGCGCGAAGTTCCCGGTTGACCGCGACCAGCGTCACCAGCACGAGGCCGACGGCGGCGAGATGGCCGAGGCCAGAGAGATCGTCGGGCCGGTTCGGATTCACCAGCGCGTCGACCGCGGGCAATTCGTCGCCGCACTGGAGATGATCTATGACGACGACCGACATACCGAGACGCTTTGCTTCGGCCAGTGGCTCGAAACTGG
>NZ_JAQGJT010000154.1 GCF_028290495.1 Tardiphaga sp.
CTGTTTCTGGAATATGGCCAGACCGAAGCGCTGATGTTCGACAATGGCCGGCTGAAGCAGGCGACCTATGACACCTCGCAGGGGTTTGGCTTGCGCGCGGTCAAGGACGACGCGGTCGGCTATGCGCATTCCACCGACGTCTCGTTGCCGGCGCTGATCCGCGCGGCGGATGCGGTTTCAGCCGTCCGCGGCGGCTATTCGGGGGCGCTGGCCGCGGCGCCCGCGCACACCAATGCAAAACTCTATAGCGACGACAATCCGCTGGAAGCGCCGGGTTTTGAAAGCAAGGTCAAGCTGCTGGCCGAGATCGACGCCTATGTCCGCGACAAGGATCCGCGGGTGCGGCAGGTCACCGCCAGCCTTTCCGCCACCTGGCAGGTGGTCGAAATCCTCCGCCCCGACGGCGAGAGCTACCGCGACATCCGCCCGCTGGTGCGGGTCAATATTTCGGTGGTCGCAGGCCAAGGCGACCGTCAGGAAAGCGGCAGCAAGGGCTATGGCGGCCGCGAGGGCTATGCCCGCTTCATCGAGACCAAGGCGTGGCGGGAAGCCGCCGACGGCGCCATCCGCGAGGCGCTGGTCAATCTGGAATCGGTGCCGGCCCCGGCCGGCGAAATGGACGTGGTGCTGGGCGCCGGCTGGCCCGGCGTGATGCTGCATGAAGCCGTCGGCCATGGGCTGGAGGGCGATTTCAACCGCAAGCAGACTTCGGCTTTTGCAGGGTTGATGGGCAAGCAGGTCGCGGCCAAGGGCGTCACCGTGGTCGATGACGGCACCATGGCCGCGCGCCGCGGCTCCTTGTCCATTGATGACGAGGGCACGCCGACCAACCGCACCGTGCTGATCGAGGACGGCATTTTGGTCGGCTACATGCAGGACCGCCAGAACGCCCGGCTGATGAACATGAAGCCGACCGGCAACGGCCGGCGCCAGAGCTATGCCCATGTGCCGATGCCGCGGATGACCAACACCTACATGCTGGCGGGCCAGCGCGACCCCGCCGAAATCCTGGCCTCGGTGAAGAACGGCATCTACGCCGCCAATTTCGGCGGCGGCCAGGTCGACATCACCTCCGGCAAATACGTGTTCCAGTGCACCGAGGCCTACAAGATCGAGAACGGCAAGATCGGTGCGCCGCTGAAAGGCGCGATGCTGATCGGCAATGGCCCGACCGATCTGCACCGCATCAGCATGATCGGCAACGATCTCGCGCTGGATGACGGCATCGGAACCTGCGGCAAGCACGGCCAGGGCGTGCCGGTCGGCGTCGGCCAGCCGACGCTGCGCATGGACAAGATCACCATTGGAGGAACAGGCTAGTGAGCGACATCGTCACACCTCCTTCCACCTTCGCGGCGAACGCCAGGCGTTGGTCCGTACAACTGGCTCAGATCGCCGCCATCGTCGGCATCGTGTTCATCGCCAAGGGCGCGCTGGCCGAGCCGTTCTACGTGCCTTCGGCCTCGATGGAGCCGACTCTCCTGATCGGCGACGCGCTGCTGGCGACCAAGTTTCCCTACGGTTATTCGACGGCATCACTGCCGATCCATGTCTCGCTACCGGAGACCGGCCGTGTGCTGGCGGCGACGCCGAAGCGCGGCGATGTCGTGGTGTTTCGCTGGCCCGGCGACCGCTCGCAGGTCTGGGTCAAGCGCGTTATCGGCCTGCCTGGTGACCGTATCGAGCTGCGCGGCGGCGTGGTCTGGATCAACGGCGTGGCGACCACCATCAAGCCCGACGGTCTGGGTGCTGCGGAAGACGACAATGGGGGCTCGGAGCCGGCACGGCGCTATGTCGAGACGCTGCCTGACGGCGTGTCGCATCCGATCTTCAAGCTGTTCGACAACGGACGGCTCGACAATACCGCGGAAGTCACCGTGCCCGCCGACCATCTGTTCGTGATGGGCGACAACCGCGACAACTCTGCCGACAGCCGCGTCCCCGTGCGATCAGGCGGCGTAGGCCTGCTCCCAATGGACAATCTGGTCGGCCGCGTCGATGCCATCGTCGGCTCCTGGGATCTGGGCGTCCGCAACCAGCCGGTCAGCAACTGGCTGTCGGGTTTCCGCATGGCGCGGTTCTTCACTGCGGTGAATTGAGGGCGGCGGCAGAGCCGTTGTCGCGGGCGTGTCCTTTTGCTCTCCGCGGCAATCCAAGGCCACAAGCGAAGCAAGACTGGATTGCTTCGTCGCAAGGGCTCCTTGCAATGACGGCTCAGGGGCCGTCACGTTGGACAAGCCTCAACTCAACTGACGAATGCTCTGGTTTAGCTGCCGGCCTTCGCGGCGGCCGGGGCGGTGCCGAGCGGGAGGTCTTCGACCAGCGAGGACGACACCACGGGAACCTGCTCGCCATTGGAAACGCGGGTGACCGCGAGGCGGGTTTGGGTAAACACGGCTTCGGCGCCGGCGGGCCTGGCTTCGCCGGTCGGTGCGCCGTTCAGGTTCTTCAGCAGTTCGGTGACCAGCAGGCTGGTCGGCCCCTCGGCGTCGTCGGTGACCTTGCCGGGCGTCGCCGAAGACAGGATCAGCGCGTTGTCCGGCGCCGCGATCGGGGCCAGGCCGCGCGAATAGCCGCGGAAGCGGCGCTCATAGGGATTGCGGCGCGAGGCATCGATCACGGCGAGGCGGGCATGGGCGCCGCGCTCCTTCATGACATCAAGCAGCGCCTCGACGCTGGTGCCGTCGCGGCGGATATCCGCCTCTTTCCAGATCGCGGCATCGACCGGCAAAAGGTAGCTCTGGCGCCCGACCTGAACGCCGAAGCCGCCGAAATACAGCATCACCACCGATTCCGGACGGATCTTCGCCTTGAGGCGATCGACCGCGCGGGCCATGTCTTCCCTGGTCGCATCCTCGACGACGTCAACCTCGAAGCCGTCGCGGCGCAGTGCGCTGGTCAGCGCCCGCGCATCGTTGATCGGCTGGGTCAGCGGCGTGGCGGCGTCGGGATAGTGGCCGTTACCGATCACCAGAGCGAGGCGGGCATGCTTGCCGGTGGAGTTGTTCTCAAGCACGGCGGCAGCGGTTGCGGCGTCGAGCGAGCGCTTGTTGAGCGCGGCATGGGCGCCGATCGCCAGCGACACCAGCCCGACGAAAGCCGCGGCGGTGGTGATCGTTCGGCGGGACAGGCGCATCTGCAAAACGTTCATAACATCATTTCCGGTCATCGCTCGCGCCCGCATGGGTCGCGTCGACGTCGATTGAGGTTTGAAAGAGTGCCAGGGTTTTCGACAACTATTGCGATTAATTTGCGGCACCGCAGCAATTTCTTTACCCCACCAGGAGTGAGTTCGGCAACCGGTACCCGCGGCCCTTCAAGACAGCGTTACCGATCGCGCATCACATGTACCCAAGCGCACAGGGGTTCCATTCCGGGAACGCGACCTGACAATTCCGTCGGTCCTCGAAGCATTCTCGCGCGAAGTTGAAGTGCGCCGTGGCCGCCTGCGCTGGCGCGAGCAGCTGAATACACGCAGTGTTGCAGCACCTGTCCGACGCATTGAACCGGTGACACTGCATGCTGCAAAAAGTCTGTCTCGTTCTGGCGCTGCTATGGCCTGCGCTGGCGCAGGCCGCCGATGTCACCGGCGTGCCGAAAATCCGAGACGGCGACCAGGTCGCGTTCGGATCGACCCGGATCCGCTTGGCCGGCATCG
The DNA here is from genome assembly GCF_028290495.1 of Tardiphaga sp. GTDB lineage: Bacteria > Pseudomonadota > Alphaproteobacteria > Rhizobiales > Xanthobacteraceae > Tardiphaga. The sequence goes on from NZ_JAQGJT010000154.1 coordinate 3,659, forward strand.
ACGCGCCGTCCAACGACCAGCTTTGCCTCAACGCTTCGGGCGAACGCTGGACCTGTGGTGTGGCGGCGCATGAAGCGCTGGCGAAATTTGCCGGCGACAAGGAATGGACCTGCCACGTGCTGCGTACCGACCGCTTCGGCCGTTCGGTCGCCAAGTGCGAGATCGGTGGCGACGATGTCTCGCAATGGATGGTCAAGAACGGCTGGGCACTGGCCTTTATACGGTTCTCGCAAGCCTATAGTGCTGACGAAAAGGTCGCGCGCGACGCCCGTGCCGGGCTGTGGGCCGGCGCCTTCATCGCGCCGTGGGACTGGCGCGTGCGCAACAAGAAGACGGCGATCCTCGGCGCGACCAAGCCGCCGGAAAGCGCGCTGGCGATCCTGCTCGCCTCGGCCTCCGGCGCCGCGGCGCCATCGCCGGACTGCACCATCAAGGGCAACGTCAACCGCGCCGGAGTCTGCATCTATCACACGCCGGCGAGTCGCTGGTACGCCAAGATCAGCATGAAGGTCTCTAAGGGCACGCGCTGGTTCTGCTCCAAGGAAGAAGCCGAAGCCGCCGGCTGTCGCGAAACACGGCGATGACATAGGCCCGGCCGCGTGCGACTCTCGCTGACGAGATGGCAAGGCCGCAGCAATTGAACGAACCACAACAGGATCAACATCGCCCCAGGCGCGGCCTCGGGCGGGTGAATCGTACATTACGACTTACGGTGATGCTGCTCGCGTTGTACGGCGTCACCGCCTATCTGCTGCTGCCGACGTTCTGGACGCATCACGACCGGCAGAAGCGGCTGGCCGGGATGCCGATGACCACGATGACCGCGCAGGGCATTCCGGGCGACCCCATCAATGTCGGGCTGATCGGCGAGCGCGCCGATGTGCTGTGCGCGATGCAGGCCGCCGGCTGGTACCCCGCCGATGCCGTGACCTGGCGCTCCTCGCTCGAGATCGCCGGCAGCGTGCTGCTCGACCGCCCCTATCGCGATGCGCCGGTCAGCCCGCTGATCTATCTCGGCCGCCGCGAGGATCTGGCGTTCGAGAAGCCGGTCGGCAACAGCGCCGACCATCGCCACCATGTGCGGTTCTGGAAGGTGCTCGACAAAGGCGACGAGGACCGTCCGGTCTGGCTCGGTGACGCCACCTTCGACCGCAGCGTCGGCATCAGCGACTACACCGGCGCGATCACCCATCACATCGCGCCCGATATCGATGCCGAGCGCAGCGTGATGTTCGACGACCTGCGCGCTGCCAGCATGGTCGAGGCGAAATACCAGGTCACCGGGATCGGCCCGACCATGGCCGGCCGCAATGGCGGCGGCGACACGTATTACACCGATGGCGAAGTGTGGATCTTTCGCCTCGTCGTCGCCTGTCAAAAGCGCAACGACCCGGCGGTCACCATCCCGTCGCCGCCGGCGACCGAGATCAAGGACCAGATCTTTGCCGCGATCGCCGCGGCGCTGAAGAAATAGCCTGCTTTGATTCCGCGCCGCTTGCGTGGCACAAGGCAGCCTCGCTTCGACAGCAAGGAATCATACATGGTTGTTCGTGCAGGGCGTGAGTTTCTCGCCATCCCCGGTCCCACTACGATGCCCGACGAAGTGCTGCGCGCGATGCATCGCCCGGCGCTCGATATCTATTCGGAGCAGATGGTTGCACTGACCGCCAGCCTGCTGGCCGACCTCAGCCGATTGTTCGGCACGACCGCGCAGTCCTACATCTACATCGCCAATGGCCACGGCGCCTGGGAGGCGACGCTCACCAACGTGCTGTCGCGCGGCGACAAGATCCTGGTGCTGGAGAGCGGCCGCTTCGCGGTCGGCTGGGGCCAGGTCGCGCGCGATATGGGCGTCGACGTCGAAGGGCTGAAGGGCGACTGGCGCCGCGCCATCCGCCCCGCCGAAGTCGAAGCCCGGCTGCGCGCCGACACCGCACACGAGATCAAGGCGGTGCTGGCGGTGCAGGTCGATACGGCGTCCGGCGCCTATAACGACATTGAAGCGATCGGCCGCGCCATCAAAGCCGCCGGCCATCCGGCGCTGTTCATGGTCGATGCGGTAGCGTCGCTCGCCTGCATGCCGTTCGAAATGGATGCGTGGGGCATCGATGTCGCGATGTCCGGCTCGCAGAAGGGGCTGATGGCGCCGCCCGGACTGGGCTTCGTCGTCGCCAACGACCGCGCGCAGAAAGTGCATCAGACCGCCGGTCTGCGCACGCCCTACTGGGACTGGACCGCGCGCGGCGGGCCGGAGCACTACAACAAATATTCCGGCACGGCCCCCGTGCATCTGTTGTTCGCGCAGCGCGAAGCACTCAACATGCTGTTCGACGAGAAGCTGCCGAACGTCTTCCGCCGCCATCAATTGCTGGCCGAAGCCGTGCGCCGAGCGGTGGCGGCATGGTCGGAGGGCGGCGTGCTCGCTTTCAACATCGAGGAACCCGCCGAGCGCTCCAACACCGTGACCACCGTGACGATGGCCGACCCGGCGCCGCTCTTGGCCTATTGCAAGAACAATTGCGGTGTGATTCTCGGCGTCGGCATCGGCGACCTCTCGGGCCAGGCGTTCCGCATCGCCCATATGGGCCACGTCAATGCACCGATGATCCTCGGAACCCTCGGCGTGATCGAGATGGCCCTGCAGGCGCTCGGCATCCCGCACGGCAAAGGCGGAGTGACGGCGGCAATCAATTACCTGGGAGAAAGTGTGCGGGCGTAGCCTGGCCACCTTCATCGCGGGCGCGACCGCGCGGCTTCTGCGGCAACCTGTACAGCATGTCGCATATTTGCAAGAAGCGATGACGACGCGTCGCATCACGGCGTTACCGTTCCTCGCAAATAGCAGGCCTGCATGAGCGCCGTTGCCCGATTTGAGCTGATCCTGCTGCTGATGGCGGTGATCGTGGTGCTCGACATTGTCGCGCGGCGACTGAATTTACCGCGAGCGGCCGCGCTGATCCTGGGCGGGATCGGCTTTGCGCTGATCCCCGGCGCGCCGGAGTTCGAGATCGATCCCGACCTGGTACTGGTGCTGTTCCTGCCGCCGCTCTTGATGTCGAGCGCGTGGTTCACCTCGTGGCGGGATTTTCGCGCCGATATCCGCATCATCCTGCAGCTCGCCGTCGGCGCGGTATTCTTCACCACGCTGGTGGTCGGCGTCGTCACCCATATGGTGATGCCCTCGTTGCCATGGGCGGCGTGTTTCGCTCTCGGCGCCATCGTCTCGCCGCCGGATTCGGTGGCCGCGAAGGCGGTGCTATCGTCGGTGCCGCTGCCGCGGCGGGTAATCGTGCTGCTGGAGGGCGAGAGCCTGGTCAACGACGCCTCCGGCCTGGTGCTGTTCCGCTTCGCCGTCGCCGCGGCCCTCACCGGCAGCTTCTCGATCGGCGAGGCCTCGCTCACCTTTGCGTGGCTGGCGATCGGCGGCATTGCCCTGGGGGTCGCCTTCGCCATTGTCACGATCTTCGTCATCAAGCGGATGCGCGACATCGACCTGATCATCATCTGGACCTTCCTCAACGCCTGGATCTCCTACATCGCGGCAGAAAAGCTCGGCGTTTCCGGCGTACTCTCGACGGTCGCCTGCGGCATCATCCTGGGCTGGAAACAGCACGAGATCATCGGGGCTGCGACGCGCACCAGGGCGCTGGCGGTATGGGGCGCCGTGGTGTTCGCGCTGGAATCGCTGGTGTTCATCCTGATCGGGCTGTCGCTCAGGGGCATCCTCACGCGGCTCGGCGGGACGGACGCGATGCTGGCGCTGCTGCCGGCGACCGCGGCGATCGTCGGCGCGGTGATCGTGGCGCGGTTCGTCTGGATTTTTCCCGGGACCTATCTGCCGCGCATGATGTCCACGTCGCTGCGCGCGAGAGACCCCTCGCCGCCGCTGGCGGTGCCGTTCATCATGAGCTGGGCCGGATTGCGCGGCGTGGTGAGTCTGGCGATCGCCCTGTCGCTGCCGGAGGGATTTCCCGGCCGCGATTTCATCCTTGCCGTCACCTTCGCCGTGATCCTGGTCACCGTGCTGGTGCAGGGCACCACGCTGGCGCCTTTGGTACGGCTGCTGGTGAAGGGCGATTTCTCCCTGGTACAGACGTCACAACTGACGGAAGCGCAGGCCCGCGCCCGGGTCGCCACGGCGCAGTTCGCAGCGCTGGAGGCAGAATCGCTCAATCCTGACGGCAGCCATCGCCACCCGCGGCTGATGGAGCAGTACAGCTACCGCGTCAACGCCGCGAAACGCTTCTCCGAGGAATCCGAAACGCTGATGCCGCACCGCGTCGATCACTACAACGCGGTGCTGGCCGCGAACGCCGCCGGCCGCGCCGAATTGCTGCGGATGCATCGCAGCGGCGAAATCCACGATTCGGTGCTGCACGAGATCGAGCAGGGGCTGGACCTCGAAGAGGTCAATGTACGCCGGTACGTGTAGTTACGATCGATCGACCGGACGGGCCGGCGCGGCGGCCGGTTCGTCGTCGGAGATGGCCCTCCAGGCAGCCCCCTCAAGATCGTCATACTGACCGCTTTTCAACGACCACAGGAAGCCGCCGAGGCCGACCAGCCCGAGCGCCAGTGCCAGCGGAACGAGAATGACGAGAACTTCCATCAGGAACGGTCCTTCACGCGGCGGGCACGCACCGCGTTGAGCATCACCAGGATCGACGATCCCGACATCGCCACCGCGGCAATCAGCGGCGTCACGAATCCGGCGATCGCGACCGGCACCGCCAGCGCGTTGTAGATCACGGCGAGCCACAGGTTCTGCTGCATGATATCAAGCGCCTTGCGGGAATAGTCGATCGCCGCGACGACCGGCGCCAATGGCTTGCCGAGGAACACGAGATCGGCAGTGGCCTGGCTGAGATGCGCGGCCGAGATCGGCGACATCGACACATGCGCTGCCGCCAGTGCCGGCGCGTCATTGAGCCCGTCGCCGACCATCATCACCTTGATGCCCTGCGCCTTGAGTTCGCTGATGCGTGCGATCTTCTCGGCAGGTGTGACGCCCGCGCGCCACTGCGCGATATCGAGGCTGGCGGCAGCGGCAGCGACCGCCGGCTCGCGGTCTCCCGACAGAATTTCCACCGCGATGCCGCGCCGTTGCAGCGCCGCCACCATGGCCGGCGCATCGGGGCGGAGTTGCTGGCGGACCGCAAAAACATAGCGGGCGTCGCCATGGCGGAACGCGACGGCAGACATTTCCGGATCGCCGCTGAGAATTTCATTGGCCATGTCGTCCGCGTCGCAGAACGACGGACGGCCGAGCCTGACTTCCACGCCATCGACGACGCCGTACACGCCCTGGCCGGGCTCTTCCACGATGCCCTTCAACGGCGACTTTGCGCCGGAGGCGCGGGCCACCGCGGCCGCCACGGGATGATGGCTGGCCATCGCCAGCCGGCCGGCGAGCTCCAGCATGTCCGGCGGAACCAGCGCACCGTTGGTGAGGTCGAGATCCGGCATCGTCAACGTGCCGGTCTTGTCGAACACGATATGATCGACGGCCGCGGTGCGTTCGATGGCGTCGCCGGAATTCAGCAGCACGCCGGCACGGAACATGGCGCCGGCCGCCACCGTCTGCACGGTGGGAATCGCCAGACCCAGCGCGCAGGGGCAGGTGATGATCAGCACAGCGACCGCGGTGACAATCGAATCGTGCCAGTTCGCCCCGGCCAGCACCCAGCCGAACATGGTCAGCAAGGCCGCCGCATGCACCACCGGCGCATAGAGCCGCGAGGCGCGGTCCGCCAGCATGACGTAGCGCGAGCGGGCCTGCAGCGCATGGTCGAGCAGCCGCGTGATTTCCGCCAGCAGCGTGCCTTCAGACGCGGCGGAAACGCGAATCCGCAGCGTGCCTGAAATATTCATGGTGCCGGCGTAGACCGCCGTGCCACGCTCGGCCGGCGCATACAGCGTCTCGCCGGTGATGAGGCTCTGGTCGATCTCGGAGCGCCCCTCGATCACCGTGCCGTCGACTGCGCAGCGCTCACCCGGGCGCACCAGCACGATGTCGCCGGGAGACAGCGCCGCCACCGGCACATCGCGGATCTCCATGTCGGAAATGAACCTGGTCGCCGTCTCCGCCTTCAGCGCCGCAAGGTTGCCAGCGACGGCGCGGGTACGGCGGCGCATGTTCTGGTCGAGATAACGGCCGAACAGCAGGAAGGTCAGCAGCATGATGGCCGCGTCGAAATAGGCATGTTCGGCGTGATGGATGGTTTCCACCACCGACATCGTCAGAGCGGTGATCACGCCGATGCTGATCGGCACGTCCATATTGGTGGTACGCGCGCGCAGCGCGCGGAACGCGGAGATGAAGAACGGCTGCCCGGCATAGGCCGCCGCCGGCAAAGCGATGAACGCCGACAGCCAGTGAAAGAAATCGCGCTGCTCCGGCATCATGTCACCGACGCTGCCGGACCATACCGGCACCGACAGCATCATCACATTCATGGTGGCGAAAGCCGCGACGCCCAGGCAGCGCATCAGGAACCTGGACTGCGCGGTCTCGACCGCTTCGGCACGCACGGTCTCGAACGGATAGGCCTTGTAGCCAAGTTCAGCCAGGCGATCGATGAAGCGCGCAGGGTCCAGCGCGCCTCGCTTCCACTCCAGCGCGATGCGCTTGTCGGTGAGATTGACCCGCGCCAGCGTGACGTCCGGCATCGCCGACAGGCCGCGCTCGATCTTGGCCATGCAGCCGGCGCAACTGACGCCCTCCACCGCGAGGTCGATATGCGACAGACCGGACTCCAGATCCCGGATGTAATGCGAGAAGTCGCGCGTGGCTTGCATGGGATATTCCTAATTCAGCACGATGCGGTTCTTGGACAGGAACAGACGCTTGCCACCGACATCGCCTTCCAGCACCAGATCCCACAGGCCGGGCGCCAGCGCCGTGACATCGCCGCGATACGTCGCGGTGCCGGCCTCGGCGAGTTGGACCGGGCGATCGCCGCGGCGGTCGGCGGGACGCTCCAGGCGGCTCGTGAAGCTCAATCCCTGAACCGGCGCGCCATTGCGGTCGCGCGCTTCGACGCGGACCTCGGCGCGGCCGTCGGCGTCGCGCGCGACATGGGCATTCACCTTCCAGCCGCGCGCGGCCTGCTCTCGCGCCGCGGTGATCTCGCCTTCATAAGCGAGGCTGGCGCCGTAGGCGCTGTCCACTTCGGTCCCCGGCAGCGAATCAATCGCCAGCTTGGCCAGCGTGATGTTGACCCCGATGATAACGCCGAAGAATGCGATCAAGCAGATCAGAACGGTGCGGCCGGTCAGCGGCTTCACGGTGGAGGTGGTCATGCAATGGTCCTCGGGAAACTCATGGTGCAACAAAATTGTCAGTGGCCGTGGCGACCTCGCCGAGCTCCTGATCGGTCACCCGCATTTTCAGCGGAATTGATTTTTCGGTATTGCTGGTCGCAGGCGCCGTCACCAGCACCCGCAATTCGGTGGTGCGGTCGCGCCCGAGGACGATGCTCGGCCGACCCGCCGTCACCGAGTCGACGCCAACCACGTGGATGACGGCGTTGACGGGACCTTCGACGTCGATGCCGACGACGCGGTCCACATTGCGCTTGTTGAGCAGCCGGACCGTATAGGCATTGCGGATCGAGCCGTCGCTGAGCCGCACCGCGATCGGGTTGCGGTCGTGCAGCACGTTGACGTCGAGCATCGAACGGGTGAGCAGCGCATACAGCATGATGCTGCTGACGACAGCGATGATCGCCACATAGGCGATCGTGCGCGGCCGCACGATGCGGTAGATCTCGGACTTGCCGGCCTCACGGCGCTGGATGTTGATGTCGTTGTCGTAGCCGATCAGGCGCGTCGGCCGGCCGATCCGGGTCATGACATTGTCGCAGGCGTCGATGCACAGCCCGCACTGGATGCAGTCCATCTGCGAACCGTTGCGGATGTCGATGCCCACGGGGCACACCACCACGCATTGCTGGCAATCCACGCAATCGCCGGCAGGCTGGCCTGCCGCGCGAAGCTCAGTGGCCTTCTTCAGCGAAGTCCGGACCTCGCCGCGGTCATATTTATAGGTGACGTTGAGCGCCCATTCGTCGGTCAGCGCCGCCTGGATGCGCGGCCACGGGCACATATAGACGCAGACCTGCTCGCGCGCGAAACCGGCCAGCAGATAGGTGGTCCCGGTGAGGATGGCGATCCAGATATAGGCCAGCATCGGCCCCTGGAAGGTGACAAGTTCCTTCACCAGCGTCGGCGCATCGTTGAAATACAGCACCCATGCGCCGCCGGTCCACCACGCGATCATCAGCCAGATCGAATGCTTCATCAGGATTTCGGCGAAGCGCTGCAGCTTCAGGCCGCCCTTGTCCGTGTCGGCATCCTTTTTCATGCGCTCGCGACGGTCGCCCTCAACGAGGCGCTCCACCGCGTAGAACAGATCGGTCCACACCGTCTGCGGGCACAGATAGCCGCACCAGATCCGGCCACCGACGGCGTTCATCAGGAACAGCGACAGCGCAGCGAGGATCAACAGCCCGGTGAAGTAATAGACTTCCTGCGGCCACAGCTCGATGAAAAAGAAATAGAAGCGGCTGTTGGGGATATCGATCAGCACCGCCTGGCTGGGCGCACCGATGCCGCGATCCCAGCGAACGAAAGGCAGCAAATAGTAGACGCCGAGGCAGAACGCCATCAGCCCCCATTTGATGCGGCGAAACCGGCCGTGCACCGCCTGGGGGTAGATCTTCTTGTGGGGGGCATAGAGGGGACCGTAGTCGTCCGGATCCATTTCCGCTGCTTTGATGGGCTTGTTCATAGGGGCATCTCTCGTACTGAAATGACCCTAATTCCAAATCCCGAGACCTGATTGATCCACCTCAACCTGAGGGCAGAAGCCTGCGGTGGCCTATTGGCCACCGCCGAGCGAATGCACGTAGACCGTCAGCGCCTTGATGGTGGCGGGATCAAGCCGGCCGACCCAGGCAGGCATCACGCCGTTGCGACCATTGGTAACGGTTTCGATCAGGGTGGCTTCGTCGGAACCATACAGCCAGATCTTGTCGGTCAGGTTGGGCGCGCCCATCTCCGGGTTACCCTTGCCGGCATCGCCGTGGCAGGAAGCGCAATTGTCCGCGAACAGCTTCTGCCCCGCGGCGGCGTCATACTTGGCAGCCGCCGGCAGCCCCGCCAGCGCGCGAACGTAATTGGCCACCGTGACGATCTCGGGCTTCTTCAGCGTCCCATCGCGACCGAAGGCGAGCATCGCGCCCTCATGCGCTTCGGCATGGCCGGAGCGAGCGCCGAACTGGATCGTCTTCTGGATCTGGTCGAGCGAACCGCCCCACAGCCAGTCGTCGTCGTTCAGGTTCGGATAGCCCTTTGCGCCGGCCGCGCCACTGCCGTGGCACGGCGCGCAATTGTCACCGAACACCGCCTTGCCACGGGCGCGGGCCAGCGCCAGCAGAGCGGGATCCTTCTCGATGTCCGCCAGCGGCGCGGCCCCGAGCGTCACCATCTTGTCACCGCGGATCTTTTCCAGTCTGGCAAGCTCGACCGCGACATCGGCGCGCGACGAGTATTGCGCAACGCCGGTCGTATAGCTCCAGACCAGCGGCCATGCCGGATAGACGATCCAGTAGCCGAACGCCCACACGATGCACGCATAGAAGGTCAGGACCCACCAGCGGGGCAACGGCGTATTCAGTTCCTTGATGCCGTCCCAGGAATGGCCGGTCGTGGTCTTGCCGGTGACGGCGTCGAAGTTTTCGTCATGGTGAGACATGATGCGGTCAATCCTCCTGCAGCGGCAGGCGTGCCGCTGCATCAAACATCGCCTTGTTGCGGGGCCAGAGGGCGTAAGCCACGATGGCAATAAAGATTCCAACGAACAGCGGCGTCCACACCGAGACGACAAAATCCGAAGCGAAGTTTTGAACAGTCAGTATCGCGCGCATATGCGTCTCCTCAGCGGAGGTTTGCTTTTTCGTTGTAAAGTTTGAAATCGACGAGCGTGCCCAGCATCTGCAGATAGGCGACCAGCGCATCCATTTCGGTGGGAAGCCCGGGCTTGCCGTCGAAGTTTCGCGCCACCGCCTTGGGATAGCGCTTGGCGAAAGCGTCGGCCTCGGCACTGTCGGGATCGGCCTGCGCCTTGGTATCGGCGACGGCGTTGAGAATCTGGTCGTCTGAATAGGGCACGCCAATGGCGCGGTTGGTGCGCAGGTGATCCGCGATCTGTTCCAAGTTGACCGGCGTGCTGGCGAGGAACTTGTATCCCGGCATCACCGACTGCGGAACGATGTCGCGCGGGTTGCTCAGATGCGTGACGTGCCACTCATCCGAATACTTCGCACCGACGCGGGCCAGATCCGGCCCGGTGCGCTTGGAGCCCCACTGGAACGGGTGATCGTACATGCTCTCGGCGGCGAGCGAAAAGTGCCCGTAACGCTCGACCTCGTCGCGCAACGGCCGAATCATCTGCGAATGACAGAGATAGCAGCCTTCGCGGACGTAGACGTTACGCCCGGTCAGCTCCAGCGGCGTGTAGGGGCGCACGCCATCGACGACCTCGATCGTGCTCTTGAGATAGAACAGCGGCGTGATTTCGACGAGACCGCCGATGGCGATCACCAGAAGGATGCCCACGATCAGGGCGATCGAGTTCTTCTCGAAAAGTTGGTGTCGGCTCCAGAATGACATCGATTAGTTCCTTACTCGGCCGCTTGCAGGGAGGCGCCGACCGACAACGGCACTTCGGATTGAGCTTCACCTACGCGCACGGTCATCCACAGATTGTAGGCCATGATCAGCGCGCCGATCAGGAACAGCCCGCCGCCGAGCGCGCGGATGGCGTAGAACGGATGCATCGCCTCGACGCTTTCGATGAAGGAATATTCGAGGAAGCCCAGCGAGGTGTAGGCGCGCCACATCAGCCCCTGCAGGATGCCGGACACCCACATCGACGAGATGTAGAGCACGATGCCGAGTGTCGCGATCCAGAAGTGCCAGCTCACCAGTCTCAGGCTGTAAAGCTCCTTGCGCTGCCAGATCCACGGCACCAGGCAATACAGTGCGCCGAACGAGACGAAGCCGACCCAGCCCAGCGCGCCGGAATGCACGTGGCCGATGGTCCAGTCGGTGTAGTGGCTGAGCGAGTTCACGACCTTGATCGACATCAGCGGGCCTTCGAAGGTGGCCATGCCGTAGAAGGCGACCGATACCACCAGCATGCGCAGCACCGGATCGGTACGGAGCTTGTCCCAGGCGCCCGACAGCGTCATCAGGCCGTTGATCATGCCGCCCCAGGAGGGCATCCACAGCATGATCGAGAACGTCATGCCGAGCGTCTGCGCCCAGTCCGGCAACGCCGTGTAGTGGAGGTGATGCGGGCCAGCCCAGATGTACAGGAAGATGATCGCCCAGAAATGCACGATCGACAGCCGATAGGAATAGACCGGCCGCTCCGCACGCTTCGGAATGAAGTAGTACATGATGGCGAGGAAGCCGGCGGTTAGAAAGAAGCCGACCGCATTGTGACCATACCACCACTGGAACATCGCATCCTGCACACCGCCCCAGGCGACGTAGGACTTCGAGCCGAAGAACGAAACCGGCAGCGCGGGATTGTTGCCGAGATGCAGCACGGCGATGGTGACGATGAAGGCAAGGTAGAACCAGTTGGCAACGAAGATGTGCGGTTCCTTGCGCTTGACCAGCGTCGCCACAAACACCAGCAGGTAGGTCACCCAGACGATAGTCAGCCACAGATCGGCGTACCACTCCGGCTCGGCATATTCCTTGGACTGCGTCACGCCGAGCAGATAGCCGGTGCCCGCGATCAGGATGAAGAAATTATAGCCGAGGATGACGAACCAGGGCGACAGATCGCCGGCCAGCCGGACCCGGCAGGTCTTCTGCACCACGTAAAACGACGTTGCCAGCAGCACGTTGCCGCCGAAGGCGAAGACCACCGCGGAGGTGTGCAGCGGGCGCAGCCGACCGAAGCTGGTCCAGGGCAGATCGAAATTCAGCGCTGGCCATGCCAGCTGCAGCGCGATCAGCAATCCGACGGTGAAGCCGGCGATGCCCCAGAACATCGCCATGAACGATGCGAACTTGATCGGACCGAAATTATAGTTGGGGTGTCCGTTGATTTCCTGCGGCGGCAGCGATGAGCGTTCGAAATAGCGATTGAAGATCGCGAAAACGGAAGCAACGCTTGCGATGCCCGCCAGCGAGGCGTGGAAGGCGAACGGCGCATCCTCCGCTTTGGCGGCGGCAATAAGGCAAAGGAACACCGCTGCGGCGAACAGCGCAGCCAGTCCCGACTCGCCGAAAGTCATCCACTTGACGTTGTTGTTAGGCTGCATCGCAATTTTCCCTCGTGGCATAGCGACTTCAACCACGGCCCGGCTGCGGGTGATTTGATTGAGGTCAAACTTGGACGGGCGGCGCCAAGAAATTTCGATGATTGAAGCTTCGGTGGTTCAGAGACGCTTGTCGGCGATCACTCGTCGGAAAACGCCACCAGTGGCTGCGTCAATTCACACGATGCGCGCGCAGGAACGCTTCGTTCGCGGCGGGTCGATCAGTGCGACCTTGGAAACCAGTACCCAGGGGCGCACGCCTCCCCCCCCCGCCATCGACCTCGGTCTCAATCGCAACGGCGGAGATGCGGGCCTCGATGTCCACCGCCATCGCCACGCACTTTTCAATCGCGGCTGGGGTGGCCTCGCCGATCAACGGCAACAGGATGTCCTTGATAGCCACGATGGTCTCCTCTTGCTTCCAGCCGAGAGCGATCGGTGATTCAGTCGGACACGAGCGCGCAGCGCGCCAATACGCGCATGACATCTTCGCGCGAAATGATCCCGGAAAGCCTTCGATCCGCCTCGATCACCGGCATGCTTCGAATGCGGTGATCCACCATCAGCTGAAGGACGCGCGTCAGCTTGGTGTCCTTGCCTACGTAAATGAATTCCGTGGTCATGACGTCGGCGACGGTGCGCTGCATCAACTCGTCGTAATGCGGCACCATGTGGTCCGGCGTGAAGGCGAAGCAGGTCAGCAGATCGAATTTCGAGACCAGTCCCACGACATGACCGTTTTCCTGCACCGGATAGGTGTTGAAATTGTCCCGCTCGAACAGCTTGCCGAGCTCACGCATCGTCAAGCCACTTGTCACGGTCTGGACCGTGCTGGTCATGTTGTCGCCGGCGGTCTGTTCGAGAAACTGGTACAAGAGACGGCCCCATGCGCTTTGAAGAACAAGCCCCCGCGCATCCTTGCGCGAATTCGCCCCGATGCCGGCATTTCAACACAACGGGGCAAGCCTGTTTTGATCAGGGTCAAGAAAACGACGCCACGGCGCCTCGTTGCGGCTTGCCTGCCGCGGACCTTCATGTTTCGGTCGGCCAAGGGAACATGTTAGAAACGCTGCGGAAGCGAGGGGAAGCCGTGGACGACAGCGTAGATTCGCAGCGCCAGGCGCAGTTACCGGGTGACAATATGCAGCGCGGCTACGACATGTCCGGGATCGGCACATGGGAGCTCGACCTGTCTACACGGCAGTTGACCTGGTCCTCCATCACCCGCGGCCTTTTTGGCCTCTCGGCATCCGAGCCGCTGGATCTTGCGCGCTTTCTGTCGGTGCTTGAACCGCCGGACCGGGAGCGCACCGAACTCGCCCTACAACGCTGCACCGAGACCGGCGGCCCTTTCGATATGGAGTACCGGATCATCCGGCCGGCCACCGGGCAGCACTGGATTCGTGTCAAAGGCGGCATTACGACCGGTAAGGATGGCAAGCCGTCCCACCTCGGCGGTGTGGTGCTCGACATTGATGAACAGAAGCGGCTGGAAGAGACGCTGCGGACCCGGGAGGCGCATTTGCGCTCGATCCTGGACACCGTGCCCGACGCCATGATCGTGATCGACAAGGCCGGTGTGATCCAGTCCTTCAGCTCGGCGGCGGAACGGATGTTCGGCACCACCGGTCGCGAAGCCATCGGCCAGAACGTCAGCAGCCTGATGCCGGACCCGGATCGTACCCGCCATGACGGCTACCTGAAGCGTTATGAAACGACGCACGAGCGGCACATCATCGGCATCGGGCGCATCGTCACCGGCCGCCGCCGCGACGGCACGACGTTTCCGATGCACCTGTCGATCGGCGAGATGCAATCCGGCGGCGAGCTTTTCTTCACCGGCTTCATCCGCGATCTCACCGAGCAGCAGCAGACCCAGGCGCAATTGCAGGAGCTGCAGTCCGAGCTCATTCATATGTCGCGCCTGACGGCGATGGGCGAGATGGCCTCGGCGCTGGCCCACGAGTTGAACCAGCCGCTGGCATCGATCAGCAATTATATGAACGGCTCGCGCCGGCTGCTCGAAGCCAGCACGGACCCGAACGGCCTGAAGATCCAGAATGCGCTGAATAAAGCTGCCGAGCAGGCCGTGCGCGCGGGACAAATCATCCGCAGGCTGCGCGACTTCGTCTCACGTGACGAATCCGAGAAGCGGGTGGAAAGTCTCGCCAAGCTGGTCGAGGAATCCGGCGCGCTCGGCCTCACCGGATCCCGTGAACAGGGCGTGATGCTGCACTTCAACCTCGATCCCCGGTTCGACCGCGTGATGGTCGATCGCGTGCAGATCCAGCAGGTGCTGGTCAATCTGTTCCGCAATGCCGTGGAGGCGATGAAGAACGCGCCGCGACAGGAACTTGCCGTGACCAACTCGGCAGCGCCCGATGACATGATCGAGATCGCCGTCTCCGACACCGGCGACGGGTTCAGCGAAGAAACCGCCTCAAAACTGTTCCAGACCTTCTTCACGACCAAATCCACCGGCATGGGCGTCGGACTGTCGATCAGCCGGTCGATCGTCGAGGCGCATGGCGGCAAGATGTCGGCCGAAACCAATCCGTCCGGCGGCGCCACGTTCCGCTTCACCCTGCCCGCGGCAGCTCCCCAGGACCCTACGCATGTCACTTGAAGGCACGGTCTACGTCATCGACGACGATGCGGCGATGCGCGATTCGCTCGAATTCCTGCTCGATTCGGCGGGCTTCACGGTCACGCTGTTCGATGCGGCATCCAGCTTTCTGGAGCATCTGTCAGGCCTGCCGTTCGGCTGCGTGGTGTCGGACATCCGCATGCCCGGCGTCAACGGAATGGATCTGCTGCGAAGCCTGAAGACCATCCGCCCGGATCTGCCCATCATCATCATGACCGGCCACGGCGACATCCCGCTGGCGGTGGAGGCGATCAAGCTCGGCGCCAAGGATTTCCTGGAAAAGCCGTTCGAGGACGAGCGGCTGATCGGATCGATCCGCACCGCCCTTGAGCACGGCGAAAACAGCGCCCGGAGCAAGGGCGTGGTAAGCGAACTGGCGTCTCGCATCGCCAGCCTCAGCCAGCGCGAGCGGCAGGTGATGGACGGCCTGATTGCCGGACTTTCCAACAAGCTGATCGCTCGCGACTATGACATCAGCCCGCGCACCATCGAGGTCTACCGGGCCAATGTGATGACGAAAATGCAGGCCCGCAGCCTTTCCGAACTGGTGCGGTTCGCGGTGCGCGCGGGCATTCTGGAAGATTGAGGCAGATCAACCGGCGCTGGACAGCAAGGGCTATATCTCCGGCTCAACTTTGCTCGGGATACTGGCATTGACCGCAACGGCCAACCACAAACCGACCGTCCTGGTCCTCGACGACGACATTCCGGTGCTCAGCTCGCTGCAGTTCCTGCTGGAAACCCATGATTTCGCGGTACGCACGTTCCGCAGCGGGGCCGCCATGCTGGACTGGGCCGTGCTGCATCCGTCGGATTGCATCGTGGTTGACTACAAGATGCCGGAGCTCGACGGCCTGCAGGTCGCCGAACAACTGCGCGCCCGCGGCATCGCGACCTCCGTGATTCTCATCACCGGCTTTCCCGATGATTCTATCTACCTCAAGGCTGCCGCCGCCGGCATCCAGCAGGTTCTGCTGAAGCCGCTTTTTGAAGACAGCCTGGTGGCCCACATCACGGATATCCTGCCGATGGCAGCCGCCATACCCGAGTTGCGCTCCGGCGACCTCCGTACATGTACTTAAGGGCCTGCCCCTAAGATATCGGACCAAATATCCGGCGCGTTCCGACACACCTACAAACGGCCATCCAACGAGGAGATGGCCATGCTTTCCCAATCAGCCGCAACGATCGAAACCAAAGCGCTCTTTGCGAAGGCGATGTGCCCACCTCCCGCCGACGACCAGTTTGCGACCGTGATGGGTCTGGCCGGCATGGTGGCGACCTCCTTTCGTTACCAGAAGGACGAGGAAATCTTCGGCGAGGACGAGCCCGCCGAATACGTCTATCAGGTCATTCACGGCGCGGTTCGGACCTACAAGCTGCTCTCCGACGGCCGCCGCCAGATCGGCTCCTTTCATCTGGCCGGCGATGTCTTCGGCCTCGAATACGGCACGAAACACCGCGCCACCGCCGAAGCCCTTTGCTCGACGGAAGTGCGGCTGATCCAGCGCCGCAGCCTGGAGAATGTCGCCAAGGTCGACGTGCAGGTGTCGCGCATTCTCTGGAACGTCACGTCGGGCGAGTTGCGCCACGCCGAAGATCACATGCTGCTGCTCGGCTGCAAGACCGCGATGGAGCGCGTCGCCGCCTTCCTGCTCGAGATGGACCGCCGCCTCAAAGCATCCTCGATGGTGGCGCTGCCGATGTGCCGCCGCGACATCGGCGACTACCTCGGGCTGACGCTTGAAACCGTCTCGCGCGCGCTGTCACAGCTGCATGACCAGGGCGTGCTCGACTTTTCCGGCGCCCGCCAGATCGTGATCCGCAACCGGCAGCGGCTGCGCGACATCAACGAATAACCCGCCACGCAAACAGCCCTTGCGGACGGTATGCGGTTGCAGGGCCAAGTCCTCACGGATCGGTCCTGTGTCTTTCAAACCGCGTGCAAGGGCGAGCCCCCCTTGCCATTTGCCAAAAGCACGTCATGCATCCATATCGGCATCGAGCCGATGGAGGATAAGCGATGGGTCATGCGCAGGGCTGCCGGACAACGTGGTGAGCGATCCGTCTGAAGACACGCACGCATTGTCACTTCCAGGTCTGGGGTGGTCGGATTTCTTTGCCGATCAGCTTTTGCCTGATGAGGCAGGCGCCCTGCCGGTGCGTATCGCCACCGTCCACCGCACCCGCATGACCGCCATGTCCCGGACCGGGCCGATCAAGCTGGTGCTTCCTGTTCACACCAACACCGGCGATTATACTGTCGGCGACTGGGTGCTGGCCGACCCCGAATCCTTCTTGATGCAACGTCGCCTCAACCGCCGGACGGTTCTGGAGCGGCGCACCGAAGGCAGCCGAACCCCGCAGCTTGCCGGCGCCAATATCGACACGCTCTTCATCGTCACCTCCTGCAATGCCGATTTCAACGTCGCCCGGCTGGAACGCTATCTTGCGCTCGCCAATGAAGCCGGCATCACACCGGTGATCGTGCTGACAAAGGCTGATCTTGCGGAAAATCCTGCGCTCTACCTGGAACAGGCGACGGCACTGCAGCGCGGTCTGGCGGTTGTGATCTCCAATCCGCGCACCGGAGATATCGCGACCTCGCTGCATAGCTGGTGCGGTGTCGGGCAGACCGTCGCGGTGGTCGGCTCTTCAGGGGTCGGTAAATCGACCATGGTCAACGCGCTGGCGGGGCCGTCGCACGAACTGCCGCAGAAAACCGGAAGCATTCGGGAGCAAGATGCCAAAGGCCGCCATACCACCACCTCGCGCTCGCTCCATGCCATCGCGGGCGGCGGCTGGGTGATCGACACGCCGGGAATGCGCTCGCTCTATGTCAGCGATGCCGCTTCCGGGATCGATGAGCTGTTCGCAGAGATCACCGAACTCGCTCCACTCTGCAAGTTTCGCGATTGCACCCACGCCCACGAGCCAGGCTGCGCCGTCCGCGCCGCGGTGGCCGACGGCAAGCTTGAAGCGGAGCGCCTCGACCGCTGGCGCATGATGGTGGCGGAAAACCGCACCAATACGCCAGAACGGGCGAAGCCCGGTGGTGGCAGACCGGCCCCCCCTCGCCGCTCAAAGCCGCGGATAGAAGCTGACTAGTGGTTTCATCGATGGCGAAGCCGGATCAACCGCGCCATCGAAGCGGCGGTGGCCGGCATGCGATACGCCCTGAATTTAAGAGGAAATACCTCAATTTTTAAAACGGCGTTGGCGGGGACGCTGCCGGCGTCCGAGAGCAGCGCGGAAGCGATGAATGACGCGCTTGCCCCTCCAACTACAAGCGCCGGATCATGTCGTAGCGATCGCCCGCTGCAGCTCAATGAGTCGTGCTGCTACTCAGCCGCCACCTCGACCAGCAATGCAGGGGCGGTGAGAACGGAGAGGGGCGCGACCAACTCACACTCGACACCGCTGGGCTTGTACGAGACACGTACCTCCGCCGAGAAGTCGTTGCTGAGCATCCGTTCGATGAGGCGCGAGCCAAACCCCCTCTTCGCCGCAGGGGGCTCGGTCACAACAGGACCTCCGCTCTCGGCCCACTTGAAACGGAAGCCCGGCACACCTTCGGTCAGCTCATCCGACCAAGTGATTTCCACTCTGCCCTTCCCCGAAAGCGAACCGTACTTCGTCGCGTTCGTGGCCAGTTCATGGACTGCCAGAGCCAGAGCCAGCGCCTGCTTGGGCTGCAGCACCATGTCAGGTCCAGTTACGCTGATGCGACCCTGACCCGTGCGGTGGGAGGCAAGGGCACCGTTCACAACCTCCTTGATGGGGGCGTCGGACCAACTGGTCTGGATCAGGATGTCGTGCGCGTGGCTCAAGGTCATCAGGCGTGCCGAGAATGCTTCCCTTGCCGCATCCACGTCGTCGCCTCGCATCGTCTGGTTCGCGATAGCTCCGACCATGGCAAGCGTGTTCTTGATGCGGTGCTGAAGCTCTGCGGTCAAGAACGCTTGGCGGTCCATCGCCTCGTTCAACTCCGACACTGCCCGCCATTCGTCCGTGATATCGCGAGAGATAGAGAGAAGGTGAGACGGCTTATCGTCACTGCCCAGGATCGCCGAAACCTGAACGTCCCAGTATCGAGGCGTACCCTTCGCTGTGTTTGCGGCACCCTTGAAGTGCGCCACGCCACCTGCCTTGGCCACCTCGACGGCGTTCCTCGCGTCGATGTTGCCCGCGCCCACCCAGAAGTCAGGCCATGGACAGCCCTTGAGCTTCGCGAAGTCATCGACCTCCATGATGCGCTTGCCACCTTCGCTCATGAACTGGAGGCGACCGTCGAGGTCCAGAATTTTGATGCAATCGCCACAACCCGCAAGGACGCCACGAAGGACATCGTCATTCCCTGCCAACTCGCTTCCCGCCGCCACGAGTTCGTCGTTCATCGAAGCGACTGTTGATGTGGGGACGTAGGGCATTCTCGGTCCTGATCGCGGTCTGTCCTGTAGCGAACATACCCGCACCGCCCATCACGAGCAATCGGCACGGGTCGTAGAGGAGGTAGAGTCTGTTTGGAGACGCGAGTGCTTCGCTCTGGGCATCATGCGGGCCCCTTCGCAAATGGCTCAATCTGGATGGCACGAGATTGGGGGACACAATGAGGGTCACCGTGGGGACACTTCGCTTTGTTCCGACGCTAACTCATTGATTTTATAGGGCGATGAAGGGTGTAAGCAAAGGTGGCGGAGAGGGGGTCCGCCGAACTTGGGTCCCTAAGAGTACGCCGTCGCGCACCAATGTTCAGATAAACCCCGCAAATGTAAGCAAATTTTTCTATCGGTGATTGCCCTTGTTCGCTTTCGTCCGCCTCAATCCGTGTTATGTTTGGGGACCGAATTGGGGGCTACCGAAAGGGAACATGGCAAGCACATTATCCGCACGGAAAGTCGCAGCAGCGAAACCAGGCAAATACAGCGATGGCGGCAACCTGTATCTCGTCGTGTCAGAGAGCGGCTCTAAGAAGTGGATATTGCGCTTTACGTGGCGTGGACGCGCCAGGGAAATGGGTCTGGGCGGGGCGGCGTCAGTTTCGCTGGCAGATGCGCGGGATAGAGCGATTGACGCACGCCGGAAGATCGCAAACGGGATAGACCCGATTGGGGATCGCAAGAATGACGCTGGGACCCCCACATTTGGTGCAATGGCGGATCAGGTCTGCGAATCACTTTCGGCCGGATTTCGCAATGCCAAGCATCGCGCTCAATGGACGATGACGCTTACGGTGTACGCAGGGCCCTTGCGCAAATTGCCTGTTGATGCGGTATCCACGGACGATGTGCTCAGCGTTCTCAAGCCTATCTGGCTGACAAAGCCCGAGACGGCTTCCCGACTTCGTGGCCGAATCGAGAAGGTCCTAGATGCAGCGAAGGCAAAAGGATTTCGGGACCGTGAGAACCCTGCTCGCTGGCGAGGCCACCTCGACCACCTTTTACCAAAGCCAGCGAAGCTAAGCCGAGGTCACCACTTGGCAATGCCCTACGAGCGACTTCCGGCTTTCATGGTTGATCTGCGGCAGCGCGCCGCAACCGCTGCATTGGCTCTAGAGTTTTGCATCCTAACGTCAGCCCGGTCTGGCGAAGTCCTCGGACTTCGGTGGGCTGAGGTCAATTTCGCGGATCAGGTATGGACTGTCCCTGGAGAGCGCATGAAAGCTGGCCGCGAGCATCGCGTGCCCCTATCGAGGCGAGCGGTAGCCATCTTGGAGAGGCTGCGGCCTTTAAATCTTGGCTCCGAAATTGCGTTTCCAGGACAGAAGGCAGATCGGCCGTTGTCAAACATGGCGATGGAAATGATGCTTCGGCGAATGAAGGTGACCGATGCAACGGTTCATGGCTTCCGATCAAGCTTCCGCGATTGGGCTGGGAATGTTTCTTCTTTCCCAAGGGAAGTGGCCGAAGCGGCCTTGGCTCACGTCATTGGCGATAAATCTGAGCAAGCTTATCGCCGCGGTGACGCTCTGGAGAAGCGGCGGGCGATGATGGAAGCATGGGCTAAATGGTGCGAGCCCAACACGTCACCGGCGGCCTGACGAATAGTGATGGGCGGATCGTTGTGGCGGCTGTTCGTGCGTCGCCTGGCTGCTGTTGCAGTTTACTGGCAGCTCGCCCTGGACGTTGGCGGACGTCGCGAATCACCAGCGCGCAAATGGCGAGCTTCGGTAGACCTCAACGTCTTCCCTGAGAATCTCCGAAACCACTGCAGCGCAGGCGGATCTCTTCAGGATGATCAGGGTGCTATTGCTATGTTGCGAACTCTCCGTAGGTTGATTCGAGACAACCACCAGCAAACAACGCTGGCAACATACGGGCACTAGCGAACCATGAACGAAGGCAACCACCGGACTAACTCGAAGGGATTGCTTCGAACGATTATCGAGACGGCAGATGAACTGCGCGTCGGTCGAAGCACTATCTACGAGCTCATTCGCAAACAACAGCTTGAGACGGTTAAGATCGGTCGCTGCACTAGGGTTCCTGCGGCATCTATTGCGGCATTCGTCGAAAAACTTCGTTCCTACGCCTAAAACCAGTCTCGTCTCGGCGGGAAACTTCACGCTGGCATTTTTGCTAACAGTCTCGCCAGTCAGTTTTATTAAATCCCACTTACGCGCAGCACGCTTGAAAACTTATGCGGTTTTCGAATGCGCACGGCTGCGTGCGGACAGGACTCAAAACGTGCAGACAACCCACCAACTGAAAGAAAACGCCAAATTGATAGCTGACCTTGTTGAAAACATCATCTCTCCGGAAATTGCCGAGATTAATGAAAAACACGCTTTGGCGATGTGGGGGAGCAAGGCAGTCATCATTATCGATGACCCCAAAAGGCCGATTCAAATTCGTTCGCTTGATGCGCATAAGGCATGGTTCTGCAATCGAAAGACCCAAATTACTGATGCTGCAGGAAATACCAAGTTGGTCCCATTAGGAGCTGCTTGGATATCCCATCCGCAACGACGCCAGTATGAGGGAATTGAATTCTTTCCAAATCCAGATGGCCATCCGAGTCGACCCAACTATTTTAACCTATGGCGCGGCTTCTCTGTAGCTCCATCGAGTGTCGGTTCGTATCACGTTTTTAAGGACCATCTGCTCAAGAATATCTGCAACGGGGACACGAAACTATATGCTTATGTGTTTGGCTGGTTTGCTCAAATCGTTCAACAACCTCGACAGAAGGCCGGAACAGCTCTTGTTCTGCGAGGAAGGATGGGAACGGGGAAAAGTAAGCTCGGCGAGGTCTTCGGATCTCTCATCAACGACCATTACATTCAAGTTGATGACGCTAGGTATGTAACAGGACAATTCAACGTGCACATGTCGGACAAACTTCTAATGCAACCCGACGAAGCTGTATGGGCCGGCGACAAGTCGGCCGAGGGGCGGCTGAAGGGTCTTATTACATCAGAATATCAGATGATCGAGGCGAAGGGCGGCGAACCAATTCGAATGCCCAACTACATGCGCATCGTTATGACCTCAAACGAGGGTTGGGTTGTTCCTGCTGGCGTGGACGAACGACGATTTTGTGTCCTCGACGTACACCCTCGTTGCGCTGAGAATCACGAATATTTTGCAGAGATGCAGGACCAGCTGGATAGTGGCGGCCGGGAGCGCCTGCTTCATGACTTGCTAAGCTTCGATCTGAAGACTGTGAACTTTCGCAGCATTCCAAAAACGAAGGCGTTGCTTGATCAGAAAATCCGGTCGCTCGATTCAGTCGACAGCTATTGGTACGGTCGCCTCTGTGAAGGTCTGACTACGACCGACGGCGACGGCTGGCACCGCCAGATTCCAACTGCGGTGCTGTTCGACGATTATGTCAAGTCTTCAATGCAGATTGGAGAACGTCGGCGTCAAAGCAATTCCCATTTTGGCGAACGAATTCTTAGGCTAGGAGCAGAAAAGAGGAGGCCATCTGCACGAAGCGAGTGCGGCGCGGTCGCACGACCATATCAATATTCGTTCCCAAGTTTATCGGATGCGAGGGATCTGTTCGAGGAGGTTCTCGGTCAACCGATCGATTGGCTCACCACCGAGGACGCAGATGCAGGCGATGAGATGCCCCACTAGACATGTCGAGGATATATTCGGTCCAGGCTGTCGGACCAGTCTTGGCATACGGTGAGTAGGGCCTACGAGTAAGAGTGTAACAATGTACTACACCCTATAATGTTCTTAGGAAGGTAGGACTGATTGGACGAGGCCGCTCCCACAAGGCGGCAAACTCGTCCAATCAGTATTCAAAGTCGATAATAGAATGGAATCTTCAGACTTTGACCACCTACGTTCGCGTCAAACACGCTGGTCCTAAAATCAGGGCGGGTCCTTTTGAGGCCCCCCCGCCCCTACGGGGCCAACTGCCCCGAGTTTTCGCTAGCCTCAAGAAATAGACGCTGACCTGTCAGACCTGACATCCTGTCATGGGGGGGGTAGCGCACTGTTCAACCGGCATGATGGTCGACATTGCAGACCGGGATGATGGTCGACAGTTTCTGTGCTGGCAATCCGGTTTATCGCGCGGACGATCGCGGGGCGGGCCGAAGCGCTGGAAGCCGTTGAGCCGGTCGATCGCCAACGAGCTCGCCGACCAGCGCTTCGCTGACGAACACACACTCTCCTTTCCATATGATCGCCGCTGCTGCGTACACGGCGCACCTGATGGTCTGCGTCGTATCAGGGATTCTCAAGGCGCTCCGACAGGGCCCGCGACGAGGGCCTGTAAAGATCGTCCGGTGGACGTCGCCGATCGCCTTGTACGGACGCTCGATGTTGTAATGCCGGCGGAAGGCATCTAAGCGTGCCTGCTGCTCGGCAGCGTCGGCCGCCGGCGGCAGCGACTTCTACCGCTTCAGGGTGCGGTGCATCCACTCATGGCGGCCGTTCGCCAGCGGCGAGGCCGGGTGGACGAAGTACGGTTCGATGCCCAGCCTGAGCCACTAGGCTGACATTCGCGTCAGTGCGCCGGCGCCGCTGGCGCCGAACGGTGCACCATTGTCGCAGCTGATCGCGGCCGGCAGTTGCGGAACGCCACCGCCAACGCCAGGCGCGCGCCGTCGATTGTCGCCGGAACAATCTGCATGCAAAGCAGATAACGGTTCCGGCGGAGCGGATAGCGTCAATGGATCGATGCGGGCGCCATTGGCGGTACGGAATCAGCCCTTGAAGTCGGTGGCCCATTCGTCGTTCGGCGCAACCACCGCCGCGAATGGCTGTGCTGACCCAGCGGACGGCGCCGGCACCTCATTGACGCGAACAGCCCGGCCTGCTTCAGCAGATCGCCGATCGTGAACGCCGCCGACCAACGCTGTCGGGGTGATGCCGCTCCAACAGCGCCGGCAGCTTGCGCGGCCCCATATGCCGAAACTGCCACCGAAGCGCTAGGTCGTGGAGGCCAGGGCCAACTTGATCCGTCTTCGGGCATGATGCGAGCGCGGCGCATCGGGAAGGCTAGATTTGAATGACCATGGCTGACCAGCCTGACCTCAGCGGCTTCGATCACGGTGAAGCCGGCACCGACGACTTCTCCCGTATAATCCGGCTTTTGCGCGGAAGTGCGCATTCTTCTTCATACGGTTTGATAGGATGCATTGGCGTCGTTGAGCCTCGTCCACCAAGCATAGCTGCAATCGGCCTTGCTAAACACGTAGGTGGCGCCGACCCCGATCGAGATCTGCCGAGCCAGCATCCCGTCATTGACGACAGAGGTAAGACCTCGAGCCGGCGCGAACGTCGGTTGCGGGATCGTAAATTACATGGAGCTTGCGACCGTGGGTGCGGCCGTTCCGGTACACCAAGCGACAAGCTGATCGAGCGGGATGGCGTCGAATCGATCAGCCGTAGCATCTGCGCGCCCTCCCGCTTTCAGCGTGCGATCGGCCGTTCCTGACAGCCGCGCGTCTCGGCGAAGATCACGACCGGCCGGCGCACACCGGCATTGGCGAGCGCTGAGAGCGCCACTTGCCGACACCGAGATGACAATGATGATGCGCGTGCGCATTCCAAACCGCCTCCAGTGCGCGCAGGCTGTCGATGACGGCTAGCTGCGCGAACACCAGCGTCGCCATGAGATCCCAGCTCTTGAACGCCTCGTCGTAGGCATCGCCGTTATGCCGCGACACCGTGGCCGCTAGTTGCACCTTTGAGATCGGCTTTCGTAGCCAACCAAAAAAATCTACCACTGTAACATATGCCCGGCCCCTTGTGGCTCGACAACCAGAAGTACAGCGCTTCTCGCTGGAAGACCCGGGCATGTACCGCGTCATAGCGAATCACTGCCCGGACAGCCGAGCAATTGCGCGGAAACACTGCGTGCGGACCTGATACGAGATGCAGCGAATCTAAGATTTGGGTCTTGCATGATGCCCGTGCATACTTCGCATTTAATCTTCGATCTAATTTTTTTCCGACAAGGTTTGCCACCAAACGCCCTTCGTGACTTATCGAATCCCTTATGAAAAACACCTCCGACTGGGAGCCCGATCGCCTCCCAATTAAAACCAGCCGGACCATTCGCAACACGCTCGTGAAAAAACGTTACAATTTGTCATCACTGATTTCGATCTTCCTTCCCTTTTTAACCCGAAGCTTCGAGATATCTTCATCACACGAAGCATGCCAATGCTCCATGGAAAGTCGGAATCGATCGAAACCTAAGCGGACGTCCTTGGGTCCGCCTGATAAGATTGCTCAAGTCTCACGCCATAGTAGTGAGCGCCGATACTGCCCCCTAAGACACTTTTTCGGATTTTTTCACGCCTATAGCGGTCAACGGCGGCTATACAACAAGCGACATCAGATATACTTATTACCTGACGACGACTGTTATAATTGCAATCATTTTCGACTAGCGGGGTTACATTGGTGTCATCTGGAAAAACAATTGTCGCCAATAAGAAGACCGCGGCAAACCGTGCAGCGCGAGCGAAGAAAAATAATAGGGCGATATCCGCTAATAGCACCGCTGCCAAACTTACTACGGTTGCACCGACGATCTTGTCGAGCCGCGCATCTCTTTCCGCTTCATCGCCAGCGCCCGAATCCGCTTATGTCACGGAAGTGTTCGCCAGTTATATCTATGATGCAGCGTCGGTCGCGACTCCTAACGCATGGACAATCCTATCCTCGGTCGACGGCGGCGCTTACGTACTCGCACAGTCCGATCTAACTTTACCTATTCTGGGCGGGGGATCTGACGACTGGCCAAACTTTGCCGCCGCCAACGTGGCTTGCGCCGCAACTGGCATCATTCTTAGGTTTGGACCCGGGCAGTACCAAGCGAAAAGCAGACAGACAGTGGCATCGCGCTGCCACATCGTATTGAACCCGCTCACCGAAATCCAAGCAGCAATCAGTCCAAACGATGACAATCGAGACAGCGTCTTCACCGCTTACGCTACGACCCTGGCATTCGACGCACTAGCGGCCGGGACCAACATCGGCGATGATACCGTTCAAATATCCGGCGGCCTCGTTTTGACAGTCGGCGACTTCATAGTTCTCCACTCGAAGCAGTTTCGCGTCGGCCTATATCAGATTCTGGCATGGGACGCCGCGACAAAAATAGCCAGTCTTGATCGCCCTCTGCGCATGGCTTATGGAAGCGCGACCGGAACCCTTTCTTTCCCGGCCGGATCACCCGTGTGGAAAGTCGACCCGCCACAAAATGTAATCATAGAATGCAATGGTGCTCGTGTTTACGGGGCCTGCAATCGTTTCTTTGAAATCTATATCGGCTGGCGTTGCAATGTCATGGGACCGATTCATTGTGGAGATGGCACTAGCATTACTGCAACAGAACGAATCATATCGTTCGACGAGGCGTGCTACGATTGTCACGGTTCATACATTTCAGGAGACGGCGCAAACCTGACAACGCTAGGGCTTAGCTTCGAAAGCACGGAAGCTTGTTCATTTTTGTATTGTGACATGCGGCGAATTTTGAACGCTGGGACCATCTTCCAAGATGCGATAGATTCCGTTTCTATTGAAGGGCATTGCCACAGTGGCGCGGGTGCCGGCGTTGCTTTTACTGCAGCCTCTGCCGGAGCCGAACCTGACAGCGGCACCGTTTGGGGATCAAACGGGTGCAGCGTAGTCGGCGGTAGCTACAGCGGAAACCATATTGGGGTCCATTTCCAGTGCGGATCTTCATGGTGCACTATCGACGGGAGCACTGCGATTGTTGGAAACACAACGGGAATTCACGACGAACTCGGGAATTACAATTCTGCTGGCAGCGGTGTGTATCTTCGAAAGAATTTCAACGGGATATATCTTGATGCCACATCGGTAGGCTTCGTTTCGGAAGCACGGATATCCAATAACAGCAATGGATTGCAGGTCATCTCCGGGGCGTTAGGCGCCGTCGTCGATCCTCTGCCCTTTTCTAACACTGTGGATGTCATAGGCAATCAGGATCGCGTTGCTGCCGCCCTAGGCACTGGACGCATCTTGATCCCCAGCGGTGTGCGAGTTACAGACACAACTGCTTCGATAGACCAAATCACGGGTGCTGTGGTTATCAGCGGCGGCCTCGGAGTGGTCGGCGCTAGCCATCTGACCGGACTGGTATCGCACGGTCAAGTATCCGCTATCGTTCCCGATGGAGGCTACCCGCTTCTTTTGAGTGGATCAACAAAAGCCTTGCGCGTGACGACTGACGCTGCGAGCACGACCCTTTCCGGAACAGACAGTAGTGGCTCCGTGAGCTATCAGCCTCTCAATGTTAATGGCTCCACTGTCGGCTTTCAAACTGCAGGCGCCGTTAGAGCAACCCTTACAAGCACATCCTGGGCCATTTCTATAACCACCGCCTCAATCTCACCAACGACTGGCGCGCAGACAGTTGCCGGCGGTTTGGGCGTCGGCGGAGCTGTAAACGTGGGGGCCTATGTGAGGCCAGGCTCTTATACCGTCGCGTCGCTTCCGACAGGCGCTATTGGCGCAACTGTTTGGTGCACGAATTGTTGCGTATTTAACGGAACTGGCAGCCAAGAGGCTACGGGAGTAGGGACCGGAGGGCTTGTTACTTATAATGGAACGGCATGGAAAATTGCCGGTACGAATGTGACCGCCGTGGCCTGAGAACGAGCACAAAGTTGTGAAGTAAGAAGGCTTCGAGAGTGTTTCCGACTATATCAATCCGATGCCCGCGCCTTTCATTGGGAATGATAGATGCTGACCACAAGTCCAAGCGCATTACGTAGATACAATTGTAGCGCCCGTCATGATGCATGGTCGTGAATGCTGTCAGAGAAAAGCTATGGCCGCGGCAATAGTGATTTCACTGGATGACCTATCCGGCAGATAATCACGCCATAGCTGCGTAAACGGCTGCAAGTGTCGCGTTCCGAACACTATCGTGTTTTTTCGGTAACACGGCGCCCCACAGGGTCTCCCTGTCCTCGCGGTGATATGTTCCTGTGTAGTTTGTACGTTTCGGAGAAAATGAGTGCGATCAAAAGCCGAAGTCGCCGACCACTGGGAGCGTCAGTCTTGCGGGGCTGGTGCAGCGGTATCGGAAAAGTATAGCCGCAGCTACTTCGATGAGATCGAGTCTTCAGGTACCGGGTTGAGCCGGAAATCTTTTCGTTCGCTCAATTCACTCGGCATGCGGGTCAACAGGTGTTGGAAGTCGGCGTTGGTGCCGGTGCAGACTTTTTGCAATGGGTTCGTGCAGGAGTTTACGCACATGGCATCGACTTGACTAATGAAGCGATTTTGAACGTTCAAAAGCGCCTCCTCGTTTATGGCTTGGCCGCTGCAGATTTGTGCATCGGCGACAGCGAATTGCCCTCCCCAGACAACACTTTTGATTTGGTTTACTCGTGGGGTGTCATACATCATGCGCCCGATACAAAGCAGTCCCTGCGCGAGATCGCTCGCGTATTGCGGCCGGGCGGCATTGCCAAAGTTATGGTCTACAACCGTCATTCTCTCCAAGCGCTTTATTGTCGGCTTCGCTATGCACTACTCCGAGGGCGACCGTGGCAGTCGATTTCGCATGTTCTCTATTTCCACATGGAGAGCGTCGGGACAAAAGCGTATACGCGCACGGAATTCGTTGTCATGGCGAGCGAGTGCGGATTTACAATTGACGAGATCGATACTGCGGCCTCGCCCTTTTACGATCTACTTGAGCGTTACGCTCTTCCGACGCGCATCGGCGCAAAAATCCTCGCCTGCATACTCGGGCGCAATAAATGCGGCTGGTTCCTCGGCGCCGTGATGACTAAGCCTTAACGTCACACGAGTGTCCCGAGTCAAGTTCGCCATAATAGATTCTGAAGAGAGTCGCATCGTTGTGCCATGGATATGTTGGCAGCAACCATGGAGTTTATGATGGCCAGTCGGCAAATGGCGCGCCTGACACTGAGCGATGAGGAACGGTCCGAACTCAAGGCTCAGGCAGGACGGCGCAGGTGCGGCGTTTAGGGCACTGAGTGTTGGCCCGCGCCGAGGCGAGCAAGACCAGCCTGACTTGGCGCGCCAGCGCCTGGAAAGCGCACCGGGGTGACGTCGATCCCGTACGGGTGGTGTTTATCGACGAGAACGGGGCCAAGACCAACATAACACGTTTGCGAGCTGGTCGCCCCGCGGCGTGAAGATGCTCGCGAAAGTTCCGCACGACCATTGGCAGACGCTGACTTTCCCTTGCGACCCTGCGCCATGACTGCATCGATGCGCCTCTGCTGCTCGACGGGCCGATCAATGGTGACAGCTTCCTGACCTGGGTCAAGCAACGCCGATTCTGACGCTGGTGCCGGGCGACGCCGTGATCATAGACAATCTGATCAGCTACAAGGGTCTCGCCATTCGTCGGGCGATCCGCGCCGCTGGTGCGCACCTGCCACCCTACAGTCCCAATCTCACCACGATCGAGCAGGTCTTCGCCAAGCTCAAGAAGCCCCTGCGCAAAGCGACCAAGCGCTTCATCGAGGCAACGTGGCGCGGAATTGGAATGCTTCTTCAAAACTTCCCGCCACACAAATGTGCCAGCTATCTCAGAAGCGACGAATACGCTTCAATAGATGGATTAGACTCTAGTCTCCAGCATGCAACGTATCTGGCGCGCCTTCGGCGTGCAGCCGCACCGGATCGAGGTGTTCAAGCTCTCTGCCGATCCAGACTTCGTGGCCATGGCGCGCGACGTCGTGGGTCTGTATGTCTCGCCCCCCCCCCGAGCACGCTGTGTGTTGTGCGTCGATGAGAAATCGCAGATCCAGGCGCTTGATCGCAGCCAACCGATATTGCCAATGCGGGCCGGCCGGCGCGTCGCAGTCTCAACTATACCCGTCACGGCACCACTTCGTTGTTCGTGGCGCTCGACATTGCAACCGGCAAGATCACCGGCAAGTGCTATGGCCGCCAGCGCGCCGTCGGGTTCCGTAAGTTTCTCGACGAGATCGAGGCCACGGTGCCTCGCGATCTCGACGTCCACCTCGTGATGGACAATTACGCCACCTATCAGACACTGTTGATCCGCAACTGGCTTGCCAGACGATCGCGATCACATGTGCAACTGACGCCGACCGGTTCATCATGGCTCAACTAGCTGGAGCGCTTCTTCGCCCTGCTGACCGACAAAATGATCCGGCGTGGCATCGATCGGAGCGTCGGCGCATTGCGCGCCGACATCAAATCATTCATCGGCCACCACAATGCCGATACAGAGCCGCTCCGATGGACCAAATCGGCCGACGATACTCTCGCGTCTATCGAACGCTTTTGCCGATACAATACGTCTCCCCAGCACGGCAAATGCCGTGACTTTCTAGTTCACGACAGTAGTAGCCCCCGCGAGAAATATGTTCGCCAAAACTAAAGAACTAAGTGACCCCAGCTGAAATCACCGCTAGGTTGTGCTAGCAGTACGCACGCATCTCGCTACACAATCATCTAAAAATTCTTTTAACGCTGTTAAGCCGCTTGCTGCAATGCAGGTCGCCATTGTCCATTCGACGGCAATATCGAATTTACCACGACTGCCCGGCTACACATGGATCGCGCAGTTCTCGGGGGTTCCGATTTTTTTTGCAATTTCCGGCTATTGAGCTGCACCCGGTTCTGTTGACACCGGCTTAGACTAATCCCGCTCTTTGCTCGAACTCCATAGGGCTCAGATATCCGATGGTCGAGTGACGCCGCTTCGGATTATAGAAGCGTTCGATGTAGTCGAACACATC
>NZ_JAQGJT010000178.1 GCF_028290495.1 Tardiphaga sp.
TCATCGGCAAAGGTCTTGCCGCTGGACTCCATCTCGGCCTTGATCGAGTTCCACATCAGATTGAACTCCTCCTCGATCAGCGACGGCGGCGCCTCGAACGCATGGGCTTCGTCGAGCCGGTCGAGCAGCATGCGCTTGACCCGCTGGCGGGTCGCGCCGGCGAATTCCGCCACCAGCCGCTCGCGCGCCGCTTCCTTCAGCTTGTCGAGCGATTCGAGGCCGAGCGTCTTGGCGAACTCGTCGTCGATCTTGGTGTCCTGCGGGGCTTCGATCGAGGTCGCGGTGGTCTCGAACTCCGCCGCCTGGCCGGCAAGCTTCTCGCTGGCGTAGTTCTTCGGGAAGGACACCTTCAGGGTGCGGGTTTCGCCCGAGCCGATGCCGATCAACTGCTCTTCGAAGCCGGGAATGAACTGTCCGGTGCCGATCACGACCTGGATGTTTTCACCGGTGCCGCCGTCGAACGGCACGCCGTCGATGCTGCCCTTGAAGGAGATCGTGACCCGGTCGCCGGTTTCGGCCTTGGCGCCCTCTTCCTTGGCGGCGTAGGGACGGTTCTGATCGGCGATGCGCTTGATCGCCTCATCAACGTCGGCATCGGTCACTTCGACGACCGGCTTTTCGACCGTAAAGCTCTTGAAATCGGCCAGCGCGATGGCGGGAACGACCTCGATCGAGACGGTGTAGGTCAGATCGGTTTTTCCGAGCAGGAGGTTCTCGACCTCTTTCTCCTCGGTCGGCATTGTGATCTTGGGCTCGGTGGCGAGCCGAAAGCCGCGCTCGGTGAAGAGCTGCGTATTGGTTTCGCGGATGGTCTGGTCGATGGTCTCGGCCATGACGGAGCGGCCGTACACCTTCTTGAGGTGGCTCACCGGCACCTTGCCCGGACGAAAGCCGTTGAGGCGGACCTTGTCCTTGAGCTCAACCAGCTTGACGCCCGCCTTGGCATCGAGATCCGATGCGGGAACGCTGATCTGGAATTCGTGCTTCAATCCCTCGGTGAGGGTTTCGGTGACCTGCATGGCGTCCATCTTCTTCCCGCTTGGTCCGGCCTGCTGGCACGGACATTGTCAATCTGGTCGGCGCGGCCTTTGAGACCTGCACCGGTGGTTCGGCGGCCCCGTTTCGTCAGGGAAGTCTACCCCTTCGCAAAACAGGTCCTCCAGCAATCGTCATGCAAACGCTGTCAGCGCTTGGTGCGGGCGGAGGGACTCGAACCCCCACAACTTTCGTCACTGGAACCTAAATCCAGCGCGTCTACCAATTCCGCCACGCCCGCTGTTAGCATCATGTCCGGCCGCGATGCCGCGGGCGGCGGGCTTATAACATGGGCCAATCCGTTCGCAGCAAAAAAATGGCCGACTTGAGCCCCAGGCGTCAACTCGTCGACGCTGGACAGATCAGATAGAAAATGGTCCGCATCGGTCCGATGGCAAGCCCCGAATTCCCGCTGAATCGACGCGCGCTGATGTCCGGACTGGGGGCTTTGGTCCTGAGTCCGACGTCGCCCCTGATAACCAAGGCGCAAGGACGCCCGACACTGGCGCTGCAGGCCAAAGCCGACAGCCTGGCGCTCCGCCGGGGAGGACCGGACACGCCGGTCTGGTCGCTCGGGTCGCCCGACCTCCGGTTTAAGCGCGGCGACAGCGTCGAAGTCGCCTTCGGCAGCCAACTGCCGGTGCCGGCGATTCTCAATTGGCGGGGCCTCGACGGTATTCCGGCCACCGAGCCCCTGACGGTACGGCCGCCGATCGCGGCGGGCGCCAAGGAAACCTTCGAGCTGCCCCTGCGCCACGCCGGAACCTTGCTGTGCGATCTCAGCCTGCTGAGCGATGGCCAGAGGCGCCCATCCCGCGCCAGGGCCTTGGTGGTTCGAGAAAACGAGGCCGTCGCGGTCGATCGCGACGAGGTGGTTTTGATCGAAGACTGGCGGCTGCGGCCGGACGGCACCGCGATCGCGCCTGGCGTCGATGCGAAGGACACCTCGACGGTCTATACGGTCAACGGCCTGACCTCACTGGACATGACCGTACGGTCCAATGAACGCCTAAGACTTCGCTTCATAAATGGCTGCCAGAGGTCTGCGATTGCTATTAAATTGGAAAATATGGAGGTCCGCGTCATGGCGCTCGATGGCCAGCCCGCGGAACCCTTCCAGGCCCGTAACGGGGCACTGGTGCTGGCCCCGGGTGGCCGGGTCGATGCCTTCGTCGATGCAACCGCGCCAGCCGGCAGCACCTCAGCTATTCTCCTGCACGACGGCAAGGAGGCTCGCCCGATCGGCAGACTGGTCATCTCCAGCGAACCGCCGATCCGACCCGCGCCGCTTCCGCCCGCGCTTCCATTGCCCTCGAACGGCCTGCCGGCGCAGTTCGACCTCAAGAACGCCCAACGCTTCGATCTTGCCTTGGGCGGGCCACCGACCGACTGGGTGAAACCCGCGAATTTCGCAGCGTCCGCCCCGCCCGTGTTCCGCGCCAGAACCGGCCGCACCGTGGTGCTGGCCCTGATCAACCGCGACCCAATCGCCAGCGTGTTCCACCTTCACGGCCATCATTTCCGGCTGCTCGACCGGCTCGACGACGGCTGGAAGCCGTTTTGGCTCGATACGCTGGCGATCGAACCCGGCCAGACCCAGCGCGTCGCGTTCGCCGCCGAATATGCCGGGCGCTTCCTGATCGAATCGGTTGCGACCGACTGGGCGGCGCCGCGGCTGGTGCGATGGTACAGTGTCGAGTGAGGAAGCCAGCATTGGCAGGGACTGGTCGGCAGGACGGTGTCCGGCCTCGAGATCGCCTATTGGGACGCGCCTGGACAAATCGCGGGTCGGCCATTGGCCGACCTGCTCGGCGGCTCACTGAGGCCGGCCGGCTTACGCGCGCGTCCAGAGATAGCGCGCGTCCGGCTCCTTCTCTTCGTTGCCGGCGCCGTCGGTCTGCTCGACCAGCGCAAACCCCCTCGCCTCATAGAAACGTCGCGCCGGTGCATTGCGCTGAAAAGTCCAAAGCTGCAGGCGATCGAAGCTGCGTTTTGCGATCTCCAGCAACTCGCTGCCGACGCCGCGGCCTTGAAGCTGCGGCAGCACATATAGTTGATCGATCCAGTCGCCCCGGAAGGCGATGATCCCGGTCATCGCGCCGCCATCGAACGCGCCCCAAAGCGCGCAACGCGTGAACATTCGCTCGCGATAGAACCATCGATCTTCATCTGATGTATGCAACCCGGTGAGCCAGGGTAATGCGTGGTCGAACGCGGCCCGATGTACCCGTGCGGCAGCGTCCATGTCGTGCAGCTGCAGCCGCCTAATAATCAACACCGAATTCGTCATAGAGCCGCCGGAACACCGCGGGCATTACCTCCGGCAGATCCTCCGCGATCAGGCCGGGCCCCGCCTCCCGTGCCGCCTCGCCATGCATCCAGACGCCGATGCTGGCGGCCTCGAACGCAGGCACGCCCTGCGCCAATAGCCCGGCGGTGATTCCGGCCAGCACGTCGCCAGCGCCGGCGGTCGCAAGCCAGGGCGGCGCGTTGGCGGCAATGGTGGCGCGTCCGTCGGGTGCCGCCACCACGGTATCCGGGCCCTTCAGCAGCACCACCGCGCCGGAGCGCTCGGCGGCATCGCGCACCCGTTCCAGTTTCGAGCGGCCCGGATGCTTGTTGCTGATGTCGCTGAACAGCCGCGGAAACTCGCCTTCATGCGGGGTGAGAACGACCTGCGGATCCTGCGATGCCTTGATCGATTCAAACAAACGGTCCGGCGCTTCGGCAAAACTCGTCAGCGCGTCGGCATCGAGCACGAGGTGGCGCCTCAAGGTCAGCGCGGTATGGACGAGGTCCCGGGTTCGCGCGCTGACGCCAGCGCCCGGCCCGATCACGCAGGCATTGAGACGCTTGTCGTTCAAGAGTTCGGCGAATTCGACTGCGGTGTCGACAGCGCGAACCATCACCGCCGTCAGCGCCGCAGCGTTGACCGCCAACGCATCGCGCGGCGACAGCAGCGTGACCAATCCGGCACCGGCGCGCAGCGCGCCGCGCGCCGAAAGTCGTGCCGCCCCGGTCGACGCCATGTCGCCGGAGACGACGACGACGTGGCCGCGGGCATATTTGTGGCCATCGATCTGCGGCACCGGAAAGGATTTTTGCCAGGCTTGCGGAACGTTCTCTGACGTCCGCGGCCGGATTTCGTCGAGGACATCGGCAGCGATGCCGATGTCGGCGACCCGCACGTGGCCGCAATGCAGCCGCCCCGGCAACAGCAAATGCGCCGGCTTGCGCCGGAAGAACGTCACGGTTTCGGTGGCGTTGATGGCAACACCCATCACCGCTCCAGAAGTGCCGTTGATCCCGCTCGGCAGATCGACGCTGAGAACCGGCGCGCCGTTGGCGTTGACGGCCTCGATCATCTCATGCGGCTCGCCCTTCACCGGCCGGTTCAGACCGGCGCCGAACAGCGCATCGATGATCAGCGCCGGTTTGCCGATCGCCTGCGGGTTGAACGGCAACACCGGATATTTCCAGCCGCGCGCCGCCAGGACAGCATCGCCCTGCAGACTGTCCCGCTCGCACAACAGGATGACCGAGACCTCGCGTCCGCGCGCGGCGAGTTCGGCCGCCGCCACAAAGCCGTCGCCGCCATTGTTGCCGCGGCCGGCGACCACCATGATGGGCCCCTCCGCGACGAGATCCATCGCGGCTTCCGCGACGGCTTGCCCTGCGCTCATCATCAGCGCGAAGCCGGGGGTCCCGGCGGCGATGGTCAGCCGATCGGCGCGCTCCATCTCAACCGTGGTCAGAACTTCCATGCCGAATCCTCCATCGAAGCGCCTTTTCCGGAGGCATATCCCGCCGCGGACACGGCTTGCCCGCCGACGTTTGCATACCAATTGATCTGTTTGCCTATCTGATGGGCTACAGTATCATGCACCACCCGTCCCGACCCCTGCGGTTTGCCTGTTAAAAGTCTGATAACATTCCGAAATCAGGTGCATTAACAACTTGGCATAGACCCTGCTTTTGGGGAAGTCGGCGGGGAAACCGGCTCAGGATCGTCGTTATCTGCGGCCATTGTGAGCGTTTCCGGCACCTTGCCGGACGACAGGATCGAACAGACAGCGCCACGCGGCGACGTTGAAGCAACTGCATGCAGTAATCTAGAAATGCCCGGGAGGCGCTCAGTGAAGAAAATCGAAGCCATCATCAAGCCATTCAAGCTCGACGAGGTAAAGGAGGCGCTCCAGGAAGTTGGATTGCAGGGCATCACCGTGACCGAAGCCAAGGGTTTCGGCCGGCAGAAGGGTCACGCCGAACTCTATCGGGGCGCAGAATACATCGTCGACTTCCTGCCCAAGGTCAAAATCGAGATCGTGATCGGCGACGACCTGGTCGAGAAGGCCATCGAAGCCATCCGCCGCGCCGCCCAGACCGGCCGTATCGGCGATGGCAAAATCTTCGTCTCCAACATCGAAGAAGCGATCCGGATCAGAACCGGAGAATCCGGGCTGGACGCTATCTGAGCCGGGTGCTATCCGAATTTTGCGACCTAAAAACAAAGAAAGGGCTGCATCGGCGGCCCGATTTCGTTTGTGAAAACGCAGGTGGAGACAAACTTGCGTCGCAATGCTGGAAACCGTCCCGTAGCCAAAAGGGGTATTCATGAAGACCGCCAAAGACGTCCTGAAATCGATCAAGGACAACGACGTCAAATACGTCGACCTGCGTTTCACCGATCCACGCGGCAAGTGGCAGCACGTGACCTTCGACATCGGCATGATCGACGAAGACATCTTTGCCGAGGGCACGATGTTCGACGGCTCGTCGATCGCTGGCTGGAAGGCGATCAACGAATCCGACATGTGCCTGATGCCCGACCCGGTCACCGCGACGATCGATCCGTTCTTCGCCGAAACCACCATGGTCATCACCTGCGACGTGCTGGAGCCGACCACCGGCGAGCCCTATAACCGCGATCCGCGCGGCATGGCCAAGAAGGCCGAAGCGATGGTCAAGTCGATGGGCATCGGCGACACCGTGTTCTTCGGACCGGAAGCCGAGTTCTTCGTATTCGACGACGTCCGCTACCAGACCACGCCCTACAACACCGGCTTCAAGCTCGACTCCTCGGAACTGCCGATCAACTCCGACACCGAGTATGAGGGCGGCAACCTCGGCCACCGCATCCGCACCAAGAGCGGCTACTTCCCGGTTCCGCCGCAGGACTCGGTGCAGGACATGCGTTCGGAAATGCTCGGTGCCATGGCCAAGATGGGCGTCAAGGTCGAAAAGCATCACCACGAAGTGGCGTCAGCTCAGCACGAACTCGGTATGAAGTTCGACACGCTGACCTACATGGCCGACCAGATGCAGATCTATAAGTATTGCATCCATCAGGTCGCGCACATCTACGGCAAGACCGCCACCTTCATGCCGAAGCCGGTCTTCGGCGACAACGGCTCGGGCATGCATGTGCACCAGTCGATCTGGAAGGACGGCAAGCCGGTGTTCGCCGGCAACAAGTATGCCGACCTGTCCGAGACCTGCCTCCACTACATCGGCGGCATCATCAAGCACGCCAAGGCGATTAACGCCTTCACCAACCCGTCGACCAACTCCTACAAGCGCCTGGTCCCCGGCTATGAAGCCCCCGTGCTGCTCGCCTACTCCGCGCGCAACCGCTCGGCTTCCTGCCGCATCCCCTACACCACGTCGCCGAAGGCCAAGCGCGTCGAGGTTCGTTTCCCCGACCCGATGGCCAACCCGTACCTGGCTTTCGCAGCGATGCTGATGGCCGGTCTCGACGGCATCAAGAACAAGATCGATCCGGGTCCGGCGATGGACAAGGACCTCTACGACCTGCCGAAGGAAGAGCTGAAGTCGATCCCGACGGTGTGCGGTTCGCTGCGCGAAGCCCTCGAGAACCTCGACAAGGATCGCGGCTTCCTGAAGAACGGCGGCGTGTTCGACGACGACTTCATCGACAGCTACATCGAGCTGAAGATGACCGAAGTGATGCGCTACGAAATGACCCCGCATCCGGTCGAATTCGACATGTACTACTCGCTGTAATGGCAGCTCCGCGGGCATTGCCCGCGGAAGCATACTGAACGATCAAGGCGTCCCGGCAACGGGACGCCTTTTTCGTCGAGACCAACGACCGATTGGAAAGTATTCCTCTGCTTGATCCCCGCGGCATTTAACGAAACACTGCAGTTTATTGGACCCAAAGGATTGCCCCCGTGCCCACCGAACATGACACCACGCGCAGCAACCTCACCTGGGCGATCGCCGTCGGCGGCATTTCGACCGTGGCGTTTGCGGCCTTCATCCTGTTCGCGTGGTACTTCTCGGCCACGTTGTTTCTGATCTTCGCCGGCATCCTGCTCGGCGTCGGGCTGAACGCCCTCACCGAGCTGTTCCGCCGCATCATCGGCGGACCGCACTCACTGCGGCTGGCGGCGGTGTGCCTGCTGCTGACAGCCCTGCTCAGCGGCGTCATATTCCTCGGCGGCGCGACCATTGCCGATCAGACCAAGGTGCTCAGCACCACGCTGAAGTCCCAGATCGTCAACGTCAAATCCTTCCTCGACCGCCACGGCGTCGACACCAGCTATCTCGACTTCGGCGCTCTCGGCGCCGATGCCGACGCGCCGGCGAACGCGCCCGTGAAGCCGGCGGCGTCGCCCACCTCGGAGGCAAAGAGCAACAGCCTGCCGAGCGCCAGCGCTTTCGCGTCCGGCGGCAGCGCGATCGTCAGCCAGACCCTGAAGATCATCCTCGGCGCCGTCGGCGCGCTCGGCAACTTTTTCATCGTGCTGTTTCTCGGCCTCGCCTTCGCGGCGCAGCCCAGCGTCTACCGCAAGGGGCTGCTGGCGATGACACCGAAGAAGCAACGCGCGGACATGACCGAGATCGTCGACCGCATCAGCAGCACGCTGGAGCGCTGGCTGATCGCGCAGATGATCACGATGCTGGCGGTCGGCGCGGTGACGTGGATCGGGCTGATGCTGATCGGCGTGCCCAGCGCCTTCATCCTTGGCGTCCAGGCCGGCCTGCTGGCCTTCATCCCCACGGTCGGCGCGCTGCTCGGCGGTCTGATCGTGGTGCTGGCGAGCCTCGCCTCGGGCTGGGTCGCCGCGGCCAGCGCCTTCGTGCTGTTCCTCGGCGTGCACGCAATGGAGAGCTACATCCTGACGCCGATCCTGCAGCGCCAGGCGCTCGATATTCCCGCCGCCACGCTGTTCGCGTTCCAGATCATGCTCGGCGTAGTGTTCGGCGTCTGGGGACTGGCGCTAGCACTACCGGTGCTGGCGATCGTCAAGGTGGTGCTCGACTTCATGCGCGAGGACGAGGACGACAAAACGTCATCCCCGTCGGTGGTGAAAGCGGCCTGAGCCTCAGGTCGTCAGCACGGTCTCGGTGTGCTCGACTTCCGGGGGAGCGGCGAAATACGAGCCGACCAGCGCGCGCCATTCGGCGAAGTCCGGCGATCCCCGGAAATCCACGGTGTGGTTTTCCAGCGTGTCCCACTGCACCATCAGCCGGTAGCGCTGCGGCTTTTCCACGGATTTGTGCAGCTCGAAGCCCTGGCCACCCTTGGCGCGCAGGAACAGCGGACGCGCCTTGGCGACCGCGGCCTCGAAATCCTTTTCGGTGCCCGGCTTGACGTCGATCTGTGCGATTTCAGTAATCATGAGTTACGGCCCTTCGTTGAGGTCGCCGTATGTACCGCAAAGCATCGCCGCGGTGAAGCGTCCGCTCTCAGGCGAACAGCAGCACAGTGGCGACGACGGCAAGGGCGCAGCCCACAAAGGCCGCTGCCGGCCAGCGCCGGCGCGTCGCACCGTAGCGGCCCTGTGCACGACGCTCGCTGATCAGCGCGTTCTCATATTCGTCGGATGTCGAGAACATGCAGGCGAAGCCCGCGCGCGCCGACGACGCTGCCGCTTCGAGCGACAACAGGGCTGTTTCAGAACGGGTGTCGCGCGATGTGATCATGCGACGACAATACGGGTCGAGTGGTAAATGGAGCCTTAGCGCGCCGCGATCGTGGTGATATTGACGCCGCCGCGAACCACGGCTGTCTTCGGCGATGCGGTTTGGCCAGCGATGGCGCGACGGCCCTGCTCCAGCGACAGCGGCTGTTCTTCCGCCGCCTGCACGCGGTTACGTCCGCCCCGCTTGGCGTCGTACAAAGCGGTGTCGGCCGCCGCCAGCAGCACGTCGAGTTCGGTGTGCGCCGGCCCGCCGGCGACACCGATGCTGACGGTGGTGACCACCGGCGCGTCGTCGATCTCGATACCGCAGGTCGCGAAGGTTTCGCGCACCCGCTCGGCCGCATTGAGGGCTTCTTCGAGGCTGCACGGCAGCATCGCTGCGAATTCCTCGCCGCCGATCCGACCACACAGGTCAGTTATGCGCAGCGTCTGGGTGACGACGTTGGCGAACAGCTTCAACACCTCGTCGCCGGCCGGATGGCCGAAGCGATCGTTGATCGACTTGAAGTGGTCGATGTCGAAAATCATCACGGTGACCGGCCGCCCGGCCTTCGCCTCGCGCTCGATCATCCGACCGGTGGCTTCCGAGAAGCCGCGGCGGTTGAACATACCGGTCAGCGGATCGCAGGATGCGGCAACCTTGTGCACGGTCACGGCGCGCTCGGAAACCAGCATGAAGATCAGGAACACGGTGCCGACGGCGTAGAGCACCAGTTCGATCGCGAAGATGGTGGCCCAGATGCTGGTGCCGAAATTGCCTGCACCGGAATGCATGACATCGCCGATCAGGATCGGCAGCATCAGCACGAAGCCGTGCAGCAGCGGCACCACGACCGTCGGCCAGCGACGCTGCACCGACTTGCGGCGCTCGCTCCACAATTCGCTCGCGGTCAGCGCGGCGTACAGCGCGACCACGGCGGCGCCGATCGTCATGCGGAGCGCGGACGCATCCGGCGGCAGGCTGAGAATCGCCGCAATCCAGGCCACGGCGCCCAGGCCGAGGCCGATCCAGTTCGGTTTGCGACCATGAAACACCCGCGCCGCATTCCATACCATCGCGCAGGCAATGAGACCGATGGCATTGAACGCCAGCGACAGCACCTCGCCCAGCATATCGCCGGCCAAGGTCCACAGCGCGACCGACGCCGCACCGAGCAGATAGGCTGAGCCCCACCAGTTCAGAGCGGGGATCTTCTCCTGCCGTCCGAAGAACAGCAGCATCCCACCCAGCATCGCAGCGACAAGCGTTGCGATGAGATAAAGTGTGGAAGTATCGAGCGACATCTTCTGGCCACCGGCAATGGTTTCAGTATCTCCGCCGTTGCTGACGGAATGGCATTTTGGCGCCATGGGGCAACGTAAGCCCGGCGCGTTGGAAAACCGTTTGCGCACGAGCCAAAGTTTTCACGAAAAAACGCGTCAATTTCCATTCAATTGGAACCAAAAAGGGCGCCCGAAGGCGCCCTTTGAATTTGATATCTGCCGCATTCGCGGCAAATTTGAACGAAGCGATTAGCGCTTCGAGAACTGGAAGGACTTGCGGGCTTTCGCCTTGCCGTACTTCTTGCGCTCGACGACACGCGAGTCGCGCGTCAGGAAGCCGCCCTTCTTGAGGACGCTGCGCAGGTCCGGCTCGAAGCAGGTCAGCGCCTTCGAGATGCCGTGACGCACCGCGCCCGCCTGTCCCGAAAGTCCACCACCGGCAACGGTGCAAACCACGTCATACTGACCGGCGCGCGCCGCGGCGACCAGCGGCTGCTGGATCAACATGCGCAGAACGGGGCGAGCAAAGTACACTTCCACTTCGCGGGTATTGACGATGATCTTGCCGGCGCCCGGCTTGATCCAGACGCGGGCAACCGCGTCCTTGCGCTTGCCGGTCGAATAGGCACGGCCCTGCTTGTCGATCTTCTTGACGTAGGTCGGCGCATCCGGTGCGGACACCTTCAGGGACGACAACTGCTCGAGAGACTGCATGGTATCGGACATTATGCGGCCCTCATGTTCTTGCGGTTCAGCACGCCAACGTCAAACGGGACGGGCTGCTGGGCTTCGTGCGGATGCTCGGCACCGGGATAGACGCGGAGGTTGCCGAACTGAACGCGACCCAGCGGGCCGCGCGGGATCATGCGCTCGACGGCCTTCTCGACAACGCGCTCCGGGAAGCGACCTTCGAGGATCGACTTGGCGCTGCGTTCCTTGATGCCACCGATGAAGCCGGTGTGGTGGTAATAGACCTTCTGCTCACGCTTGCGGCCGGTGAGAACCACCTTGGCAGCGTTGATGATGATGACATGGTCACCGCAATCAACGTGGGGCGTGTAGATCGGGAGGTGCTTGCCGCGCAGCCGCATTGCGACCAGCGTGGCGAGCCGGCCGACCACGAGACCAGTGGCGTCGATGACGATCCACTTCTTCGTGATCTCGGCTGGCTTTGCCGAAAACGTTTTCATGTGAAAATTCCGTGAAAAGGAGACATCGGCGCAAAGACGCCGAACTAGGCGCGTTTCTAGTGATGGCCACGGATTCCGTCAATGCCCAATTTCGCCGAGTAGCGCAAAATAGCGCAGCAAAATCATCGAGTTATAAATAGGGTTTTATTTTACCTTCGAATTTAGCCAGCATTCGGAATGGAATAGGTGGAGGTGACATGGGCGATCGGGTCCGGCGAAGTACCCGATAGAAGGGTCACTTCCCCCACCGCGAGGCGCTTTCCAAGCTTCATCAGCTTGGCGGCAGCCAGCACGTCCTGGCCGGGCTGGCCCTTTCGCAGGAAATTGATGTTGAGATTGGTGGTGACGGCGAGGCCAACCGGGCCTATCGCCGACAGCAGCACCACGTACATCGCGAAGTCGGCGAGTGCCATCATCGTCGGGCCAGAGACGGTTCCGCCCGGCCGAAGCATCCGCTCGCCATAGGCCTGGCGCAGCAGGCATGTGGTTCCGTCGGCGCTCTCGATGGTGATATCGCCGGCGCCGAATGCCTGCGGAAATTCCCTGTGCAGGAATGTTTCGAGTTCGGCCACGCTCATTCGTGCGTTCGTCATGTGTCCTCGCCTGCTCTCGCCTGTCGGCCCCTGTTACAATATGATGACGTTCCTGCCCAGAGATGGAATCCCAGCCCATGGCCCAACCTTCGCGAGCGTCCGACGCGCCTTTGCCGATCCTGCTGCGCGAAGATGTCGGCTCGGTTGCCATGCTCACTCTGAACCGCCCGGCGGCGCGCAACAGCCTGTCCGAAGGGCTGATCGGGGAACTCCACTCGGCGCTCGACGCGATTGCCGATGACAGCGCGGTGCGCGCCGTCGTGATCACCGCGAACGGAACCGTGTTCTCCGCCGGCCACGACCTGAAAGAACTGACCGCACGCCGCGCCGATGCCGACCGCGGCCGCGCCTACTTCGCGCACATGATGTCGATCTGCAGTGCGATGATGCAGGCGATCGTGCGCTTGCCGAAGCCGACGATCGCCTGCGTGCAGGGCGTCGCCACCGCCGCCGGCTGCCAGTTGGTGGCGAGTTGCGATCTCGCAGTGGCTTCCGAGCAAGCGAGTTTCGCCACGCCGGGCGTCGATATCGGCCTGTTCTGTTCGACACCAATGGTGGCGCTGTCGCGCAACGTGCCGCGCAAGCAGGCGATGGAGATGTTGCTGACCGGCGAGCCGATCAACGCCGCGCGCGCCCGCGAAATCGGCCTCATCAACCGCATTGTCGCGCACGGCACCGAGCGCGACGCCGCCATTGCGCTGGCCCAGCAAGTGGCGCGCAAGTCGGCGCATACGATCAAGCTCGGCAAGGAAGCGTTCTATCGCCAGGCCGAGATGAATCTCACCGACGCCTACCGCTTCGCGGCGGAAGTGATGGCGGAGAATATGATGGCCCGCGATGCCGAGGAAGGCATCGGCGCCTTCATCGAGAAACGCGCGCCTTCTTGGCGCGACTGTTGAGTTCGTCGTTGCGAGGATCCCTTGCGGCGAAGCAATCCAGTTCTTTCTTCGCTTTGGCCTTCTGGATTTCTTCGTCGCTTCGCTAAGGGGAAAGCCAACGGCTTTCCCTGACCTCGCAATGACGGCTGAGTGCGATTGGAAATGCAATGAACCACGACTCTTACAGCGACGATTACATCCGCGAGATCCTCAACAGCGTGAAGACCGTCGCCATGGTCGGCGCTTCCCCGCAGAATGTGCGGCCGAGCTACTTTGTTTTCAAATACCTCGCCGAGCGCGGCTACGACATGATCCCGATCAATCCCGGTCAGGTCGGCAAGAGTCTGGTCGGCAAGCCGTTCGTCGCATCGTTGCGCGAGATCGACCGCCCGATCGACATGGTCGATATCTTCCGCAGCGCCGAACACATCATGCCTGTA
The DNA here is from genome assembly GCF_028290495.1 of Tardiphaga sp. Taxonomy (GTDB): domain Bacteria; phylum Pseudomonadota; class Alphaproteobacteria; order Rhizobiales; family Xanthobacteraceae; genus Tardiphaga. The sequence continues at coordinate 13,352 of NZ_JAQGJT010000178.1, forward strand.
GTCGATGAGGTGCTGGCGCTGCAAGTGCGGCCAAAAGTGATCTGGCTGCAGCTCGGCGTCCGCCATGACGAGGCCGCAGCCAAGGCCGAGGCGGCCGGCATCAAGGTGGTGATGAACCGCTGCCCGAAAATCGAATACGGCCGGCTATCCTCGGAGATCTCATGGATGGGTGTCAATTCGCGCACGCTGAGCTCAAAACGTGGGCCGGTGCCGACGACGGGCATGCGGCTTTCACTGAATCGCGGCAGCATCGGCGGCGGAAGCACCGCGGCTGCCGACCGCGCTGCAAAAGACAAGAACAACGGCGTCTGAGCGCGCGATCCGGCAATTTATTTCACGGCGATGACACAGCGCAGCACAGCCCTTGCGAAGTCGCGGCTAATGGCCGTATCGCCTTGACGGCGGCAGCGCGCGCCATCAGCATGCCGCCAACGTCGCCACCAATCTTCAGGGAGAAACCATGACCGATCGCCTTCCCGGCTTTGCCACGCTTGCCGTCCACGCCGGCGCGCAGCCCGATCCGACCACCGGCGCACGCGCGACGCCGATCTATCAGACGACGTCTTTCGTGTTCAACGATTCCGACCACGCCGCGTCGCTGTTCGGCCTGCAGTCGTTCGGCAACATCTACACCCGCATCACCAATCCCACGACTTCCGTGCTCGAAGAGCGTGTTGCCGCCCTGGAAGGCGGCACCGCCGCAGTGGCGACAGCTTCCGGCCACGCCGCGCAGGTGGTGGTGTTCCAGCAATTGCTGCGCCCGGGCGACGAGTTCATCGCGTCGCGCAAGCTTTATGGCGGCTCGATCAACCAGTTCACCCATGCCTTCCAGAGTTTCGGCTGGAACGTGGTGTGGGCCGACAGCGATGACATCGCCTCTTTCGAACGCGCGGTGACTGCCAAGACCAAGGCGATCTTCATCGAGTCGATCGCCAATCCCGCGGGCTCCATCACCGACATCGAGGCGATCGCCGCGGTGGCGCGCAAGGCCGGCGTGCCGCTGATCGTCGACAACACGCTGGCGTCGCCCTACCTGATCCGGCCGATCGAGCACGGCGCCGACATCGTGATCCACTCGCTGACCAAGTTTCTCGGCGGCCACGGCAATTCGCTGGGCGGCATCATTGTCGATGCCGGTACCTTCGACTGGTCGAAGGATGGCAAGTACCCCATGCTCAGCGAGCCGCGCCCGGAATATCACGGCATCAAGATCCAGGAGACGTTCGGCAACTTCGCGTTCGCGATCGCCTGCCGCGTGCTCGGCCTGCGCGATCTCGGCCCTGCGCTGTCGCCGTTCAACGCCTTCATGATCCTGACCGGCATCGAGACGCTGCCGCTGCGCATGCAGCGACATTGCGAGAACGCCAAGGCCGTTGCGGAATGGCTCGCAGCGCATCCCGGCGTCGCTTCGGTGAATTACTCCGGCCTGACCGACAACCGCTACCACGCGCTGGCCCGTAAATACGCTCCGAAGGGCGCCGGCGCGGTGTTCACCTTCAGCCTGAAGGGCGGCTATGAAGCCGGCGTCAGCCTGGTGTCGAAGCTGAAACTGTTCTCGCACCTCGCCAATGTCGGCGACACCCGCTCGCTGGTGATCCACCCGGCTTCCACCACCCACAGCCAGCTCGACGACGACGCCAAGACGCGCTCCGGCGCCGCACCGGACGTGGTGCGCTTGTCTGTCGGTATCGAGGACAAGGAAGATCTGATCGCGGATCTCGAACAGGCGTTGAGCGCGTAGGTTACGCGAGGTCATTCCGGGTTCGCGAGCAGCGCAAGCTGCGAGCGAACCTCAGCCGCTCCAATTGGAGCGGCGGGGACCCCCGGAATGTTCAAAGCAACTCGAGGTTCTGGGTCTGCCCTCCCGCCGGCTTCGCCATCGGAAGGTCATCCTGGAATGACAGCGTTTGAATTCAGGCGGCCTTGCCGACAGCCAGATCCAGCGGCCGTGATGTCAGCGTTGCGCCTTGCGCCTTCATCCGCTCGACCTGCAGCACCGCCAGCGTGAGCACCACGATCGCCACCGCCTGGTGCGACAGCGCCAGATCCATCGGCACCTGATGCAACAGCGTCAGGATACCGAGCGTCGCTTGCACCATGATCGCCGCGACCATCCACCACGCCCCCTTGATCACCGCAGCACCGGCCCGCGACCGGACCGCATCAACGGCGTGCCAGAGCGCCAGCGCCAGCAGCGCATAGGCCGTCATGCGATGCTCGAACTGCACCGTCAGCACATTGTCGAACAGGTTGCGCCACCACGGCTCCTCGAAGAAGAGCCGCGAAGCTGATGGAATCAGCGCGCCGTCGATCTCCGGCCAAGTGTTGAACACCCGCCCTGCCCGCAGCCCCGCGACCAGCGCGCCGAAATAGATTTGCAGGAATGTCAGCCCGAGCAGCCATGCACTGGTGACGCGCAGACGCCGCGTCGCCGGCGCCGGTGCCCGATCGCTCAGCCGCCGCACCGTCCAGACGATCGCGGCGAAGATGACCAGCGCGAGGATCAGATGCGCCGCGAGGCGATATTGCGATACCTCGACCCGCTTGGTGAGGCCCGACGCCACCATCCACCAGCCCACCGCACCCTGCAGCGCGCCGAGCCCGAAGATGACCCACAGCCGCTTCTTCAGGTCGGAGGTCAGCACGCCCGACCACAGGAACCAGAGGAAGGGCAGCAGATAGACCATGCCGATGACGCGGCCGAGCAGCCGGTGGCTCCATTCCCACCAGAAGATGTTCTTGAACTCGTCGAGACTCATGCCGGAATTGAGTTCGCGATATTGCGGGATCGCCTTGTAGGCTTCGAACGCTTCATGCCAGTGTTGCTGCGTCAGCGGCGGCAACGTGCCGGTGACCGGCTTCCATTCGACGATCGAAAGCCCGGATTCCGTCAACCGCGTGGCGCCGCCGACCAGCACCATCAGCGCGATCAGGGCGGCAACGGCGATCAGCCACCAGCGCACCGGGCGCAGCCGGACGTCATCACGGAGGGAACCGGTAGATATGGTCCCGGTAGTCTTGGACCCGGTAGTCATGGGCAGCCGCCTCGGAACAGTCTTGTCGATCAAGCGCTTGAACGGATTTCTGCGGCCCTTATAGTCCGCCCGACCGCGGCCTGCAAAGCCGCACGCCACCCAACCCACCCCACTGGCACGCACATTCCCGTCATGAAAATCCGCACCCGCAAATTCTTCGGCACCATCTTCCTGCTCGTACTGGTCGTGGTGTGGTCATTGCTCGGCATGACCGTGGCGCAGACGCCCTGGCTGGCGGCGTCCGGCTGGCTGCAGGCCATTTTCTATGTCGTCGCCGGACTGGGCTGGGTGCTGCCGGCGATGCCGATCGTAAGCTGGATGGCGCGACGCGACCCGGAGCCTTCGGCCTGATCTCCCGCGCGTCTCTTACTGTTTCTTGACGAATCTTTGAGAAGGTCCGCCACAGAAGCGTAAACAAATCCTGAAAAAGGCGCAGCGATGACCATGACCGCTGTAAGGGAAGGTCCAATGGCGCCCCCGGCGACCAGCCGCATCGAACGCGTCGAAATCCTGCGCGACATGAAGGCCGCCGAAGCGATCTGGCGGTCGATGGAATCGCCCGAGCATCTCGCGACGCCCTATCAACGTTTCGATCTGCAGGCGGCCTGGCAGAGCCATATCGGCGAGCGCGAAGGCGTGCGGCCGTTCATCGCGGTGGCCTATGACGCCGCAGGCCTGCCGCTATTGCTGCTGCCCCTTGGCGTGCGGTCGGAGAACGGCATGGCGGTCGCCTGCTATCTCGGCGGCAAGCACATCACCTTCAACATGCCGCTGTGGTGGCGCGATTTTGCCGTCACCGCGACCCGGGCCGACATGGACGCGCTGCTGCGCGGCCTCCAACAGCCCGGTGGCAAGGTCGATGTGCTCGCTCTTGTACGTCAGCCACAAAGCTGGCTCGGCATCGCCAACCCCCTGGCCCTGCTGCCCAGCCAGATTTCGACCAATGATTGCCCCGTGCTGAAAATGGCGCCTGGCGCGGCGCCGGCCGACAGGGTCAGCATCTCGATGCGCAAACGGCTGAAGACCAAGGAGAGGAAATACGAAGGCCTGTCCGGCTTTCGTTGCTTCAAGGTCGGGTCCGACGCCGACATCAAGCGCGTGCTCGATGCCTTTTTCGCCATCAAACCGTTGCGCATGGCGGAGCAGAACCTGCCCAACGTGTTCGCCGAACCCGGCGTCGAAGCCTTCCTCCGCGAAGCCTGCGGCACGCGGCGCGCCGACGACTCCACCATCGATGTCCATGCGATGGTGTGCGACGAGGAAGTGATCGCGATGTTCGCGGGCGTCTCCGACGGCGACCGCTTCTCGATGATGTTCAACACCTACACGATGTCGGAGAATGCGAAGTACAGCCCCGGCCTGATCCTGATGCGGACCATCATCGATCACTACGCCGAACGCGGCGTCACCTCGCTCGATCTCGGCATCGGTGGCGATGACTACAAGCGGCTGTTCTGCAAGGACGACGAACCGATCTTCGACAGCTTCCTGCCGCTCACCGCACGCGGCCGGCTCGGCGCCATCGGCCTGTCATCGGTCGCCCACGCCAAGCGGATCGTCAAGCAGTCGCCGACCCTGATGCAGATGGCGCAGCTACTGCGCACCACCTTCAACCGTTGATACATAGCTCCGCGCGCGACGCGGAGCTGTCTGCTACGCCGCGGCCACCTGCGCACCGCCGCCATTCGCCGCGACCGGATTGGCGGCGGAATGCAGCATGGCCACTTCGGCAAAGCCAACAGCCTTGAGCTGCTCTGCCATCAACTTGCGTGCCTCCGGGCTCATCATCGGCTCCGGCATCACCACAGCGCGAGCCTGCGACGTCAGCAGGCCGGCCGGCAGGTCCGCCGCGATGCCGGCATCGAGCAGCACGTGATCATAGACCCGTAGCAAGGCGTCGAGCGCCATCGTCAGCCGTGGCGACTGCAGAAGCGCGCGGTCGGCGCCCGCGCGACCGGCACCGACGATATGAACGGCGGACATCCGGTCCTTGGTGATGACCTGACCGAACGAGGCCTCGCCCAGCATCAGCTCGGCCAGGCCGGGCGCCGCGGGATCGTTGGAGATAGCCTTCAGCTCCGGCGAATTCGTCGACAGGTCGACCAGCACCACCTTGGCGCTGCGCGCCAGCAACCGCGCCAGCGTCAGCGCCGTCAGCGCGACGTTGTCCCGCTGTCCGGTGCCCAGAATAGTGATCTTGCGCGCAGATGGGCCGGCGGCGCGGAACTGTTGCGCAAGCTTTTCGATCTCGCTGACGTTCGCCGCCAGTTCGGGATGGGTGTCGCGCACGACAGGCTCCGGCACGGCGGCTACCGGCTCGGCGACGAAAGCCGGTGCTGCTGCGGGCGGCACTGGCGCAGGCGCAGGCGCAGCTACCGCTGCGGCCGCAACGACCGGTGCGGGTGCTGGGACAGCCGCGACCATCACCGGCTCGACACGCGGCGCCGCGGTTGCAACAGCCGTTACAGAACGCGGCGCGGTCATAAGCAGCAATTCGCCGGTAATGATACTGCCGGCACTGAGCATCAGGGTTGCCAGCGTCGCGATCAACACGATCGGCAGCTTCTTCGGATAGGCCGGCGTGTTCGAGACGATGGCGCGCGAGATGATGCGACCGTCGGCGGGCGCGGCCTCGATGTTCTCGCGCGTCGTCGCCTCGCGGTATTTCGCAAGGTAGGATTCAAGCAGGTCACGCTGCGCCTTGGCTTCACGTTCCAGAGCACGCGCCTGCACGTCCTGCCCGTTGGTCGAGGTCGCCTGCTTCTTGACCTGTTCGAGGCTGTTGCTGAGACCTTCGACGCGACCGCTGGCGATGCGCGCGTCGTTCTCCAGCGAGCGTGACAGCTTGGCCGCCTCCTCGCGCAACTGGCGATCGAGATCCGACAACTGTGCCTTCAGCTCCTTGATGCGCGGATGATTATCGAGCAGCGTCGAGGATTGTTCGGCTAGCTGCGCACGCAGAGTAACGCGCTGCTCCGACAGCCGGCGGATCAGTTCGGAGTTCAGCACCTCCGACGATTCGATCGGACGCCCGGTCTGCAGCATGTCCTTGATCATCCGCGACCTGGATTCAGCGTCGGACTTCAGCGCGCGGGCATTGTTGAGCTGGGTGTTGATCTCGCCAAGCTGCTGGTTCGAAAGCGACGTGTTGTTGGTGCCGATGAACAGGCTCGACTTCGAACGGAATTCCTCCGCACGCGATTCCGCGTCGGCGACCTTCTTGCGCAGGCTGTCGATCTCGCCGGACAGCCACTGCCCCGCGGACTTCGCCTGTTCCTGCCGCGCGCCCTGCTGCATGATGAGATAGCCGTCGGCGATGGAGTTGGCGACCTTCGCCGCCAGATCCGGATCGCGCGACTGGAATTCGATCACGATGACGCGCGACTTATCGACAGCATACGCCGTCAGCCGCTCGTAATAGGCATCAAGCACGCGCTCTTCCGGCGTCATCGAGAACGGATCACGACCGATGCCGAACAGTGCCAGCAGCGTCTTCACCGGCGACATGCCCTGCAGCACCGGATCGAATTCGGGCCGGTCGGCCAGCTTGTTCTTCTTGATAATCTCGCGCGCCAGGTCGCGCGACAGCAACAACTGCACCTGGCTGGTGACGGCTTCGGGATCGAGCGAGGTGCGCTCTTCGTTACGTTCGCCGGTCGGGCGCAGGAAGATGTTTTCGCGTCCGTCAATCAGGATGCGCGCCTCGGATTTGTAGCGCGGCGTGACGAGATTGACGGCGGCCAGCGACAGCACCAGCGCCAGTGCTGTGGGAACCAGCACCCAGGCGCGTTTGCGGTTCAACGCACTGCCCAGCGCACGCAGATCGAGATCGCCGAGTTGCGGCGCATGCGCCGGAGCGGCGCTGGACGTTGCGGCACGCGCCTTCTTCTTGAACATTGAGGTACTGCGGGCTGGTTTGTCGGCCGCGACTGTTGCAGCCGTCGTTTGAACGGCGGCCTCGTTCGACCCGCGCTCCCCGCCTTTACGCCAGAATGCCAAACGCATCGCACACTCCTACCAACGCCAACTTCGCCTACTCATGGAGCCATTAAATGCCATTAAGGTTGCTGCGCGGTTAATTCGGTAGCGCGCCCGCCAATATCAGCGCTCTTCGCGAAGTAACCACATTTTGTTAACCACGAAGCCCGCTTAGTGGTTTCGCATTTGTCTGTGGAACTTTTCGATGCGCGTTTCCTCACTCCTCGTCTGCGTTGTCGCTGCGCTGGCGCTGTCCGGCTGCATGGGCCGTTCCGGCCCCGTCGCCGAGATGCAGCCGCAAGGTAGCCTCGACACCCTCGCTTACGGCGCGCCGGCCTATGGCCCTGCGCCGGGCGTCGTCGTTCCCGCGCACGCTTATGATGCCGCTTACCGGCTCGATGCCGGCGACAGACTGCGTGTCGTCGTCTACGGCCAGGAAGGTCTCACGAATTCTTACGCGATCGATGCCGGCGGTTCGATCACCATGCCGCTGATCGGCGCGGTGCGCGCCCGCGGCCTGACGCCGACCGCTCTCGCCGGCAGCATCACCGGGCGCTTGCGCAACGGCTTCATTCGCGAGCCTTCGGTAGCGGTGGAGATCGAGGCCTACCGGCCGTTCTTCATCCTCGGCGAAGTCGCGGCCCCCGGGC
>NZ_JAQGJT010000022.1 GCF_028290495.1 Tardiphaga sp.
TGATCGGGACAACAGCGATGGAGACGGCACATGACGATCGATTTGCAGCCCCAACTCGATTCCCGCGCGGTCGCCGCCTTGCGTGAAGTGCTGGAGATCGCCGTCGAACATATTGCCGTGCAGCACCACAATCTGCGGCGCAGCGCCGCACGCAAGCTAGTGTCAGGCGTTGGCCGCCTGATTTTCCTGCATCAACCACCTGCGACGGGCTGTCGGGGACGACGTTCATGTCGCAACATGAAATACCGGCATCCCTGACTTTTTCTTGCGCTGGCGACGTCGGGGTTCAGCGACCTGAATCCCGTCAGCGTTTGAGCGGCTCGAACGGCGATACCAATTCGCCAGACTTGAACGCCACCGGGTCGAGGATCACCTGCTTGCCGGGCAACTTGAATTGCTCGACGTCACTGCCTTCGATACCGCGATATTGAATCAACAGTACACGCGGATCCGCCCATTCACCGCGATCACCGAATTTGATATCGCCCATGATCGTCGAGAATTTGGTAGCGCGCATGTAGTCGGCTAGCGCCTTGTCATCGAGCGATTTTACAGCGTTGATCGATTGCTCGAGGATCTGCATTTCCGCATAGGCAAACGGCGGCACGTAAATCCCGAGCGGATCGACACCCGCCTGCGCCGCCCTTTCGCGGTACCTTACGAGAAACGGTGCGACGCCGGGAAAATTCATCGTCGGTTCGGGAACGTTGAGGTCATAGGCCACGATGTTGTTCAGCATCGGCCCAAGTTGCTGCTTCAGCGCGGCAAACTGCAAGCCGATCATGCCGCCGCCAACCATCCGCGCGCCAAGTCTCACTTCGTGGATGGCGCGGATCAGGCCGGAAGAATCCGGCGGATAGGAGGCCATAAACAACAGATCGGGATTGGTCGCCTTGATGGCGCGAATGATCGAACCGAAATCCTGCGTATTCGGCGGATAGCTGCGATCATAGACGATCTTGATGCCGGCCTTCTTGGCGTTCTCCCGCGCGCCTTCCAGGCAGACGACGCCGAATTCCGCGTCGGCGCCGACCAGCGCCACGGTCTGCGGTTTAGGGTTTAGCTTCGACGCGAGATCGAAATAGCCGCGCGAGAATTCCGCCTTTGCGTTCGGCCCGTTAGGCTGGAGCTGGAAGTAGCGATCGTACTTGAACTCGTCATTTGCGGCCAAGGCAAACAGCGAGAGAAACACCTTCTTCTTCTGCATGACGACCGGCATCGCCGCCGCGGTCGGCACCGTACCGTAACCGGAGACCACGATATCGACCTTGTCGACATCGATGAGTTTTGAATAGATGCCGGGAACGGTCGACGGATTCGACTGGTCATCGTAGTTGACCAGTTCTACCCTGCGTCCCAGCAGGCCGCCGCGCGCATTGACCTCCTCCGCCCAGATTTGATAGGCGACCAGCGCGGCCTTGCCGCCGCTGGCCAGACCGCCGGTGAGCGCCATTCCGAAACCGATCTTGATCGGGCCGGACTGCGCGCGGGCGGACGTTCCCATTACAGCCAAGGCGCCGCCGGCGAGCGACAAGGTCTGTCGACGAGTAAGCTCTTTCATAGTCCCCTCCCTGTTGGGCTTTGAGCCCGTTATATTTTTTTAAATTGACGACCAGCCCGCGCCATAGCGAGGCTTCAACGAAGTACGCATGCTTCGTCAGCTGCCTTGCGCCGGCAGCCTGACCGGTTCGGCACCGGCCGTACTGACGACGATCGGTGCTATTCCTCATTCCAACAAGACTTCCGGTGCGACGGCGCCCGGCGCCGTGAAACGACGATCAGCCCTCGGGCCAGACCCCCGCGTCCGCCAGCAGCTTCATGGACTGGTCGGTGAATTCCGCGCGTGGTCCATTGCCACCGATAACGAACATCAGAATTGACTCGTGCTCCGGATCGCCTTCGGTGACGTTCTCGAAGCGCCGCGCCACGCCGGGTGGAAACGAAACGACGTCGAATGGCAACGCATCGACGTATTCGACCTCGCCGTTTTCATTTTCCCAGCTGCAGCGCCATTTTCCGGTCATCGGGATGAACGTCTCGCTGGTGTCGTGGTTGTGCATCAGCGGGCCGTTACCCGGCTTCGCCTTGCAGTAGCCGAGGTTGAACCCTTCGGACGTTTTGATGGCAGCCAGCCGCGCTGCATTTTCGCCGACCGGCGAGGTGATCGCGCCGCCCTCGTTGGCCGGCGGCTGGAAGCCCATGACGTTGAACAGGGTCCTGATCGACCCCGGCATCTTGCTGTCCGGCAGACCGCCGTCCGAACCTTTCAGGTCCTTGAAGAAGGCAACCCGCTCCATCATCTTGGCGCGCGGCAAGCCGGATCTTGGCAAGCTTTCCATAGCGTCTCTCCCAGTTTTTCTGACCGTTCCGGCCTTTTTACCCACTGCGGCCAGACCGCAATGACGTGCCCTATTGAGCATATGCTCATTGCATCGTGAGGTTCGGAAACTGTCAAGTGTACTTTTCTTACGAGACGTCCGCGGCTAATCTTCTGCAGCGCGGCATTTCGCAGCCGTTTCCAGAGGGACGTTGATGAAGAAGACTCGCGCAGCACCCGTCACCAGGCCGCGCCAGCGACTGGCCCCCGACGAACGCAAACGACAGATTCTTCACGGTGCCGTACAGTTTTTCGCCAAACAGGGATTCGCTGTTCAGACGCGCGAACTGACGCGCCACCTCGGCATCTCGAACGGACTGCTGTATCGCTACTTCTCAAGCAAGAAGGCGTTGATCGACAAGGTCTATCAGGAGATCTTCCAGGAGCGCTGGAATCCCAAATGGGAGGCGCAGCTGGTCGATCGCTCCGTCGAACTACTTCCGCGACTCGAGCGATTTTACATCGAGTATGCGGCGATGCTGCACACGTTCGAATGGGTTCGGATCTACCTGCATGCGGGTCTGGCCGGGGCCTCTGTCAACAAGCGTTTCGGGCGATCCGTCGCCGAGCGGGTGTACCGCCCGATCATCAATGAACTACGTCATGAGAACGGGCGGCCAGGCCTCGCCCAGAATCCGGCATCGGAAGCGGAGATGGAGATGATGTGGGCGCTGCACGGCAGCATCTTCTACATCGGCATCCGCAAATGGGTGTACCACGTGGATATTCCGAAGGACGTCAACGGTGCCGTCGTGCAGCTCGTCCACGGCCTGCTGGCGAACGCGGCAACGCTGATGGCGAGCAGCCACGCGGACGCCTCCAAGTCGCGGAAGCCCGCAAATCAGGAGTAACCACGGCACGTCCGGACTGCGCACCGTTGGTCAAGCCGGTCCTGCACAGGCCGGGCACGTAGCTGCCGGCTCCATCATTGCCGTGCAGTCGCCGCAATATCACGTTGGCGCCTGTGCAGATTCTTGAGGGGCTGGAGCGGTGTGCGATCGAACATCGCGTCTGCCATCGGTCGCGACATGACAACATCATGAACTCTTCGCTAAAGGCGGCATCACATCAATGTCAGGCGATGTCATCGGCTTTTCATCCCCACGACTCCAATCGGCCTGATTGCTTGGGCATGATCGGGACAACAGCGATGGAGACGGCACATGACGATCGATTTGCAGCCCCAACTCGATTCCCGCGCGGTCGCCGCCTTGCGTGAAGTGCTGGAGATCGC
>NZ_JAQGJT010000023.1 GCF_028290495.1 Tardiphaga sp.
GCGATCTCCAGCACTTCACGCAAGGCGGCGACCGCGCGGGAATCGAGTTGGGGCTGCAAATCGATCGTCATGTGCCGTCTCCATCGCTGTTGTCCCGATCATGCCCAAGCAATCAGGCCGATTGGAGCCGTGGGGATGAAAAGCCGATGGCGTCGCCTGACATTTATGTGATGCCGCCTTTAGCGAAGAGTTCATGATGTTGTCATTTAGCCGGCGTTCCGCGCGACAATTTGTTGTCGGTTGCAACTGACGCGTCGTTGCCTCGATGCTCATCAGATCGACTGGAAAAATGAGCGGGCCATCAACGCATCGTGCGCGTCGTTAGAATGCGCTGCATTCGATTTACCAAATGGCCAGACGGGTATTGTATGAACTGCAACCGAAGAGGGTGCGAAGATGTTGCACGATGGTCTATACTCAGCCTGGTTCAAGACGGCGTCCGCCGATGGCGTAGGCGTGATCGAGCTCGCCAACCAGAAGATGTCCGGGCGCGACACCGTGATCGAATACAGCGGAAGTTTCACGCAGGACGGCGGCACGTTCAAGGCGACGATCTCGACGCGGCGGCATTCGATCGGCCAGCAATCGCTGTTTGGAATCGACGATCTCGATCTCGAATTCGAAGGCAAGTCGGGCCAAACCACTGCGATCTGCACCGGCACCGTGCGTCAATTTCCAGGTGTCCCGCTTGAAGTCGTGCTCGTCCGCATCGAGGGGTAGCGGCGAGGGGGCAGGGTGGATCGCCTTGCGCGGTCTCTCGCGAAGCGAAGCCGGAAGTATATTTCGCTTTCGGCGATACATTCTCATGGCGCGGCGAAAAACCCATGCACCACAGCGCCTGATCTTCGCCCTCCGAATTTTCCGATATCCGCGGCAACATCCAACCATCGTGCGTGCGGATTTCGCGGCTCGTTGCGGTGCAGCGTGCGACGCCACGCCGCCGTATTTTTCACTTGATAAATAAGAAATCTTGTTCGACAATCTTCCCAATAAATAAACTGTGAGGGAAGAAATGGTCCAGTCGACCGAACAAGACGGCATGCTGATTGATTGGGATGTCGAGATTCGCATGGATGACGGCGTCATCTTGCGGGCCGATATATTCCGCCCGATCGGAGGCGGCCAGTATCCGGTGTTGCTGACTTATGGTCCCTACGCCAAGGGCCTTTCGTTTCAGGAGGGGTATCCCAGCGCGTGGCAGAGCATGGTCGCGGGTCATCCCGATGTCGCCTATGGCTCGACCAACAAATATCAGAACTGGGAGGTGGTCGATCCCGAAAAGTGGGTGTGCCACGGCTATGTCTGCGTGCGCGTGGACTCGCGCGGCACAGGGCGCTCGCCGGGATTCGTCGATCATTTCTCGCCGCGTGAAAGCCGCGACTTCTACGAATGCATCGAATGGGCCGGCGTGCAGGGCTGGTCGAACGGCAAGGTCGGGCTGAACGGCATTTCCTATTACGGCATCAACCAGTGGCAGGTAGCGTCGTTGCAGCCGCCGCACCTCGCGGCGATGTGCATCTGGGAAGGCTCTGCCGACTGGTACCGCGACATGACGCATCATGGCGGCATTCTCTCGACGTTCTGGGCCAACTGGTACGACATGCAGGTGAAGACCGTGCAGTTCGGCCTCGGCGAGCGCGGCCCGCGCAGCAAGGTCACCGGCGCGCTGGTGTGTGGCGACGAAACGATGTCCGACCTTGAGCTGGCGGGAAATCGCTGCAGCTTCGGCGACGACATCCTCGCCCATCCGCTCGACGACGACTACCACAAGGCACGCTCGCCGAACTGGGACAAAGTCACGGTTCCGTTCCTGTCGGCGGCCAACTGGGGCGGGCAGGGCCTGCATCCGCGCGGCAATTTCGAAGGCTACATGCGCGCGGCGTCGAAGGATAAATGGCTGGAGTGCCACGGCCTCGAGCACTGGACGCATTTCTATACGGATTACGGCCGCGCGCTGCAGAAGCGGTTCTTCGACTTCTACCTGAAGGGTGAAGCCAACGGCTGGGACCAGCAGCCCAAGGTGCAGTTGCAGGTTCGCCATACCGATCGCTTTGTCGAGCGTCACGAAGCGGACTGGCCGCTGCCGCAGACAGCGTGGACCAAGTTCTATCTCGATCCCAGGGATCAGACGCTGTCCCTGGAGAAGCCGTCGAAGTCGGCCAGGATCGAATTCGATGCGCTGGGCGACGGGCTTACCTTCATGTCGAAGCCGATGACGGAAGACACCGAGATCACCGGCCCGCTTGCTGCCGGCCTGCGAATCTCTTCGAGCACCGAGGACGCCGACATCTTCCTGGTGTTCCGGATTTTTAGCGCCGATCTGCGCGAGCAGACCTTTGTCGGCGCGATCGATCCGCATACGCCGGTGGCGCAAGGCTGGTTGCGTGCCTCGCACCGCAAGCTCAACGAGAAGATATCGACGCCGTACCGGCCTTATCACACCCACGATGAGGTACAGCCGTTGCAGCCAAGTGTTCCCGTCGATCTCGCGGTCGAGATCTGGCCGACGTCGATCGTGGTGCCGAAGGGTCATCGCTTCGCTCTGAGCGTGCGCGGCAAAGATTACATCTGGCAGAAGACCACCGGCGCCAAGCTGTCGAATTTCAAGAACGAATTGCTCGGTTGCGGTCCGTTCCTTCACAATGATCCGCGAGACCGGCCGGAGAAGCTGTTCGGCGGAACAACCACGCTGCATATCGATGAAGACGGCTCCAGCCACGTGCTGGTACCGATCGTGCCTGCCAAATAACCAACGGCCGCAACGGCCGACAAAAACGTAAACAAGGGAGAGAGACGATGAGAATTTCACGTCGCAATTTTGTTGCGGGTGCGGCCGGGCTTGGACTGAGCACAGCGCTGGCATCGCGCCCGGTCCATGCCGCGGACGAGTCGATCCGCATCGGCCTGCTGACGATCAAGACCGGACCGCTGGCGTCCGGCGGTATCGACATGGAGCGCGCGCTCATCATGTATCTGAAGGAGCGCGACAACAAACTGGCAGGCCGCGCAGTCGAGTTGATTTCGGCTGATACCGCCGGCGTTCCCGCCACGGCGCGCACCAAGACCCAGGAACTTGTCGAGAAGAACAAGGTGCACTGCCTGATCGGGCCGCTCGCCGCGTTCGAAGCGCTGGCGATCGACGATTACATCCGCCAGGCGCAGATCCCGACGCTGTCGGTGGCCGCCGCGGAGGATATGACCCAGCGCAGCGCCAACCCGTGGTTCGTGCGTGCAACGTCCACCTCGTCCCAGTGCGCGCATCCGCTCGGCGAATACGCCGCGAAGGAGCTGAAATACAAGAAGATGATCACCATCGGCGACGACATCGCCTATGGCCACGAGATGTGCGCGGGCTTCCAGCGGGTGTTCGAGGACAACGGCGGCAAGATTGTGCAGAAGCTGTTCTCGCCGCTCGCTGTGCCCGATTACGGCACCTATGTCGGTCAATTGAAGGAAGCCGATGCCATCTTCCTCGGCTTCGCCGGATCGAACGGTTTTCGTTTTTTGCGCCAGTTCGTCGACTACGGCATGAAGGACAAGATGACGGTGATCGGCGGCATGACCGCGCTCGACGAAGCGGTGCTGCGCAACATGGGTGACGAGGCACTCAACATCGTCACCACCTGCTGGTATTCGGCCGAACTGGAAGCCAAGCCGAACCTGACCTTTGCGCCAGCCTTCCGCAAGGAATTCAAATACGATCCAGGCTTCTATGCGGCCAGCACCTATGTGAACGGCGCCGTGCTGGAAGCCGCGATCAAGGCGGTCGATGGCAAAGTCGAGGACAAGAAGGCGTTCATGGCGGCGCTTCGCAAGGTCAACGTCGATACCGCGCGCGGCCCGGTCAAGTTCGATGACACTGGCAACGTGGTCGGTAACGTCTACCTGCGCAAAGTCACGCGCAAGGACGGCCGGCTGGTCAATTCGGTGTTCAAGACCTATCCGGATGTCAGCCAGTTCTGGACCTACGGCAAGGAAGCGTTTCTCGCCAACCCCGTCTATTCGCGGGATTATCCGCCGGCCAAGAATCTAGAAAAATAATCTGACCGGAGGCCTTCTGACGAGTGACCGTCGCTCCCGTGATCCGGGGGCGGCGGCGCGTTAGTGGAGTATCTGAATGTCTTCGCACATCAATGGATCGGTCGCGCCGTAAGCTAATCGGCTGGACCGCGTAGCTACCGGCGATCGGTATCGTCGTTCGCGGGAAAGAACGCGTCGTAGTCTTCGGAGACGGCAACATAGGCGGAATGCGTCTGGCCCGCCTGCATCAACCGTTTCATCAGACCTGCAAAGACCAATTCGCCTCGCTTGTGCCTCTCCATTCCCTGGCCTTCCGGGGGGCTATCGTTGTTGAATCCGTTTGTCGTGCTGCGTCCGGTCTGCAAGACGAGGTAACTCCGGTCGGTATGTTTCCAGCTATCGGAGCGACAGGACGTAACTGCAGTTCGGTTACATCGTGCCGCAAGCGCATATGACTCGATAACGTTCGCACTGCCTTGTGCGCTGCGGTGACGTCGTAAATGTCGCAAAGACGGATATTGACAACGCTCCATGCTAATGATCAGCTGATTAATAACGGGGAATACCTCGGCGCGACATATTTGGGAGAAACTACATGGCTGTTAAGCGCAAAGTCGTCATTACATGCGCTGTGACCGGCGCGATCCATACGCCGTCGATGTCCCCTCACATTCCGATCACGCCCGACGAAATCATCGCCGATGCACTCGGCGCCGCCGAGGCCGGTGCAGCCATTCTTCATCTGCACGCGCGCAACCCGGAAAACGGCCGCCCGGACCAGACCGTTGAAGCATTCGGCCGCTTCCTGTCCCGGATCAAGCAGCAGACCAATGCCGCGATCAATATCACCACGGGCGGCAGTCCGTTCATGAAGGTGGATGAGCGCGTCAAGCCGGCGCAGCATTTCAGCCCCGAAGTCGCATCGCTCAACATGGGCTCGATCAATTTCGGCCTGTTTCACCTGCTCGACAAATACAAGGACTTCAAGCACGCGTGGGAGCCGGAATTCCTGGAATCGACGCGTGATCTCGTGTTCCGCAATTCCTTTAAGGACATCGAGTTCATTCTCAAGACATGTTACGAGAACAACACCCGGTTCGAGTTCGAGTGCTACGACATCGCGCATCTCTATAACCTGAACCACTTCCTGGAGCGCGGGCTGGTGAAGCCGCCGCTGTTCGTGCAGTCGGTGTTCGGAATCCTCGGCGGCATCGGGACGCATGTCGAGGATGTCGTGCACATGAAGCGCACGGCAGATCGACTGTTCGGTGACCAGTACCGCTGGTCGGTGCTCGGCGCTGGCGCATCGCAGATGCGGATCGCCGCGATGTCGGCCTCGATGGGCGGCAACGTTCGCGTCGGTCTGGAAGATTCGCTCTGGGCTGGCCCCGGCAAGCTCGCGACGTCGAGCGCCGACCAGGTGCGCCTGGTCCGCAAGATCATCGAGGGCATGGGGCTTGAGGTCGCGACGCCCGACGAGGCGCGCGAAATTCTCACTCTCAAGGGTGCCGATCAGGTCAACTTCTGATCGCCATCTCTCACCCCGCGACCGTGTTGCGGGGTGAGAGATGGTGCGACGGTCGCCTGCCGATACGGTGGGCGATGAAACTGCCAGACGACCAATGGGGCAAAAAGCTCCGGCTTCAGGGGAGGGGACTATGACAGACGTTACGCGTCGCCAAACGCTATCGCTTGCTGGTGCTGCACTGCTCGCCACGGGGCTGCCAGCCCGATCACAACAAACAGGACCGATCAAGATCGGTTTCGGCATGGCGCTGACGGGCGGGCTCGCCAGCGGCGGCAAGGCCGCACTGCTCGCCTACCAGATCTGGGCAGAAGAAGTGAACGCCCGCGGCGGATTGCTCGGCCGCAAGGTCGAACTCGTCAACTATGACGACCAGTCTAATCCTGCGACGGTGCCCGGCATCTATTCCAAGCTGCTTGATGTTGACAAGGTTGACATCGTTATCTCCGGCTACGCAACGGTTCCGACCGCAGCGGCGATGCCGGTGGTGATGCAGAAGGGCAAGCTGTTCATGTCGCTGTTCGCCTTGGCGGCCAACGACGAGTTCAAATACGACCGCTACTTCCAGCTGCAGCCCAACGGCCCCAACGCGAAGGTCGAATTTTCGCGCGGCTTCTTCGAGCTGGCCTCGAAGCTGTCACCGAAGCCGCAGACGGTGGCGCTGGTCGGGGCCGACGCCGAGTTCGGTGTGGTGGCCATCGAAGGCGCCCGTGAGAACGCCAAGAAGTCCGGCATCAAGGTCGTCTACGACCGCAGCTATCCGCCGAACACGCAAGATTTCGGCTCGATCGTTCGCGCCATCAAGGCGACCAGTCCGGATCTGCTGTTCATCGGTTCCTATCCGCCGGATTCCGCGGGCATGATCCGGGCGATCCACGAAGTCGGCTTCAGCGCGCGGATGGTCGGCGGCGGCATGATCGGCTTGCAGTTCGCGGCCCTGAAGCAGCAGCTCGGTCCGATGCTCAACAACATCGTGGCCTATGATCTCTACGTGCCGGAGCCAACGATGGATTTCCCGGGCGTGGCGCCGTTCCTGGTGAAATACCGCGAGCTTGCCGCCAAGGCCGGCGTCGATCCCCTCGGCATCTACATCCCGCCATTCGCCTATGCCGAGATGCAGATTCTCGAACAGGCGATCACCGCGACCAAGTCGCTCGATGACAAGAAGCTCGCCGACTACATGCGGGTTACCAAGTTCTCGACGATCATGGGCGACATAAAGTTCGGCGATCGTGGTGAATGGGAAAAGCCGCGTGTTCTGCTGGTGCAGTATCGCGGCATCACCGGAAACGACGTCGAGCAGTTCAAGCTGCCCGGCAAGCAGGTCATTCTCGATCCGGTGGCCTTCAAGTCCGGCGAGCTTGTCACGCCGTTCGAACCGATCAAGCGCTGACGATGCGTGAAGGCCGGAACCCAGCATGACATTCAGTATGGATCTCCTGACCAACGCGATCGTCGCCGGCATCATGCTCGGAGGCTTCTATTGCGCCGTAGCCGTCGGCATCACCATCGCCTTCGGCATGCTGGATGTCGTCAACATTGCGCATCCGGCCTTCATCATGACCGGCGGCTTCATCGCCTATTATTTCAATACGGTGTTTGGCGTTGACCCGCTTCTGGTCGGCATTCTCACGATGATCCCCGGATTCATCGTGGGCATGCTGGTCTATAAATATTATTACTACGTGTTCGAGCGCAGGGGCGAAGACTCGCTGCAGGGTCTGGCGTTCTTTTTCGGTCTTTTGTTCATCATCGAAGTGGTTCTGCTGCTGACGTTCGGGGTGGATTACCGCTTCGTCGAGGCGATCTACATCGGACCGACCATCTCCTATGGCTTCGTCTCGGTGCCCTGGCGGTTGCTGGTGCCGTTGATCGTGGGTCTGACTACCATCGGCGCCATCATGGTGTTCATGCACCGCACCTATATCGGCAAGGCGATCATCGCAGTATCGCAGGATCCTCTGGCCTTGCGGCTGGTCGGCGGCAATCCGGTCAAGGTGAAGGAGATCGCGTTCGGACTGTCGATCGCAACCGCCGTGTTATCCGGCGCGCTGTTGATCATCATCCAGCCGATCGAGCCGTCGCTGGGGCGCGACTTCATCGGCCGCGTCTTTGCCATCGCCGTGCTCGGCGGCATGACCAGCCTGCCGGGAACGATCCTCGCCTCGATGATCCTCGGCATCGCCGAGAGCATCACCACCACCTTCTTCGGACCATCCTGGTCGCCTGCGGTTGCCTTCGGCCTGTTGCTGGTGACGCTCGCGGTCAAACCGGCCGGGATTTTGGGACGATGAAAAACGTAGCATCGACCCCATCTGTAAACTGGCGCGCGACGGCGCGAAGCGGACTCATCACCGCCGCCGTCTGTGTCGCGATCGGCGTCGCTTTGGTGATGGCGCTGGATTTCGCGGGGACCGATTACGCGTTCCTCGCCGCCTATACGATCCTGCAGTTCGTCGCGCTGGCGACGGCCTGGAATATCCTTGGAGGATACGCCGGCTACGTTAATTTCGGCGTCGCCGCCTTTTATGCGGTCGGCGTCTATACCAGCGTCGTCGTCTACAAGACGCTGCAGTGGCCGCTGCTGTTCACCATTCCGCTGGCTGCGCTGGTCGCCGGACTGCTCGGCCTCGGAATGGGCTATCTCACGCTGCGGCTGCGCGGCGTATTCTTCTCGATCGCGACGCTGGCGCTCTCGGTGGTGCTCAACACCCTGATCGTCAACTGGTCGTTCGTCGGCGGTTCGCGCGGGGTCTACATCATCCACCCCGCAACGATGCCGTATTTCGGGTCCTACGCGCGTTATCTGCTGATCGTGATGCTGCTGATCGCGATCGGGTCGGTGCTGGTCGCCCGTTACATCGAGCGCTCCTGGATCGGCAACGGCCTGGCGGCGCTGAAGGACGATGAACTGGCGGCGGAATGCGCCGGCGTGCCTTCCATGAAAATGAAGCTGATCGCCACTACGGTAAGCGGCGCTCTGCTCGGCATCGTCGGCGCGCCATTTCCGTATTTCGTCACCTATATCGATCCCGCATCGGCCTTCAGCCTGTCGGTTGCCGTCAATGCCATTGCGATGCCGCTGATCGGCGGCACCGCGACGTGGATCGGGCCGGTGATCGGCGCGCTGCTGCTGGGCACGCTGCAGCAGGTCGCGACCGTCACCATCTCCTCGGCGCTAAACCTGCTGATCGTCGGCGTGCTGCTGGTCATCTTCGTGTCGGTCGCGCCGAACGGCATCGTCGGCTTCGTCAAAAATATCTGGGAGAGGAAACGCAAATGAGCGAGATTCCTATCCTCTCCTCGCGTGGACTGGTGAAGCGGTTCGGCGGCTTCACTGCGCTCAACGGCATCGATTTCGATCTCGGGGCCGGCGAGCGCGTCGGTCTGATCGGGCCGAACGGGTCCGGCAAGAGCACCTTCGTGAACTGCCTGACAGGCGCCTTGCGGCCGGAGGAGGGCAGTGTGGCTTTCTCCGGCGCGGACATCACCGGCATGGCGGCATGGAAGCGGGCGCATGCCGGCCTCGCGCGCAGTTTCCAGATCCCGCGCCCGTTCCGTGGGCTGACGGTGCGCCAGAACATCGGCGTGCCGCTGGCCTTCATCCGGGGGCTGACCGATCAGACCGAACTCGACGCCCGATCGGATGATATCCTTGGCAAGGTCGGTCTTCGGGACAAGGCCGGGTTCAGTCCGAAGAGCCTGAGTCAGGTCGATCTGCGAAAGCTCGAGCTTGGCCGCGCGCTGGCCGCGCAGCCGCGGGTACTGATCGCCGACGAGGCGATGGCGGGTCTGTCGGATTCGGAAGTCGATGAAATTCTCGATCTGCTGATCGAGCTCAACAAGAGCGGCATCGGCATCATCCTGATCGAGCACATCATGCGTGCGGTAATCCGCTTCTCGCAAAGGATCGTGGTGTTTGTCGCCGGCGCCAAGATAGCCGACGGCGATCCGCGCGAGGTCATGCAACATCCGGAAGTGGTGAGGGCCTACCTTGGCCAATAATCTGACCATCCAGGGCATCAATGCCGGGTACGGCGCCGTCACGGTACTGGCCGATGTCAGCATTCGCGTCGGTGACGGCGAAACCGTGGCGCTGCTCGGCACTAACGGCAACGGCAAGACCACGCTGATGCGGTGCATCACCGGGCAAATCAAACCGAGCCGCGGCACCATCACCGCGGAGATCGACGGCAAGCACCATGATCTGGTCGGTCTCTCTACCGAGGAGATCGTCGACCTGGGTATATCGCTGGTGCCGGAAGGCCGGCGGCTGTTTCCGAAGCTCACGGTTGAAGAGAATCTTGAACTCGGCGCCTACCGCAAGCTCGCGCGCGCCAGGATCAAGGAGACGATGGAGTATTGCTACGAGACGTTCCCGCGGCTGCGGGAGCGGCGTACGCAGCTGGCGGGCTCGATGAGCGGCGGCGAGCAGCAGATGCTGGCGCTGGCACGCGCGCTGATGGCGCGGCCGCGCATCCTGCTGGTCGATGAGCCCTCTGTCGGGCTCGCGCCGATCCTCGTTGCGCGCATGATCGACAAGATCTCCGAACTTTCCGTCGCGCTCGGCCTCACGGTGTTGATGGCCGAACAGAATTTCGAGCAGGCCGCGCGCATCGCGCAGCGCGGTTACGTGCTCGTTCACGGACAGGTGGTGCTGTCTGCCAACAGTGTCACCGAACTGAGGGACAGCGACATCGTGCGTCGTCTGTATCTCGGTTCCGACTAGACCCGACCCTACAACAAGAACAGGAAAGACCATGAATATCAAAGTCAGCAAGGAAGCGATCGCTGAAGCCACCAAGAAGCTGT
This sequence comes from Tardiphaga sp., assembly GCF_028290495.1. Taxonomy (GTDB): domain Bacteria; phylum Pseudomonadota; class Alphaproteobacteria; order Rhizobiales; family Xanthobacteraceae; genus Tardiphaga. Next base: position 10,358 of record NZ_JAQGJT010000023.1, read on the forward strand.
CCAACTGGGGACGCTGGGGCGCGGATGATCAGATCGGCACGCTCAATTACGTGACGCCGAAGCACGTCACCGAGGCCGCCAAGCTGGTGAAGCAGGGCAAGGTATTCGGCATGGGAATTCCGTTGAACCAGCAGGGTCCGCAGAGCGGGTTGTTCGGTGGCCGCTGGAATCCGATCCATACCATGCTCGCCACCGGCACCGATGCGATCGCGGGCCGGCAGGACGAGATCAACAAGATGCGTTACGCCGACGACGCCATCAACATGCCCGTGCAATCGGCGACGCATTGGGATTCGCTCGGTCACGTCTTCAACCACGACAAGATGTATAATGGCCACGACGCCAGGAACGTTGACAGCCGCGGCGTTCACAAGCTCGGCATCGAACACACCAGGGACCGGATGGTCGGCCGCGGCGTGCTGCTCGACGTCGCGCGCTACAAGGGCGTCGATTCACTCGATGACGGCTACGCGATTTCGAACGACGAACTCGATGCCGTTGCCAAGAAGCAGGGCGTGACGATCCAGGAAGCCGACTTTGTCATCATCCGGACCGGCCATATGGAACGCTGTTTGAAGAACAATGCCTGGGGCGGTTACGCTGGAGGCGATGCGCCAGGCGTGAAGTTCGAAAATTGCTACTGGAGCTTCGAGAAGAAAATCGCCGCGATCTGCTCGGATACCTGGGGCGTCGAGGTCCGTCCCAATGAAACGTCGGAAGTCTCGCAGCCTTGGCACTGGGTCGTGATTCCGGCGATGGGCCTGACCATGGGTGAAATCTTCCACGTCAAGGATCTCGCCGATGATTGCGCTGCGGATGGCGTCTACGAATTCATGTTCGCTGGACCGCCGCTGGTGATCACGGGGGGAACAGGTTCGCCGATCAACCCGCTGGCGATCAAGTAGTTCGATCCGCAAATCCGATGGCCCGAGACTGCCCCCGATGCAAATCGGGGGCAGTTGGCATTTGCACCAAATGCCATCCGGTCGGCGACCGGCGACCTGCGATTTTGCAACAAGCAGTGACAGGCGTGATTCGCCCATCGTGCATTCAGAATGAATGGCCGGTGGGATGGGACGCCAGCCGCGGCGTCGGTGGCCCCGTTGTGCGGGTGTTTTCCAGTCACCCGATCAAATCGGTTGCATTTGTCGGGTCGGTCGGGAATCCTGCTCTTGAGTTGCGCGGCACGCTCGCATCTCGACGTACCTCCAGCTGATTGTCCGATCGCCGTTGCGACAGGAAATTGGCCACCCCGACCTACGGATCACGATGACTAAGAAAGCCCTGATTGGAAAAGCCGCGGCGGCGCCGAGGCGCAGGCGGCTTTCACCGGAGGACCGGCGCAGGGAAATCCTCCACGCCGCGACGATCTTCTTCTCCGAAGAAGGATTCAACGGCGGCACGCGCGAACTGGCACAGAAGATTGGCGTTACGCAGCCGTTGCTGTATCGTTACTTTCCCAGCAAGGAGCACCTCATCAAGGAGGTGTACCGCACGGTCTATCTGGAGCGGTGGGATCCCGCATGGGACAGGCTGTTGACGGACCGGACGCAGCCGATCAGCAAGCGTTTCGAGGAATTCTACCAAGCCTACACCGATGTGATCTTCACCCGCGAGTGGATGCGAATCTATCTTTTCTCGGGGTTGAAGGGCCTTGATATCAACCGCTGGTATCTTGACGTCGTGCAAAAGAAGATCCTGACCCGCATCATTCAGGAGTATCGCCACGAAGCCGGTCTGCCGCCGCAGAAGAAGGCGTCTGCCATCGAACTCGAACTGGCCTGGGCGTTTCACAGCGGCATCTTTTATTACGGCATGCGCAAGCTGATCTACGAGGCGCCCGTTCTGGAAGACAAGAACCGCGTGATTTCCGTGACGCTGAGCGTGTTTCTGATAGGGATCGGACGGCTGTTCGGAACGGAGACCGGTGGCGCAGCGTCCGACAAGCCGCTTGTATCGCCCGCAGTGTCAAAGGCCCGCAAAAAAATGGTCCGTCCCTGACGGCATAGCCGTCAGGGACGCCCAATGACTTACAGTCCCAGAATGCGCTTGGCATTGCCGCCGGCGATCTGCGCCAGCGTGGTTTCGTCCATGCCGTTGACGCCGGCGATGTGACCGATCGGATTGTACTCTGCCATGTCGAATGGGTAGTCGGTGCCCATCACGATGCGATCGGGGCCGAACAGATCGAGCATGTAAGCGAGCTGGTGATAGGTGAACACGACGGTGTCGAGATAGACCTGACGCAGGTAGGTCGTCGGTGGCAGCGGCAGGTTGCCGTGCGAGTCCTGTCGTGCGCCCCAGGCATGATCGATCCGGCCTGAATAGCCCGGCAGGTAACCGCCGCCGTGGACCGCCATCAGCTTCAGTTCCGGAAAGCGCGCCAGCGTGCCTGAGAAGATCAGGTTGTGCAGAGCCAGCGTCGTTTCGAGGGGGTTGCCGAGGACGTTGTTGAAGTAGAAATGCGTCAGGCGGTCGCCATGGGTGAAACCGTTGGGATGCATCATGATGAAGGCGCCTAGTTCTTCCGCCTTGGCGAAGAACGGCCTGAACTTGGGATCGGACAGTTCCTGGCCATCGACGTTGGTCAGGATTTCGACGCCCTTCAGCTTCAGGGTGTTCATGATGTAGTCGAGCTCGCGCACCGCGATCTCCGGCTCCTGCAGCGTCACCACGCCGAGGCCGACGAAGCGATCCGGGCGGCGCGCGCAATATTCGGCGACGCCGTCATTCGCCATGCGGTGCGCGGCTTCCGCGATTTTAGCATCGATCGAGTAGTAGCACTGCCCAGGCGCCGGAGCGACGACCTGGATGTCGATGCCCATCGCATCGAGATCGAACAGCCGACGATCGATCGTCGTCATGATCCCGGCGATGTCCTTGTCCTGCAGCGCGTTGATTTCCTTGGTCGCTTCGTCCGAGAAGTGCGCCAGCGGAATGCGGCTCATATCGACATGCTTCTGCGCATGTGCGGATGCCTGCGGCACCACGATGTGGGCGTGGATATCGACGGTTAGCGTCGAAGGGCGACGCGCGCGGCCGTCGGCGTCATGGATGCGGGCGGCGGTTCGGCCGTAGCGGTTTTTTTTGTCGATCATGGTCTGCACTCATGTTGCGGAGGTGGGGAAGTCAGATGGACTCGATACGGCCGCTTGCCGCGGAACGTTGGATGGCTTCGAACGTGCGGACGTTCGCGAGCATTTCGTGGTGGGGAACGGGATAGACGCCCATGCCGAGCGCGGCGCGGCCGAATGCTTCGAGATTGTCGCGCACGGCGGGATGCGCCGGATATTCCGTGACGATCGGCGCAGCATCCCGCAGCACGCGCGTGACGTCCCAGCCGGTTGGATGTTCCGGATGGGTACGGTCGCGGATTTCCATCCAACCCTTTGAGCCGAGCAGCGCCAATCGTCCCATGAAGGGTGTCGCCAGCACGGCGGTGAGCGTGGCGCTGGCGCCGGATTCGAACGTCAGCATGATCGACAGCATGTCGCCATTGGCGAAGTGGCTGCCGCGGGTCGCCAGATGCGCCCAGACCTGTTTGGGCTGGCCGAGGAAGGAGATCGAGAGATCGACGAGATGAATTCCGGTCGCCGACAGTGGGCCTACCGGATTTTCCGTCGGTGACAGCCGCCAGTTGTTGGCCGGCAGCGACAGGAACTTGTCCTGGCTGAAGTTGGCTTCGAACACCAAAGCCTGGCCAAACTCGCCGTCGGCGAAGCGCTGCTTCATGTCGATCACCGCGGGCTCGAAGCGGCGCTCATGGCCGATGCCGAGCGTCACGCCGGCCTGCCGTACAGCCGCGATGGCGCGTTCGGCGTCCGCCCCCGTCGTGCATAGCGGCTTCTCGCAGAACACGTGCTTGCCGGCGCGCGCGGCGGCCTCGATCTGCGCGGCGTGCTCGGTCTGCGGCGAACACAGGATCACAGCCTGGATGTCAGAGCGCGCCAGCGCTTCCTCGAAGCTCGCGCAAGTCGCGATGCCCGTTTCGGCAGCGAGCTTGTTGCGCGCGCCCTCCAGCGGATCGGCGCCGAGCAACGGCTTGATGACGTCGCTCTTCGCCAGCGCGCGGGCAATCGTCTGCCCCCACCAGCCCAAACCAATAACAGCTGCGTTGATCATGCACGAACTCCAGGTACGAAAGCGGTCAGATGCTCGCCTTGCGTGACAACCAGTAAGCGGGGATGCTGCTGATGACGTCGTTGTCGCCGAGCCCTGTGGCTTCGGCCTCGGCGAATACAGCGGCGGCGCTGGCGGCAAGTGGCAGCGTCTTGCCGAGCTTCGCGGCGTAGTTCACCGCGGTCTGCAGATCCTTCCTGCCGCCACTGACGGAGAACTGTGTCGCGACACGCTCGCCACTGGCGAGCAGCTTGATGATATCGGCCGCGCGCATCTTCATCGCGGGCGGTGCGCCGGGCGTGTCGGAGAGAATGTCGATCAGGCGTTCCGGCGGCAGGCCGAGCGGCTGGCAGAGGGTAAGCGATTCGGCCAGCGCCTGGAGATAAACGAGCAGCGGCAGGTTGACGGCGAGCTTGATCGCCGCGCCGGATCCCAATCTGCCGACGTGTTCGGTGCGCCGGCAAAGCTGTTCCAGCAGCGGCAGCGCGCGCGCAAAATCTTCATCGGTGCCGCCGGCGAGGCCGAGCAGCTTGCCGTCACGAGCGGGGCCGACGGTGCCGCCGACTGGACATTCGACAAAGCCGCCGCCGGCCTTGGTCACGGCGGAGCCGAGCTCGATCATGGTCTCCGGCAACACGGTGCTCATGTCGATGATGAGCTTGCCGGCGAGGTCGGCCTTCAGCAGCCCCTGGTCGGCCGTGTAGACCGCCTGCATCGCGGCGTCGTTCAGCAGCATGACGATGGTGATGTCGCAGGCCGCGACCAGCGCCGCGGGCGAGGCGGCGAGGCTGGCGCCGGCATCGACCAGTGGCTTGGTCTTGCCGGCGTCGCGGTTCCAGACCGTGAGATCATGTCCCTGCGCGATCACGCGCTGGGCGATCGCCGCGCCCATTCGTCCCGTTCCGCAGATCCCGATCTTCATGGCAACTCCTTCGAGGTTACAGCGAGTTGATGGCGGCTTCGAGCCGGTCGAAAGTCAGTGGCATGTCGCGGGCGCGGACGCCGAGCGCGTGCGCTATCGCGTTTCCGATCGCAGCTGCGACGGGGCCCGCGGCACATTCGCCGGCGCCGAGCGCGGTCTCGCCGGGCCGTTCGATGATCTCGGTGTGGATGTGCGGGATCTCGGAGAATTTCAGGATCGGGTAGTCGTCCCATGCGCGCACCGCAAAGCCGTCCCGGGTCCATGACACCTGTTCTTTCAGCGTCCAGCTGGCCGCTTGAATGACGCCACCTTCGACCTGGTTGAGCGTACCGTCGCGATGGATGATCTCGCCGGCATCGAGCGCCCCGTAGACGTCCTTGATCGTCACCACGTCGGTGACCTCGACGGTCGCGACCGCGGCGTAATAGGCGCCGTGGTTCTTGTAGCGGCTGAAGCCAATGCCGCGGCCGACGCCTTCGCCGCCCTGATCGGTAGGATCCCAGTTGGACAGCTTGGCGGCGGCGCGGATGACCGCCGCGGCGCGGGGCTCATCGAGATGGCGGAGTCGGAATTCGACGGGATCGATCCCGGCCAGCGCCGCCAGTTCATCCATGAAGCTTTCGATCGCGAACACATTGCAATGCGCGCCAAGCGAACGCAGCGCCGAGCTGCGCAGCGGGCCCTGCGGCAGCAGGTGATGGGTGATGCTGCGCTTGCCCAGCCGATACAGCGGCACGGCATTGCGGTCGCCGCCGCCGTAGGGGCGCGGTGCCTCATTGGGCGGGCCGGGCGGGTGCGGCGGGTCGAGTTGTTGTGCGGCAAGCAGGTTGACGCCGTCGCCGAAGCCGGGCCGCGCCAGATGCGGCGGGCTCCACACCGCGTGTTTCCATTCCACCACATTGCCGTCGGCGTCGAGCGCGCCGTCGAGCTCCACTCGCATGGCCGCGCCGAACGGCGACCAGCTCAATTCATCAGCGCGTGTCCACAGGCACATCACGGGCAACTGTGCCGCACGCGCCAGCAACGCGGCATCGAGCGCCACGTCGTCGGCGCCGTTGTGTCCGTAGCAGCCGGAACCCTGCGCGTGGATTACGCGGACCTGATCGCGCTCGATGCGCAGCGCGCGCGCCAGCGCTCCGCGCAGCGGGTGGATGCCCTGCGAGTGCGACCAGACCGTAACGTGGCCGTCCTTCCAGGTCGCTACCGCGCAGGATGGACCGATCGACGCATGCGCGATGAACGGGCGCGAGTAGGCGGCGTGATGGCGCTGGTGCGCCACCGGCTCCGGGCCATCGTCCGACAGGAACGTCGTGCTGCGCGGCGTCAGCGTCGCGATCCACGCATGCGTATCGGATGTCTCGGGAAGTTCGGCGGTACGCTGCCGCTGCGCCGTGCGGGCGGCGACGGCGATGGCGTGCAGCGCCTGCTCGTCGCGGCGGGCAACCACGCCCATGAAGCTGCCATCGACGACGACGGCCACCACGCCCGGCAGTCCTGCAACCTTGTCGCGGTCGAACGATGTCAGCTGGTCGTTCGGATGCGCCGGCCGCAGCACGCGCCCGTAATGCATATCAGGCAGCGCCATGTCGTGGATGAAGGCAGCACCCGTGAGCTTGTGGCCAAGATCCAGCCGCTGCAGCGCGCCCATATCGATCGTGCCGCCTTGCATGTGAGGCGGCGGCAGATCGGCGCTGGAGCGGTCCAGATCGACATCGGCGGCCATGTCCCAGTAGCTGACGCCTTCATTGCGCGTTGCTTGCGTGAAGATGCCGGCCTGCACCACGATCTCGCCGGCGCCGAGGACCGTCTGCGCGCGTTCCTCGAACAGAGCGCGCACCTGTGCGCAGGCCCAGCGCATAGCCGAGCCGCCATGTTCGACCGAGAAGCTGCCGGCGGTGTAGCCTTCATCCGGCGAGACGTCGGTGTCGGCGGGCTGCATCAGGATGCGCTCAAGCTCGACGCCGAGTTCCTTGGCGGCGATCGCCGCGATCGCGGTGACGGCGCCCTGGCCGAGCTCGACCTTGCCGGTCCGGATGGTGATGAAATCCGGACTGTCGATCGAGACCCATCGATTGAGCCGCGGATTGAGTGCGAGGTTGACGGGGAGCTGCGTCATGACTGGCTTCCCGCTTGATCAGCCATCGCCCGGTCGATCGCCCGCAGAATGCGGCCCTGCGCGCCGCAGCGGCACAGATGCCGCTCATCCAGCGTTTCCACGATCTCGTGGCGGTCCGCCGGTGGGGTTTGGCTCAGTAACCCCGTGACGGTCATGATGATGCCGTTGATACAATAGCCGCATTGCGCGGCCTGCTCGTCAAGAAATATTAGCTGCAGCCGCCCGGGTGCGCCGTCGCTGGTCAGACCTTCGACGGTGACCACGTTGCGGTCGGCAACCATGTAGAGCGGCGTCGTGCAGGATTGGATCGGCCGGCCGTCGAGCAGCACCGTGCAGGCGCCGCAATTGCCCTGCGCGCAGCCGATGCGGGTTCCCTTGAGGTTGAGGTCCTGGCGCAATGCCATCAACAGCGACGTGTCCTCTGCCGCCGTAACGTTTACGGCAGCACCGTTCACCTTCAGGGACCACGTTTTCTCAACAGCGTCTGCCAAATCCATTGCTCCAGATTGATCAATGGGCGTGGTAAACGCCGAGGTGCTTGGCGACAAGGTCTTCATCCGCGCGGACCTGATCGGCAGATCCCACAAACGCGCATCGTCCAGTGTTGAGGATCACAGCCTGATCGGAGACATCTAGCGCCAGCTTGCGGTTCTGTTCGACCAGGATGATGGACTGCCCTTCCGACTTCAATTTCTTGATGGTCTGGCCGACCTCCGCGACGATCAGCGGCGCCAGGCCTTCGGAGGGTTCGTCCAGCAGCAGCACCGAAGGATTGCCCATCAACGCGCGCCCGATCGCCAGCATCTGCTGCTCGCCGCCGGACAAGGTGCCGGCATATTGCGCCTGGCGCTCCTGCAGCCGCGGGAACATCTCGAAGATGCGCTCCAGCGTCCACGGCCGGTCGGTCTCGTTCAACCGTTGTCGTGCAACCACGAGGTTTTCGCGGACTGACAGCGACGGAAATATCCGGCGACCCTGCGGCACCAGGCCGATGCCGAGCCGGGAAATCCTTTCCGGGGTGAACCCGGCGATCGACGTTCCGAACAGGCGGATGTCGCCCCGCGGCGGTTTGAGGAAGCCGATGATCGTGGAGATGCAGGTGGTCTTGCCGGCGCCGTTACGTCCCAGCAGGGCCAGTACCTGGCCGGCCTGCAGCGAGAAGCTCACGCCGTGCAGCACGTGGCTGTCGCCGTAGAATGCATCGACGTTGGTGAGAGACAGTGCTTCAGTTGCCAAGGTATACCTCACGCGTTTTCTCGTCGGCGATCACTGCATCGCGTTCGCCATCGACGATCACGCTGCCATAGTTCAGCAGCGTCACGGTCTCTGCGAGATCGAGCGCCGTATCCATGTCGTGCTCGATCATGATCACCGCGGTCTCCCGTGGAATCTCCGCGATCAGGGCCTTGACGGTGGTGCGTTCCGAAGCCGAAAGACCGGCCAGTGGTTCGTCGAGCAGCAGCACGCGCGGCTTCTGCGCAAGCGCCATTGCGAGTTCGACGCGGCGCTTCTCGCCATAGGCGATGTCGGACACCGGGTGCGAGGCGCGATCCTCAAGGCCGACCATTGCGAGGATGCGGCGGGATTCGTGCGCCAGATCGGTGTAGGACGACAAGGGCCGGATCGTGTGCCAGCGCGCGGGACGCAGGCCCATCAAGCCCAGCGTCACGTTGTGCTCGAGCGTATCATCCGTGAACAGCGTAATGATCTGGTAGGTCCGGGACAGCCCGCAATGCGCGCGCTGGTCGGGCCGCAGTCTCGTGATGTCGCGGCCGAACAGTTTCACTTGCCCGGAGTTCGGCAGCAGGTCGCCGGTGATCTGGTTGAACAACGTCGTCTTGCCGGCGCCATTGGGGCCGATCATCAGGCGACGCTCGCCCGGCCGGACCTTCAGCGACACGTTCTTGGTCACCGCCAGTCCGCCGAACGCCTTGCAGAGGTCGGTGATCTCGAGTGCGTATTCCGTCGTCGTCATGGCTGCGTCCTCCACACCCGATTCAACAGCTTCCTTGCACCGGGGACGATGCCGGTCGGCATGAACAGCACGATCAGCAGGAAGATGAGGCCAAGCAGCATGTTCCAGCGTTCGATATAGGCGGAGGCGTAGTTCTTCAGCAGGCTGACGAGGGCCGCGCCGACCACCGGACCGCCCAGCGTGCCCGAGCCGCCCGCGATCACGCCGAGCAGGCCTTCGGCGGAATTGGTGATCGAGAGCGAGGTCGGATGAATGTACTTGTGATAGTAGACGTAGAGCAGCCCGGCGATGCCCGCCCAGAACCCTGAATAGATGAACGTAAGCCAGCGGATCATCCAGGGATTGAAGCCCAGCGCCGCCATCCGGCGCGGCTGATCGCGCACGCCCTTGAGCGAGGATCCGAACGACGACCGGACGAAGATCGCCATCGCGCCAAATCCGAGCGCACTGACCAGCAGTGTAAACCAGTAAAAGTGTTCCGGGCTTTCCAAGGAGACGCCGAACGGCAGCGGGCGCGTGATTCCGGTGATGCCGTTATCGCCGTTGGTCACCGAAGTCATGCGGTAGGCCAAGCCCCACAACACCTGCGACAGCGCCAGTGTGATCATCAGGAAGCTCAATCCTGTCGCGCGCAGGGCCAGCAGGCCGAACAATGCGGCGCAGACGGTGGTGCCGATGATCGAGATCAGCGCCGCCGAGCCGTTGCCGAAGCCGTGCTGCGTGCACAGGATAGCGACGATATAGCCGGAAAGTCCCATATAGGAGGCGTGGCCGAGCGAGGTCATGCCGCCATAGCCGACGAGCAGATTGAGGCTCATCGCGAAGATCACGGCGATCAGCACCTGGGTGCTCAGGTTGATATAGAATTCTCCCGAAAACAGCGGAAGCGCGACCAGAAGAACCGCGGATACGATAATTGCCAGTTTTTTCATGTCGAGAGCCGTCCGAACAGACCACGCGGGCGGAATGCGATCACTGCAATCATTGGAAGGAACAGGATGATGTAGGCGAGGTCAGGAACCAGCGCCGCTCCGAAGGTGTAGATGAAGCCGATGATGAAGCTGCCGACGAAGGCCCCGAGCAGGCTGCCGACGCCGCCGAGGATGACGACGATCAGCGCGAGCGGCAGCATGTCCGCATCTAGCCCGGGATAGGCCGACAGCACGGGGCCGCCGAGCACACCACCAGCGCCGGCAATGCCGGCACCGAGGCAGAACACCGCAGTGAACAGTTTCGAGACGGGAATGCCGACCGCGCGCGCCATCTGCCGGTCATCGACGCCGGCGCGGATCATCGCGCCGATCCGGGTTCGTTCCAGCAGCAGATAGAGCGCGAACGATACCGCCAGCGCGCAGCCCACAATCACCAGACGGTAGGTCGGAAACACGAAGCCGAACAGCCGTGTGGGAGCCTGGAAATAGGCCGGCGTGGGCACCGGGATCGGATCGCCGCCCCACAGGATCAGGCAGGCGTCGGCGATAATGAGCGACATGCCGAGCGTTACCAGCACTTGCCCGAGCGGGTTGGTGCTCAACCGTCGCAGCACCAGCCGCTCGAACAGTCCGCCGAACGCCGCGACCAGCAATCCGCTGCCGATCGCCACGATCCAGAAATTGGCGCCCTCGAAGGTGCGGAGCGCCACCGCGCCGAAATAGGCACCGAGCATGAAAAACGCGCCGTGCGTCAGATTGGCCAGCCGCATCAGGCCGAAGATCAGCGAGAAGCCGGAGGCGAGCAGAAATAGCAACGCGCCGAGCGACAGGCTGTTCAGCGATTGAATGATCCAGAACTGCATGGTCAGGCCGTGTGCGGATGCAGCATGGTGTATGCGCGTCGCGGCAACGGGTTTTCGCGGGCCGCGTTGACGGATTTCTGAGCCAAGTTGGCCATGTGTCCCTCCCTGGGATCAACGGCGCCATCCCTTCGTCATTTGCCGCCGGGGCGGTGCAAAGAGTAGGGCGCAGTTGAATGCATCGTTCGAATGTGGGTGGCGCGCTGATCCGCTTCTCAGGGGCAGCATCCCGTTGCAGGACGAAAGTTAGCCGCGCGTCCTGCAACGAGGTCAGTGTTGTTCAATCCAGCTAATTTATCAAATGAAAAATTAGCAACCGTTGTTCGCAATGCACAATCACCGCGGGGCCTTATGTCGCGCGCATTTCGTTTCGATACCAGTCGCCGATCTCGCTGGCCGTCATCAGCGCTACGCCGTCATGGCTGATGATGTAATCGAGAACCTCCTCGAGGTAACGAATGCGGTGCGGGACGCCGGTGATGTAGGGGTGGATCGACAGCGCCATCACGCGGGCGTTGTCGGCACCTTCCATGTACAGCCGATCGAACTGGTCCTTGCAGCGCTGCACGAATACGTCGGAAGGCAGGTGCTGCAGCGCGTGGATCACGATGTCGTTGGTCTCGACGGTGTAGGGGACCGTCGTAATGATGCCGTGCGGCGTCTGAATGTCCTGCGGCAAATCGTCGATCACCCAGTCCGCGACATATTCGATGCCGTTGGCACGCAGCAGGTCGAGCGTGTCGTTGTTCTCGGTGAGGCCCGGACTCTCCCACGACCTCGGCGCCTTGCCGGTGAAAGCGCCGATGGTGTCCACGGTTCGCTTGATCGCGTCGTTTTGGTTTTCGACCTTGTGCATCGGCCCCTGTACGAAGCCGTGGCCCATGAACTCGAAACCGGCGTCGCGCGCGGCCTCCGCCACTCGTGGATAGGAATTGCAGACGTTGCCGTTGATCGCGAGCGTGGTGGGAATGCTGCGATCGGTCAGTGCCTTCATCTGCCGCCAGAAGCCGGCGCGCATGCCGTATTCGTGCCACGACCAGTTCGGCACGTCGGGCAGCATCGGCTGTCCCATCGGTGGCGACAGTACCGTGCGCGGCATCGAATTCTCGATACGCCAGTCTTCGACGTTGAGGATCACCCAGACTGCAAGCTTCTTGCCGCCCGGCAACCGAAGCTTCGGGCGGTCGATCAGCGCCTGATAGGGAATACGATCGGAAAGCGTCATCGGTTTATCCATCATTCTGCGGCCTTGATGCGTGCCGGCGCGGCGGCGTTGACCAGCGGCATAACCTTCTCCGCCATCAGGATCATCGAACGCCGTCCGAGGTCGCGGTCCTTCCAGTCCTTACCGGCATACAGCAGCGTGCCGAACTCTCCGACTTCTTCCTGGAACCCGAGAATCTGGTCGGCGACGCTGTCCGGCGTGCCGTGGATCACCAGCTTGTCGATCACCATGTCGAGCGTCACTTCGTCATCGGGCTGGTCGCGGTGCGTCTTGAACAGTTCGATACGGCCGTTCTTCTTCAGCTTGGTGAACAGCGAACGATAGTAATACGCATAGGGGCCATCGGGATCGGTGGCATAAGCCTTTGCCTTGGCCGCGTCGTCGGCGACGAACACGCTCTTGGCGACACGCCAGTTGGCGGGATCGGCGGCGCGCCCGCCGAGTTCGCAACCTTCGGCGTATTTCGGCCAGTGGCTCTTCACCCAGGCCGGCATCAGGAAGTTTGCCGAGATCGGATCCCAGCCGCGGATCGCAGCTTCCGTGACGCCTTTGGAGAACGGCGCGACGGCAGTGACGACGATTTGCGGATGCGGGCGCTGCAGCGGGCGCGGGATGTAGCCCTGGCCGATCTCTTTGACCAGCGTCCGCTCGGTCGAGACATTCCAGTACTTGCCTTTCAGATTATAGGGCGGCTCGGTGGTCCAGATTTCAAGGATCTGGTTGATCGCCTCGAGGAACATCTCGTTGCGGTTGGCGTCGAGATTTCCGAACACTTCGGCATCGGACAACAGCCCGCCGGGGCTTATGCCGAAGATGAAACGGCCGTCGAGCATATGGTCCAACATTGCCAGTGTCGCTGCGACTGAAGCCGGGTGGGTGTTCGGCATGTTGACGGTGCCGGTGCCGAGCTTGATCTGCTTGGTCGCCGCTGCGATCCAGGCGATGAATGCCACGCACGAGGTGATGTTCTCGGCGCGGTCGGTAACGTGTTCGCCCACATAGGCCTCGTTGAAGCCGAGCTCGTCGGCGAGCAGGAACGCCTCGCGGTCCTCCGCGAGCGTCTGGCGCCAATCCTTGTCGAGCGGATGAATCGGCATCGTGAAGAAGCCAAGCTGCATGAAATGCCTCCCAATTGTGTTGGGCGCAGCCTAGAGATTGTCTTGCAGTATAAAAAATGATTATTTCTACTGTCTCGCATCAAGGTAGTTGATGGTTATGGTGTCGCTCCGGCAGTTGAAGTCATTCGTCGCGGTGTTCGAGGAAGGTTCCTTCACCGCTGCGGGCGAGCGCGAAGGGGCCACGCAGTCCGGCATCTCGCAGCACGTTAAAACGCTGGAAGATGAACTCGGCACTGCGCTGTTCGGTCGCAATGGCCGGGCGATCGAGGCCACGCTCGCCGGCAAGCAGTACTATCGTGACTGCGTCGACATCTTGAAACGCCTTGATGCAGCGCACCAGGAAGTCGCTGCGCGGCAAAATGGCGGCGTCGCGCGGATCGGGCTGATGCCGCTGATCGCGCGTTCGATTCTGGCGCCGACGCTGGAAAAATTCCTGCAGACCACGCCGGGGTCTGAGATCAGCATTATCGAGGCCTATTCCGGCGTGCTGACGGACCTGCTGCTGAAGGGCGAACTCGATCTGGCGGTGGTGCCGGCCTTCGAGGGCGCGGTCGGGCTGTCCAGCCAGCTTCTGCTGCGCGACCGCGAAATGTTGGTCACCGCCCGGCGCAACACCGGCCAGCATCTGAAGCCCGTGCGCCTGTCCAGCCTCGGGCCGTTGAAGGTGGTGCTGCCCGGCAAACAGAATACCCGGCGTCGCAACATCGAAACCTATTTCACCGCCAACGGCGTCGATGTCGCCCGTCGGCTGGAGATGGACGCGATGATGGGCACGCTGGAATTTGTCGCGGCGACGGACTGGGTGGCCGTGCTGCCCTTCGTGATGATGGCCTCTGACATCGACCGCGACCGCTTCGATATCCGTCCGCTGGCCGATCCGCCGCTATATTCGGATTTCATCCTGATCGAGCCGTCGCGCAAGCTGATGACACCGGCGGCGGCCCTTTTCGCCGGCGTGCTGAAGGCGGAGGCCGAGCGTTCGACCGAACTGTTTCGCGAGCGCGTCTTGCCGCAGGGCGATGCCTGAGCGGGCTATTTCGCCGGCGCGTGCTTGTCGAGCACCTCGAACACCGCTGCCGTGTCCTTGTCGCCGAGCCCCATCTGCATCGCTTCGGTGTAGACCGGCTGGGTCAGCGTGAACATCGGCGTCGGGCAGTTCAGCTCTTCGGCAAAGGCGCCGATGATCGACATGTCCTTCTTCCAGGTCGAGATCCGCATCGTCGCCGGCTCGTAGACGCCCGATACCATCATCGGCGCGCGCATCTGGAACATGCGCGAGCCGCCGGCGCCCGGGCCGACCAGATCGACGACCTGCTGCAGATCCAGCCCGGCGCGCTGCGCCAGCACCATCGCCTCGGCGGTCGCGACATTGTGAATGGCGACGAGGTGGTTGGCGACGAACTTCATGCGGCTGCCGTTGCCGTAGACGCCGAGATCGGCGTTCTGCTTGCTGAAATCCGCAAACAGCGCGGTGCACTTCGCAATCGCGGCGCTGTCGCCGCTGGCATAAACGATGAGATCGCGCACCGCGGCCTGCGCGCCGGTGCCGCTCAGCGGGCAATCCAATGCGATATGTTGCGCGCCGGCGAGGATGTCGCGGAAACGCAGCTTGTCGGCGATCGTCAGCGTGCTCAACTCCACGACAATGCGCGGGCTCTGGCCGGAGCGGCTGATTTCCTCAGCGACGGCAAAGGCGGCGGCCGGGCTGGGCAGGCTGGTCATCACCAGCTCGGCGGCCTTGACGACCTCCGTGATGCTGCCCGCGATGATGACGCCCAAAGCGGCGAGCGCACTGGTGCGCGCGGCATCGACGTCATATCCGACCACGGTCCAGCCGCGTTCGATCAGGTTCGGGGCAATCGCGCCACCCATGATACCCAAGCCGATCATACCGACGATCTTGCTCATTTTGATTCAGCTCCCGCCAGAGGACGACGCGTATCGCGTGCGCTTGAAAACTTAATAATCATTCGATAAACAGATTTCTCCGGTTGCCGCAATGGTCTCGTTTACCGCGCTGCACGCGCGCCGCCGTTGATCTCGAAGCCTTCAGCCAAGGATATTACATGACCTTCCTGACGCTCTACTATGCGGAAACCCTGATCGACGCCGCGCTGAAAAAGGGCAGGGAGCTGAAACTCGCTCCGCTCACCGTTGCGGTGCTCGATGCCGGTGGCCATCTCGTTGCGCTGAAGCGCGAGGATCATTCCGGAATCTTCCGCGTCGAAATCGCCAGCGGCAAGGCCTACGGCGCGCTCGGCATGGGCTTTGACTCTCGCGAGCTCGGCGAGCGTTCGCAGAAAATGCCGGTGTTCTTCGGTGCGCTGGCTGCGGCCAGCGGCGGGCGCATGGTTCCGGTCGCCGGCGGCGTGCTCATTCGCAACGCGGACAATCATGTGATCGGCGCGGTCGGCATTTCCGGCGATACGTCGGACAATGATGAAGTCTGCGCATTCGCCGGCATCAGCGCGGCGCAAGCCAGCTGAGGGGACTCTTGTCGACGGTCCATTCGCATGGTAATTATCGCGCGATAATTAAAAATTTCAGGGAGGCCACCTATGGCGCAGTACCTCAAGCGCGGTCGCGATGCGACGCTGCGCGCCGAAGATGATCATGATGTCCGCGTCGCCGTCGAGGCGATGCTGGCGGATATCGAACGGCGCGGAGACGTCGCGGTTCGCGAACTCTCGGTGAAGTTCGACAAGTGGGATCGCGCCGACTACCGGCTGACCGATGCCGAGATCAGGGATTGCCTGTCGCAATTGTCGCAGCGCAATCTCGATGACATCAAGTTCGCGCAGACGCAGGTGCGGAATTTCGCCGAGCACCAGCGCAACTCGATGAAGGATGTCGAGGTCGAAACACTGCCAGGCATCGTGCTCGGTCACAAACACATTCCGGTCAATTCGGTCGGCTGCTACGTCCCCGGCGGCAAGTATCCGCTGCTGGCCTCGGCGCATATGTCGGTGATCACCGCCAAGGTCGCCGGCGTTGACCGCATCGTCACCTGCGCGCCGCCCTACCAGGGCAAGCCCGCGCCTGCGATCGTCGCTGCCCAGCATCTGGCCGGCGCCGACGAGATCTACTGTCTCGGCGGCATTCAGGCCGTCGGCGCGATGGCGATCGGGACGCAGTCGATGGCCGCGGTCGATATGCTGGTCGGTCCCGGCAACGCGTATGTCGCCGAAGCCAAGCGCCAGTTGTTCGGTCGCGTCGGCATCGACCTGTTCGCCGGCCCGACCGAAACGCTGGTAATTGCCGACGACACCGTCGATGGCGAGATCTGCGCGACCGATCTGCTGGGGCAGGCCGAGCATGGTCCAAACTCGCCGGCGATCCTGCTGACAAATTCGACAAAGCTGGCCAGGGACACGATGGCTGAGATCGAGCGTCTGCTGCAGATCCTGCCGACCGCCGCCGTCGCCCGCAAGGCGTGGGAGGATTACGGCGAAGTGATCGTCTGCGCTTCCGAAGAGGAAATGGTAGAGGTTGCCGACGGCATCGCCTCCGAGCACGTGCAGGTGATGACACGCGATCCCGACTACTTCTTGAAGAACATGACAAACTACGGCGCGCTGTTCCTCGGGCCGCGCACCAACGTCGCCTTCGGCGACAAGGTGATCGGCACCAACCACACGCTGCCGACCGCCAAGGCGGCGCGCTACACCGGCGGCCTCTGGGTCGGAAAATTCATGAAGACCGTTACTTACCAGAAGGTACTGACCGATGAGGCGTCGGCGATGATCGGCGCCTATTGTTCGCGGCTCTGCCTGCTGGAAGGCTTTGTCGGCCACGCCGAACAGGCCAATGTCCGCGTTCGCCGCTACGGCGGCCGCAACATTCCCTATGGCGGCGCTGCGGAATGAGCCAGGTCACGCTGCCATCCACGCCGTCGTTCCGGCTCGATGGTCGACGGGCGCTGGTGACCGGCGCCGGGCGCGGCATCGGTCTGGCCGCCGCCGCCGCTCTGGCTGAGCACGGCGCTGATGTCACGCTGTGCGCACGGACGTCCGCGGAGGTAGACGATGCCGCCGCTGCATTACGTGAGCGTGGCTACCAGGCGCAAAGCCTCGCGCTCGACGTTACGGATCTCACGGCGTTTGCCGCAGCGATCGATGCCGCGGAGCCGTACAGCATTCTGGTCAACAATGCCGGGACCAATCGGCCGAACAACTTCGTTGACGTTCCGGTCGTGGACTTCGACCTCGTGATGAATTTGAACGTTCGCGCCGCCTACTTCGCAGCGCAGGCGGTGGCGCGGAAGATGCGTGCGGCCGGCACCGCCGGCTCGATCATCCATATGTCGTCGCAGATGGGGCAGGTCGGCGGCGCCGACCGTTCGCTCTATTGCGCGTCGAAATGGGCGATGGAGGGTTTTTCCAAGTCGATGGCCATCGACCTCGCGCCGTACGGCATTCGCAGCAACACGCTGTGCCCGACCTTCATCGAGACGCCGATGACCAAGCCGTTCTTCGAAAACGCTACGTTCCGCGACAGCGTGTTGTCGAAGATCAAGCTTGGTCGGCTCGGCCAGGTGGAGGACCTGATGGGCGCGCTGGTATTCCTCGCCAGCGACGCCTCATCGCTGATGACGGGATCGTCGCTGGTGATCGACGGCGGCTGGACCGCCGACTAAGTCCGGCCGGTCAGCCGAGCTTGCAGGTCTGCACGATCCAGCTCATGATCTGCTGCGCGACGTCGTCCTCGTGGCCGGTGTAAAAATGATCGCAGTTCGGAATGATCCGGGCTTCGCACGGCGCGCCGGCCGCTCTAGCGAAGGCTTCGACGGGATAGGACTCCGGGGCCTCCTGGTCGCCGCGCAGATACAGCGACGGGCATTTCACTTTCGGGGCATTGCCGACGGTGCTCGGCGTATGGCGCGCGCGGTCGAGAAAGCTTTCGGCGCTGATCACCCACCACCAGTCCGGCAGCAACATCAACTCGCGCCCGGCGCCGCGCGCGACCATCACTTCGGCCTGCGCCATCAGCTCCGTCAGGCTATCCCTCGCGAACATGCCGGCCTTGCTCATCTGCGGCACGTTCTCGGTGCCGCCGACATGCGCCGACATCAGTACCAGCGCGCGCGGCTGGCCGTAGTCGTCGGCGCAATGCTGCGCGGCGAGCATGCCGCCGTTGCTGTGGCCGATCACGATAGGGTTGAGATGGCCGTGCGCCGTCAGCCAGTCCGACGCCGCGCGGTTGTCGGCGATTGCCTCGCGCGCGAGCTGGAACGAGCCGCCGCCGATCGTGCGACCATGCAGCGAGGTCACCATGTCGTGGCCGCGGCGGTTGAAGGCGAGGCAGGCGATGCCCTGCGCCGCCAGCACCTGCGGCAGGAACCGCGACGGTCCGGTGTAGAAATTGTGGCAGTTGCCGTGAAACAGCAAAGCGGCGGCTTTGGTTTCGCAGGATGTCGGTGTGTAGAAAATGCCGTCGAGCGGTTCGGCGTCGGTGGTGATGGATATGAGTTCCAGATGCACGAAATGTCTCCGGTGCGATACGGGTGACCTAGAGGCCTGATCGCACGATCGACTAAGCAAGGCAACGCGCGCGCCAGTTGCGAAATGCCATGACGGGCCCATCATATTGCAATGCAAGATAGCAAGGACAAGCGCTGTCGCGATTTTTCCGCGAAAATAACTTGCGCTCGCCCGCAACATAATTTATTTATCGATCGATAAATTCATGGGAGGCGAAAAATGAAAGTCACAGGCTTCAATCATTTGTCGATCGGCTCGCGCGATCTCGATGAATCGACGCGGTTTTATGTCGAGGTGCTGGGGATGGAGGTCATCCCGACCTACAATTTCGGCTTCAAGACGCGTTATCTGCGCTGCGGCGATCTGCAGCTGCATCTGTTCGAACTCGAAGACAGCATTCCGACCTATCAGCACTTCGCGCTCGACGTGGATGATTTCCAGGCGGCTTACGAGGCCGCCAAGAAGATTGGCGCGCTGGACTCGTCAACGTTCCGCAACTCGGTGAATGAACTGCCGGACGGCTGCGTGCAGATGTATCTGCGCGATCCCTCCGGCAATCTGGTCGAGATCGACTGGCCGGACGTCACCACCCTCGATCGTTCGCGCATTCCGGAAATGAAGCTGCTGTCGGAATTCGCGACGCAGGATACCGAAGGCCTGAAGGCGTCGTTATATCTCGACCGCCCATACATGAAGCCGGACATCGCCAGCAAGATCGCGTCGCATTAATCCCGCGCAGGAGGTCACCATGACGAGCCGCGTTCACAAGCTTGATTCCCGGAGCCGTTCGGCCGGCCACGGCGATGCCTATGCTGAGATGGTGCGCCGTGCCTGCGATCTGCTGCCGAAATTGCGGGAGCGGGCTGCGACCACCGAGGAGATGCGTCGCTTGCCGCCGGAAACCGAACAGGACCTGCACGACGCCGGCCTGTTTCGTATTCTGCAGCCGAAGCGTGTCGGCGGGTCGGAACTTGACTACGTCGCACTGGTCGACTTTGCGGACATTCTCGCGCAGGCCGACGCGTCGGTGGCGTGGAACGTGGTCAACCTCGCCAGTCATCACTGGATGCTCGGCATGTTCAGCCGGCGTGCGCAGGACGCGGTGTGGACGAAAGCGCCGGACGCGCTGATCGCGTCATCGTTCGTGTTTCCCGCAGGGCGCGCCAAAAAGGTCGCGGGCGGCTACCGGCTCTCGGGGCGCTGGCCGTTTTCGTCGGGCGTGGATCCCAGCACGTGGAACATGCTGGCCGGGATCGTTTCGTCGGAGGATGAGGCTGACGGCCTGGAGTATCGCGTGTTCCTGCTGCCGCAGGAGGAATACACGGTCATCGACACCTGGAGTTCGTCCGGCCTCAAGGGCACGGGATCGAATGATGTCGAGGTCAAGGATGTCTTTGTCCCCGACCACATGACGCTGGCCGTACAGGATATCGGGGGTGGGCCGTCGCCGGGCAGCATCGACAATCCCAACGCGCTGTACGCGTTGCCGGTGTTCGCGTTGTTCGCTTTCGTGCTGTCGGGGGCCGCGCTCGGCAATGCGCAGGCTTGCCTCGACGACTATGTAGGCATCGCGCGGCATCGTGCTTCGACCTACAACCGCGCCAAGCTGAGCGATCTCCAGACCACGCAGATCAAGGTTGCGGAGGCCTCGGCCAAGATCGACGCCGCGCGGCTGATCATGCGCCGGACCTGCATCGATGCGATGGAGGACGCGCGGCGCGGCTACATTCCGGAGATGGCGGAGAAAACCAGGTATCGCCGCGACGGCGCGTACTCGGTCAATCTGTGCACCGAAGCGGTGTCGCTGCTGTTTGCCGCCAGCGGCGCCCGCGGCCTCTTTACGTCAGGCGCGTTGCAACGCCAGTTCAGGGATGCGCACGCGATCGCCGCTCACATCGCCTTCAGCTTCGACGCCGCCGGCACCAATTACGGCCGTGTCGCGCTCGATCTGCCCTCGGAAAACCTGACCTTGTAGGAAATGCGGGATGACAACAGCGTCACATCCAAACAATCCCGAGAATGAATATGCGCGCGACAACTCGGTGCTTGATCCCCGCGATTTTCGCAAGGCGTTGGGGAACTATGCGACCGGCGTGACGGTGATCACGGTGGCCAGCGAGAACGGCGGTCCGGTCGGGCTGACCTGCAATTCGTTCGCGTCGGTATCGCTCAATCCGCCGCTGATTCTGTGGAGCCTGGTGTCGCATTCTCCCAGCATGGCGAATTTCCAGAATGCGAGCCACTTCGTAGTCAACGTGTTGGGTGCGTCGCAGCGCGCGCTTGCCAGGCAATTCGCGACACCGTCGAAGGACAAGTTCGCCGGGGTGTCCTGGACCGCGGGCCTTGGCGATGCGCCGATTTTGGCCGACACCGTCGCCACGTTCCAATGTCGCAGCGCCGACCGCTATTATGGTGGCGACCATGTGATTTTTCTTGGTGCGGTGGAGGCCTATAGCTACAACGGGGGCGAACCCCTGCTGTTCGCGCAGGGCGGCTTCGGAAAATTCGTCGCCGAAAGCTAGATCGAGCGTGCTGCATGGCCAAGAAGACCACCCCGCCTGCCGCGAGGGAAAAGCGAAAGCGGCTGTCGCCCGATGACCGCCGCAAGGACTTCATCCGAAAGGCCACCGAATTCTTTGCCGATGAGGGCTTTGACGGCGGCACGCGCGAGCTGGCGCGCCGGCTCGGCGTTACCCAGCCGCTACTGTACCGCTATTTTCCCAGTAAGGACGACCTGATCAAGGAAGTCTACCGTACCGTCTATCTCGAACCGCTCGAGACCGACTGGGAGAAGCGGCTGTCCGACAGATCAAAGCCGGTTCGCGAACGGCTGCAGTATTTCTACAACACCTATACCGATGCCATCTTCACCCGGACGTGGCTGCGGATCTATCTGTTTTCCGGCCTCAAGGGGCTCGACATCAACCGTTCCTATGTCGGCGTGGTCGGCGACAAGATCCTGACCCGCATCATTAGGGAGTGCCGCGTCGAGGCCGGGCTATCGACGCGCGCCAAGCCGACGGCGTCCGAGATGGAGATGGCCTGGGTATTCCACGGCGGCATCTTCTATTACGGCGTCCGCAAGTACATCTACGAATCGCCGGTGCTCGAGAGCAAGGAGGACATGATCTCCTCAGCTCTGGACGTCTATCTGGCGGGCGTCGCCAAGATCTTCGCGGCCGCCAAGGAAACCGACAAGCGCGCTGATAACGACATGGCCCGGGACTGACGTCGCGCGCCATTTTGCCGCGTTCGCAGCTGGCGTTTTGTGCGTCGCGGCATGTCGCCGCATGCCTTCCGTGAGGCCTCGCCGCCGCAGGCAACTTTCGATTGCGAAATAATCGATCGATAAATAAACTTGACCTTTCAGGTGGTCCGCTCTTTAATACCGTCAGGTCCCGCCAAGTGGACCACGGGAGGCTACCTAATGAAAGCTTCGGCTTTCAGCTACATCAAACCGTCGACTGTCCTGGATGCGCTTGTGCTGCTTGCCGAACACGGCGAGGCGGCGAAGTTGCTGTCGGGTGGTCAAAGCCTGTTGCCGGCCCTCAATCTGCGGCTGTCGGCTCCGGAATGGCTGATCGATATCGGCGGGCTTGATGAGTTGCGTGGCATCACGATCGCCGACGGTGTGGTTCGGATCGGTGCGCTCACCCGACATGTCGATATTCTGCGCTCGCCGGAGATAGCCGTCCACGCGCCGTTGCTCACCGAGGCGATGGCGCATGTCGCGCACCCCGCCATTCGCAACAAGGGCACCATCGGCGGCAACCTGGCCCACGCCGATCCAGCATCGGAAATGCCGGCCTGCATGGTAGCGCTCGACGCGGTGATCGTGGCCCAGGACGCGCAACGCCAGCGCCGCATTCCGGCTGCGGAGTTCTTCACCGGCATCTACGAGACCGCGCTGGCCGCCGACGAAATGCTGGTCGCTGTCGAGTTGCCGGTGGCGCAATCCAACAATGCGCACTTCTTCCACGAATACTGCCGCCGCAAAGGCGACTACGCGATCGTTGGACTGGCGGCATCGGCCGTGCTGGAGGGTGATGGTTTCGCGGATCTGCGGCTCGGTTTCTTCGCCGTTGGCGACAGACCGCTGCTGGCGTCCTGCGCCCGTGAGTTGGTTGGCGGACCGGTGACGTCCTCCATGCTGGTGGCAGCGCAGGCTGCGCTGGATGCCGAGCTTGAGCCTGAGGAAGACCAGCAAGCTTCCGCCGCGATGCGTCGTCACATGGCGCGGCAACTTCTGTCGCTATGCGTCGCGACGCTGTTGCGCAGGCCCGACCTTGAGATCAGGAGGTCGGCATGACCGGTCCCGTAGCGATCGACCTGACGGTCAACGGCGAGCGCGTCGAGGCGCAGGTTTTGCCGCGGCAGAACCTTGCCGATTTCCTGCGCGAGCAACTGGGCCTCACCGGAACCCATGTCGGCTGCGAGCACGGCGTCTGCGGCGCCTGCACGGTACGTGTTGATGGCGAGATCGTCCGTTCCTGCCTGGTGCTGGCGGTGCAGACCCAGGGCATGGCGGTCGAGACCATCGAAGGTTTGTCCGACAGCGGCGAGGTCGTCGATCTGCAGGCCGCGTTCCGTCATCGCAACGCGCTGCAATGCGGCTACTGTACGCCGGGCATGCTGATGACCGCGCAGGACCTGTTGCGGCACGAGCCAGCGCCCGATCGCGAACAGATCCGCGAACATCTGTCCGGCAATTACTGCCGCTGCACCGGCTATCACGCCATCGTCGATGCGGTCGCCGCGACCGCGCTTGCGCGCAACGGAGGCGCATCATGAGCGACGGTCTCGACCAGAACCGCGGGTTGTCGGTGTTGGATCGCCCGAATTCCTACATCGGCAAGACCGTGCCGCGGCCTAACCTCGACCGGCTGATGCAGGGCAGGGGGCAGTATGTCAGCGACATGACTCTGCCGCGGATGGCGCATGTCGTGTTCCTGCGCTCGCCCTATGCGCATGCGAAGATCGTCAACATAGATGTGACCGCGGCCAAGGCGATGCCGGGCGTGATTGCTGTCGTCACGGGCCCCGAACTGGCTGAGGTGATTACACCGTGGGTCGGCGTGCTCACCCATCTCAAGGGCTTGAAGTCGGCACCGCAACACGCCATCGCCGTCGATCGCGCGTGCTGGCAGGGCGAAGCCGTCGCCGCCATCGTTGCGACCAGCCGGGCGCTCGCCGAAGACGCCGCCGAGCAGATGTCGGTGGACTACGAAGAACTGACGCCGGTCACCAGCATGCGCACCGCGTTGGATGCCGAGACGCCTGTTATCCATCCCGTGCTCGGCGACAATCTCGCCTTCGAGCGCAATCTCGATGCCGGTGCGATCGATAAGGCCTTTGCCGAGTCCGACGAAGTCGTCGAGGCCGAATTCGTGTTCGGCCGCCACACAGGCGTGACGCTGGAGCCGCGCGCTGTGCTGGCCGACTGGAATCCCGGTGAAGCCCGCCTGACGATCTATCAGGGCACCCAGGCGCCGCACATGGTGCAGAATATCGCCGCCAAGCACCTCGGTCTCGAAGAGGCGCAGGTGCGCGTCGTCTGCAAGGATGTCGGCGGCTCGTTCGGCATCAAGGTGCATATTTACGCCGACGAGATGGCGACCTACGCGCTGTCGAAGTTGCTGCGTCGCCCCGTCAAATTCGTCGCCGACCGCGTTGAGAGCTTCAACACCGACATCCATGCCCGCGACCACATCTGCAAGGGCCGTATCGGCGTCAACAACGACGGTACCATCACCGGCTTCGAGATCGACGATCTTACCGGCATTGGACCGTATTCGATGTATCCGCGCACCAGCGCGATCGAGGCCAATCAGGTCGTCAATCTGGTCGGCGGCCCTTACACCGCGCCGAACTATCGCGCGCGCGCCCGGGTCGTGTTCCAGAACAAGAACGTCACCTGCCAGTATCGCGCGGTCGGCCATCCGATCGCCTGTTCGGTCACCGAGGGGCTGGTTGATCTCGCCGCGCGCCGCATCGGCATGGACCCGGTGGCGATCCGCCGCAAGAACCTGATCGCCGACGACGCCTATCCCTGTGCCTCGCCGTCGGGCATGAAGTTCGAGGCGCTGTCGCATCAGGCCTCGATCGACAAATTGTTCGCGATGATGGATTACGACGCGCTGCGCGCCGAGCAAGCCGAACTGCGCAAGAAGGGCATCTATCGCGGCATCGGCATCGCCAGCTTCATCGAGGTCACCAATCCGGCCGCGGCGTTCTACGGCGTCGGCGGCGCGCGCATCTCGTCGCAGGACGGCGTCACGGTGCGGCTCGACGCCACCGGCGCGGTGATCTGCCAGACCAGCCTCACCGAACAGGGCCAGGGTTCGGAATCGCTGACGGCGCAGATCGTCGGCAGCGTGCTCGGCGTGTCGATGAACCGTGTCCGTGTCATTCTCGGCGATACCGACAACACGCCCTATGGCGGCGGCACCTGGGCATCGCGCGGC
Organism: Tardiphaga sp.; assembly: GCF_028290495.1. GTDB lineage: Bacteria > Pseudomonadota > Alphaproteobacteria > Rhizobiales > Xanthobacteraceae > Tardiphaga. The sequence continues at coordinate 35,569 of NZ_JAQGJT010000023.1, forward strand.
GCCGGCATCGGCGGCGAGGCGGCGTTGCAATCCGCCAAGGCGTTGCGCAAGAACATCCTCGATGTCGCAGCCGCCATCCTGCAGGCCAAACCCGGCGATCTCGACATCGTCGACAATGCAGTGGTCGATATGGCCGGCGGCCAGCCGCGCATCGAGCTGCATGAGCTGGCGCGGATCGTGTATTTCCGACCGGACACGCTGCCGCCGGGCTTCCAGGCCGAGCTGATGGCGACCCGTCACTTTGTGCCGCGCGACTATCCCTTCGCCTTCACCAACGGCGTGCAGGCATCGTGGCTGGAGGTCGATCCGAACACCGGCTTCATCACGCTGCTCAGGCACTGGGTGGTCGAGGACTGCGGCACGCTGATCAACCCGCAGCTGGTCGACGAGCAAATCCGCGGCGGCGTCGTGCAGGGGCTGGGCGCCGCACTCTACGAACATTTGATCTATGACGAGCGCGGCCAGCTCACCAATGCCAACATGGCGGACTATCTGGTGCCGATGTCCGGCGAGATGCCGGATATCGATATCGGTCATGTGGTGTCGCCGACGCTGGAGACCGAGTTGGGCGCCAAGGGCGCGGGGGAAGCCGGTACGGCCGGTGCGTCCGCGTGCGTCGCCAATGCCGTGAACGATGCGCTTTCGCCGTTTGACGTAAGCATCACCGAAATTCCACTGACGCCGCGGCTCATTCTCACGGCGCTGGGAGTGGCCTGACCAAGACGACGACCAAGCTGATCGAAAACGACAGCACTTAAAAACACAGAGGGAGACACACATGACCAAGAAGACACCGACTTCCGGACTGGTTACGCGCCGCCGCCTGCTGACGACCGTGGGCGCCGGGGCTGTTCTGGCGGTCTCGCCGTTCCGCATCAACCTGCTTCAAGCGCAGGAAGCCACCATCAAGGTCGGCTTCCCCGTGCCGCTCACCGGCCCCTATGGCACCGAAGCGCAGGACCAGGTCCGCGCCGCCGAAGTGGCGATCGCTGAATTCAACGAAGGCGGCGGCCTCAACGGCCGCAAGGCCGAGCTTCTGGTGCGCGACGACAAGCTCAACCCCGGCGAAGCCGCGACGCGCACGCTGGAGCTGATCGAGAAGGAGAAGGTCAACTTCATCGTCGGCAGCCTGTCGGCCGCCGTGCAGCTCGCGGTGAACAACGTCACCAGGGAACGCGGCATCATCTTCAACTCGATCAGCCAGTCGGATACCATCAACGAAGTCTCCGACTTCAGCAAATTCACCTTCCACGAGGCGCTGAATCCGCACATGACCGCCGGCGCGGTCGGCCGCTATGCGTTCCCGAAGTTCGGCAAGAAGGTCGCATTCCTCACCGCCGACTATGCCTACGGCCATGAAATGGTTCGCGGCTTCCAGGAGGCCGGCAAGGCATTCGGCGTCGAGACGCTTGTCGATATCCGCCATCCGCTTGGCACAACCGACTTCTCGGCGCTGCTGCCGCGCATCCAGGCTCTGAAGCCTGACATCCTGTGCATCAGCAATTTCGGCCGCGACCAGCAGATCGCGCTGAAGCAGGCGACTGATTTCGGCATGAAGAAGTCGATGAAGATCATCGTCCCGATCATGCTCTACACCGGCCGTATCGCCGCCGGGCCGCAGGCCTTCGAAGGCGTGATCGGCGGGACGTCCTATTATTGGGGTATCGAGGACAAAATCGCTTCGGCCAAGGCGTTCAACGATCGCTTCCGCAAGATGCATGCCGGCAAGGTGCCATCGGATTACGGCGCGCTCGGCTATGGCGGCGTCAAGACGCTGCTAATGGGCGCCAAGGCCGCAGGCAGCCTGGAGGCCGACAAGGTGATCGCGGCCATCGAGGCGCTGAAATACGACTACTACAAGGGGCCGCAATACTATCGCGGCTGCGATCACCAGTCGGTGCAGTCGGTGCTGATCATCGAGTCGAAGGCCAACCCGCAGAAGGGCGACGCCGACGTGTTCAACGTGGTCGAGACCGAAGCGCCGAACGACGCCAACCTGCGCAGCTGCGCGGCGCTCGGTCACAAGGCTTGATGCAGACGGATGCGCGCCCGCAGCGGGCGCGCATCGCTTTTGGAGGAACAGAATGGCCGGCCTGAGTTTCGATCTTATCGCGTTGCAGCTTTTCACGGGGCTGGCGCTCGGCGCGATCTACGTGCTGTTTGCCATCGGCCTGTCGCTGATCTTCGGCATGCTGACCGTGGTGAATTTCGCGCATGGCGCGTTCTACATGATCGGCGCCTATGTTGGCCTGTTCCTGCTGTCTCTGGGCGGCAATTTCTGGCTCTGCCTGGTGGCGGTGCCCCTGATCGTCGGCGTCAGCGGCATGATCGTCGAACGCTTCCTGATCCGGCCGCTGTATGGGCGCGGCATCGATTACCCGCTGCTGCTGACCTTTGGCCTCAGTTACATCATGGTCGAACTAATCCGCATCGCCTTCGGCAAGAGCGGCTATCCGTTCGACACGCCGGACCTGCTGCAGGGCGCGGTCAATATCGGCGTCGGCTATTTCCCGCTGTACCGGCTGTTCGTGATCGGCGCCGCCGTCGCGGTGCTGCTGGCGCTGTGGCTGTTTCTGGAAAAGACCAGCTTCGGCCTCATCATCCGTGCCGGCGCGCGAGATCCGCAGATCGTCCGCGTGCTCGGCGTCGATGTCGGCCGCGTCTGGCTGTATGTGTTCGGCATCGGCACCGCGATCGCGGGCCTTGCCGGATTGCTGGCCGCCCCGTTGCAGGGCGTGATTCCGGAAATGGGCGCCAACATTCTGGCGGAAGCGTTTGTCGTCACGGTAGTCGGCGGCATGGGGTCGATCGGCGGTGCGGTGATCGCGGGCCTGTTGGTTGGTGTCGTCGTCAGCATGACGTCGTTGTTCGCGCCGGAAATGGCGAAGGTCTCGATCTTCGCCTTGATGGCCGTTGTGTTGCTGATCCGTCCGCAGGGCTTTTTCGGCCGTGCCGGACTCATGAGCTAAGGTCGATATGTCCATGAATGAAATGTCGCAGACGCTGGCGCAGACCAGCGTCGAACCGCGCAACTGGTTCGAGACCGCCAAGCGCCACCGTGCGCTGCTCGCCAGCCTGTTCGTGCTCGTGTTCCCGCTGATCATGCCGTTCACCGCGCTCGCGGTAAATATTCTGATCTATGGCCTCTACGCGCTCGGCTTCAACCTTCTGTTCGGCTATCTCGGGCTGTTGTCGTTCGGCCATGCGGCGCTGTTCGGCACCGGTGCCTATTTGTGCGGCATCGCCATCGTGCATCTCGGCATGCCGTGGTATGCCGCGATCGGCATGGGCATCCTTGGCGGCGCGGTGATGGCCGCCGGCATCGGCGCGCTGGCGATCCGCACCCGCGGCATCTACTTCGCGATGGTGACGATGGCGCTGTCGCAATGCGTGTTCTACCTGTTCTATCAGGCGGAGCACTGGACCGGCGGCGAGAACGGGCTGCGCGGCATCAATGTCCGCGTCATCGACATCTTCGGCTTCAAGTTCGATTTCATCAATCCGATGACGCGCTATTACGTCGTCGCCGCCTTCGTCATCGCGGCGCTCTATGTGCTGTCGCGGATACTGGCCTCGCCGTTCGGCGCGGTGATCGAGGCGGTCCGCGAGAACGAGGCCCGCGCCCGCGCATCCGGCTATAACGTAACGCTGACGCGGCTGGTCACCTTCATTCTGTCCGGCGCATTCTGCGGCCTCGCCGGAGCGCTGATGGCGATGCACCTGTCGATCGTGCCGATCGAAATCCTGCACATCGAGACCTCCGGCATGGTGGTGATGATGTCGCTGCTTGGCGGTATGGGTACTTTCTTCGGCCCGTTCGTCGGCGCCGCGGTATTCCTGTTGCTGGAAAACCTCGTCTCGCTGTGGACCGTGCACTGGCAGCTGATTGTCGGCGCGGTGTTCGTCGTCTGCGTATTGTTCTTCCCGGCGGGCATCTGGGGAACGATTCTGAAGTGGATCAAGCCATGACCGCTGCTCCCTCCCAGGTCATCATGCGCACCGAAGGCGCCAGCAAGGTGTTCGGCAAGTTCAGGGCGCTGAACAACATCACCGCGGAATTCTCCACCGGCGCGATCACCTCGATCATCGGTCCGAACGGCGCCGGCAAGAGTACCTATTTCAACCTGCTGTCCGGCGCGTTGCAGCCGACCAGCGGCAAGGTCGAGTTCGAGGGGCGCGATGTCAGCAAGGTCGCGCAGCACGAATTCGCCCATATGGGCATCGCCAAGTCGTTCCAGATCACCAATGTGTTTCCGCAACTGACCACGCGCGAGAACGTCCGCGTCGGTCTGCAGGCCTTCGTGTCGCGCTACAACATGTGGAAGCCGCGCGCCACATTGCCGGGGCTTTCGGAAAAAGCCGACGAGTTGCTGGCGCTGGTCGGGCTAGGCAACCGCCGCGACCGCGTCGCCAAGGAATTGGCGCATGGCGAGCAGCGCGCGCTGGAAATCGGCATGGCGCTGGCCAGCAACCCGCGATTGCTGCTGCTGGATGAGCCGACCGCCGGCATGAGCCCGGAAGAGACGCGGGTGATGATGGACCTGATCGTCAAGCTGGCGCGCGAGCGCACGGTGATCCTGGTCGAGCACAAGATGAAACTGGTGATGGGGATCAGCGACCGCATTCTGGTGCTGCATCACGGAGAATTGCTGGCGCAGGGCACGCCGACCGAGGTCCGTCAGAATGATCAGGTCAAGCGCGTCTATCTTGGCCAGCGGGAGCACTAGACGATGCTGAAGGTTACAAAGCTCAACGCCTGGTACGGCGCCAGCCACGTGTTGCAGGACATCGCGCTCGAGGTGAACAAGGGTGAGATCGTCTGCCTGATCGGCCGCAATGGCGCCGGCAAGACAACGACGCTGAAGTCGATCATGGGGCTGGTCAAGACCTCCGGCTCGACCGAGTTCAAGGGCAGGGAGATCCTGAGCGAACCCGCGCATACGCGCTTCGCGCTGGGCCTCGCTTATGTGCCGGAAGAGCGCCGCATCGTGCAGGGCCTGACTGTGCGCGAGAATTTGCGGCTCGGCCTGGTTGCGTCGCCGGCCAAGACCAAAGAGGTGCAGCTGATTGAAGAAATCGCGGAAATCTTTCCGCGGCTGGCGGAACGGCTCGACCAGGAGGCCGTCACTATGTCCGGCGGCGAACAGCAGATGCTGGCGATCGCGCGCGCTATGATCGCCAAGCCGGACCTGATCATGCTGGACGAGCCCTCGGAAGGCATCATGCCGGTGCTGGTCGACGAGATGTTCGAGCTGTTCCGCAAGATGAAGTCGGAAGGCACGACCATCCTGCTGGTCGAGCAGAACGTCGAACTGGCGCTGGCAATCGCCGACCGGGCCTATGTGCTCGACCAGGGCGAGGTCGTGCACCATGCCAGCGCCACCGCGCTGCTGGCCGATGATGAGATCAAGGAGCGGTACTGCTCTGTGTGATCGGCATTTGTTCGAGGCCTTCTGCGAGTGTTAGACTAAACATCTACTGCATGTTGCGTGCGACATAAGTCGCCGTTTTGTCTTTCCAGAATGGCACCCTGAATGACGTCCATCCCCGATGCAAAGCCCTTGAGTCGGGGTGGTCTTTACTTGCTGCTCGCCGGCCAGTTGTTGCCGATGGTCGATTTCTCGATCGTCAACGTGGCGATGGACTCGATCGCCCATTCGCTCGGCGCCAGCGAGACGCAACTGGTGTTGATCGTCGCCGTCTATGGGGTGGCGTTCGCGCTGTGCCTGGCGATGGGGGGGAGGCTCGGGGACAATTATGGCCGGCGCCGGCTGTTCGGCTGGGGCGTCGCGCTGTTCGCCGTTGCTTCCTTGCTGTGCGGAATGGCGACCACGGTGCCGCTGCTGCTGGTGGCGCGCGCGGTGCAGGGTGTCGGTGCGGCGCTGGTGGTGCCGCAGATCCTGGCGACGATCCACGTCACCTTGCGCGGTCACGCGCATTCACGGGCGATCGGCCTGTATGCCTCCGTCAACGGCCTGGCCTTCGTGGTCGGGCAGGTGTTCGGCGGATTTCTGGTCTCGGCGGATATCGGCGGGCTGGCGTGGCGCAACGTGTTCCTGGTCAATCTGCCGATCTGCGCGGCCGTGCTGTTGGGCATGCGGAAATTCATGCCCGAGACAACGTCGCCCAATCCGGCACGGATCGACTGGCCGGGGACCTTGATGCTGGCGCTCGTCGTGCTCTGCCTGCTGCTGCCGCTGTCGCTCGGCCCGCTGCTGCGCTGGCCGTGGCAGGGCACGGTGATCCTGCTCATGGTGCCGCTGTTGCTGTGGCTGCTGTGGCGCGTCGAACTCTGGCAGGAAGCGCGCCACGCCGCACCGCTGTTGCCGCCCTCGCTGCTCCGGTTGCGCAGCGTGCGCTATGGCCTCGGTATGATGGCGATCTTCTTCGGCAGTTTCAGCGGCTACATGTTTGCGATGGCGCTGACGCTGCAGATCGGCGCCGGTTTTTCCGCGTTGCAGTCGGGCAATGCGTTCATCGCCGTCGGCACCGCCTTCTTCATCGGCTCGCTGCTGACGGCGCGCGCCTTCGCGCGATTCGAGCGCACCACGGTTCTGCTGTTCGGCTGCGCGGTGCAGATGACCGGGCTGATCGCGCTGATGCTCACGCTGTACTCGGTCTGGCCGGCGCCCACCGTGTGGAATCAGATCCCCGCGACCTTTCTGGTCGGCTTCGGTCAGGCCTTCATGGTCGGGAGCTTCTTTCGCATCAGCCTGTCCGAGGTTCCTCCGGGGCAGGCGGGCGCGGGAAGCGCGATGCTGTCGACGGTGCAGCAGGCGTCTTTCGGGCTCGGGCCGGCGGTGTTCGGCGCCGTCCTTACCCAGGTTCTGCATCTGGAGGCGGGCAACTATCTCTATGCCGCGCTGGCGGCGCTGGGCGTCGAGGTTTGCCTGATGGCTGCGCTGGCGAGCGTCGCGCTGGCGCTGCGCAAAGGCATGCCGCTACAAAAAGCGTAAACCGGGCGGAAATTTGATGTGAGGTGAGCGTTAACGCATCAATCTTTGAGAAGATTGGTGCGCCATTCAGAACAAAACTGCGAACTCATACGTCATTGAAATAACTATATAAATCTATAATGCCTCTCCGCCTTCCGACCGTCTCGCTTAAATCGCAACACCGCCTGCTGTGGCTTCGATCGCCCACGCCGGTCTGTCCAAGGCAGCGGGGTGGGGTAGGGGGAATTAGAGCGTCGCCCCCCTGTGGCGGCACCCTAACGACAGGCCATCCGAGCAATTTGTAAAGTCTGGTTTTTGAACTTCCCGGGGATCATTTACGCCCGCATTGAAGCACACACGATCTCCGCGTAATCAGTCGTGAAAATGGCGAGAGCCGTACAGGGTCGAGCTTGAGAGGCCTTGGCGCAAGCTGGAGCAACGGCACGGGCCTTTGCTCTTCGCTCGTAGGGTTGTCCTGACTGCAATTCGCGCCGCCTTAACCGACGCCGGGATCGCCACAGCGCGCATGACTTCCCTTGTCCTCTACCCATGCGCGGCGCAGACAGTCGTTGAAGCAACGCTGGCCGATGCCGGTGGAAGGGATAAACGGGTTAGAATAGGTCTCGAAACATCGACCAGGCGCGGACCATAATGACCGGTCGAATCTGGACATAGCTCCTTTGCTGACGGTTCCCGCCGACACGAGCGCACCTGTGCCTTGGCACCGTGACGCACCATAGGCTAGACAGTATCAGGTCCCAGCGGCGCATTTCGCCTCCCTAGGGGATGAGGCTGAAGAAGCATGGCCGACTGGAAGGACGAAATCTCGCAACTCGACATCGTCGATATTGCGGAGAAACTGGGACTGCAGCTCGCGCCGGGGCGGCGTTCGCCTCGCCTGGCTATTTGTCCGTTCCACAACGACACTCAGCCTTCCCTGCATCTCTATCAAGGAAAAGACCCTCATTACCATTGCTTCACTTGCCACGAACACGGCGACACGATCGAACTCGTCAAGCAGCGTCAGAACGTCGATTTCGCAGGCGCGCTTGACTGGCTGGCGAGCGTCTATGACCTAAGCCTTCGCCAGCGCGGATCGCGGAGCAAGGCGCCGCGCCAAGATATCCGCCAACGGGCTCAAGCCTTTTGGCGCGAGACTAATGACCTCGCGGGCATGAAACTTTTCGCACAAGCGCGAAAGTTCGAGCTGGAAACGTTGAGATCCGCCGGCATCGTCATGGGGTCCGCGGAGGCCTTCCTCGCCAGCCTCGGCCAGGACCGGGCGGCGCTGGATGAAGCAGTTGCTGCGGGACTGGGCTATGCCGGGGACAGTGGTCTGTCGCCTTCCATGCGCTCGGTATCCCTGACCCCGTTTGTGCGCGGCGAGTCGGTGCTTATCCCGATCGCAAATCTTCGCGCTAGGACCGCTGGGTATATGGCGCGACGGGTCGTTGGCGACGGTCCGAAATATCTCTTCACTAAGGGCTTTAAGAAGTCCGACCTCCTCTACCGGGGCGACGAGGTCCGGCGACGTATCGACGCGGCCAGGGAGCTGGCCGCCCTTGATGGTGCCGCCGACCGGTTTGACCTGTTCCTAGTCGAGGGCGTATTTGACGCCCTGCGGCTGGAAAGTCTTGGTCTGCCCGCCGTGGCGTTGTTTGGCGCATCGATCAGCGACAAGCAGGTCGAGGCGATCAGCGAGCTTGCTGAACTGGCGCTTGCGGCAGGGCGAGCTCTCAGGGTCCACCTCTTTTTCGATGCCGACAAAGCCGGACGCCGAGGTATGGCCGACGCTCTTCCCCGTCTCCTTCACAAAGGGCTAGAAGCGTCGTTCCTGGTCGACGTCGTTGGTGTGGACATAAAGGAGGGGGACGATCGAACCAAGATTGATCCCGATGAACTCCTCGCCGACCTCGCCCCTCTTACGGCCCGACAGACCATCGTCGATGCGCTGGTGCCGGCCCTGGACGCGCTGGCCGCGGTCAGCCTCAACCACGCGTTCGTCGGCGTGGCCGGCGCGGTGGAGGCGCTCGACGCTGGCGGCTCAATCATTTTCCAGAACCGCCTTGCCCGGCGTCTGCAAAAACTGGATTGGCCTGCGATCTGGCAGAATCTCGTTCCCGACGAAACGACTCTGGGCGCGCGGTCGGAATCGGGGCTGCTCACCCGGACCTATGGTCGCCTTTCCCAAGAGCTGGAGCGCACCTCGTCCGATGACGTAGCGCGCAACTTGCCGGAGCCGTTCGGTGCCGAGGAACGATCGGCGGACGCGGCGCTGTTGCACGCGATGATCCTGGCCCGAGAATCCGCGTGTGACCGCGCCGCGGATCGTCACTGGCCCGGTGTTGCTGACTGGACTTGCCACCTGCGCTTCGTGTGGTGGTGCCATGACGATGCGCACCGGAACCTCTCGTTCCGGCAAGGTCCACAAGTATTATTCCTGCTCGACTTGCTTCCGGAAGGGCAAGACCGCTTGCAAAGGCCGGTCTGTGCGCATGGACACTCTCGACAACCTTGTCGTCGAACACCTGTCAGAGCGTCTGTTCACGACTGAGCGTATGACCGCCATCCTGTCGGCAGCCTTTGCCCGTCGAGCTGAAAAAGCTGTCGAGATCGACCGTCGGGTAGGGTCTCTACAGCGAGAAGTTGTGGACGCCGCCGATAAGTTGAAGCGGCTCTATCGGATGGTCGAGGAGGGTATTGCTGAACTGGACGATATTTTGACCGACCGAATCGCTAGCCTCAAGCTGGACCGGGAGCGAGCGCAGACCGCACTTGACCGGATTCAGGCTCGAGCAGCTCCTCCAGCCGAAATTTCCCTCGAAACGATTGCGCAATTTGGCCAAGCTATGCGCGACAAAATCGCCAATGGCGAGATTCCGTTCCGCAAATCTTACCTTCGCGCGGTCATCGACCGGATCGTCGTGGACGACCACAATATTCGGATTATCGGGGATAGCGCGACGCTGGAACAGGTTATCGCGGGGAAAAGCGTCACTGCGGCAGGTGTTCGCAGTTTTGAACGCAAGTGGTGCTCCCTAGCGGAATCGAACCGCTGTTTTCGCCGTGAGAGGGCAACGTCCTAACCGCTAGACGAAGGGAGCATTGAGGCAATCCAATAGCCGCGATTGGCGGCGGCTGCAAGATGCCAAAACGAGGTTTGTTGGGGAAGTTTTCCGCAACGCCAACGGAGGCGTCTGGCCCGCTACGGCTCCTGCGCGAATTTTAGCGTGCCGGTCGGCTTCAGGGTCTTGGCGTCATAGGTGCGAATCTCGGTGGCGCCCGCGACCTCCAGCGTCAGCACCAGACGGTCGCCGGCAACCGCGGTCCCGATGATTTTGGCGCCTTTCGGCAGCGTTGTCGTGGTCGCGGTGGTGACAACGCTTCCCTCGGACTTGAAAAGGCGGTAGCCGATCACGACGAGCAGCGCCCCGATGCCCAGAGCGGTCGTCAGGCCGGCAATCAGCATCATCCGCCGGACCTTCGCCACCATGGCTGCGGTCTGTTCAGGGTTCGGATCGGGCGCAACAGGTTCAGTCATGCAAAACTCTTCTGATCAAGGCATATCGGCCACCAACGACGTCACGCTGGACGTCACGGTGCAGGGCGATGAGGGCTCGGTGCGGCTCGACCGCGTGCTGGCGGTGCGCAGCCCGGCGCTGTCGCGGTCGCGGCTGAAGGCGCTGATTCTGGCCGGACAGGTCAAGATCGGCGCCAATGCCATTCGCGACCCCGCTTATCATGTCGCCGCGGGCGATACGATCACAATCGACGTGCCGCCGGCGATCGCCGCCGAGCCGGAAGGCGAGGACATCGCGCTCGATATCGTGTTCGAGGACGAGGACATCATCGTCATCAACAAGCCGAAGGGCCTCGTCGTGCATCCCGCCGCCGGCCATGAGACCGGCACGCTGGTCAATGCGCTGATCGCCCATTGCGGCGCGACTTTGTCGGGCATTGGCGGCGTCAAGCGGCCGGGCATCGTGCACCGGCTCGACAAGGACACCACCGGGCTGATGGTGGTCGCCAAGAACGACCACGCCCACCAGTCGCTGAGCGCGCAGTTCGCCGACCACGGCCGCACCAACGACATGCGCCGCGGCTACATGGCGTTCGCCTGGGGCGTGCCGAACCGCCAGCGCGGCACGGTGGATGCACCGATCGACCGGCATCCGCATGCCCGCGAGAAGATGGCGGTGCGCGACACCGGCCGCGAGGCGGTGACGCATTGGGAGGTGCAGCAGACCTTCAATGATCGCCACGGCAAGCCGGTGGCCTCTTTGCTGGCCTGCCAGCTGGAGACTGGCCGCACCCACCAGATTCGCGTGCATCTGGCGCATGTCCAGCACCCCTTGATGGGCGACAGCGTCTATGGCCCGCATTTCAAGACCAAGAGCAATGCGCTGGGCCCGGTCAGCCAGAAAGTGCTGGCCGAACTCGACCGCCAGGCGCTGCACGCATACATGCTGACCCTCGAACATCCACGCACCGGCGAGATTCTCGAATGGATTTCCGACCTTCCGCCTGATCTCGCCCGCCTGCGCGCGGCCCTGGCGGTGACGGAATGACGCAGATGCATATATAAAATTGAGCTATTCCAATTGCTTATAGCTCCCACACGCGGACGTGACAGGGAATTCACTTTCAATACGCTTGTAGTTGGGTGTATGTTGCACCTGCGTTGAACATCCAACGCGGAACATCGCAGCCTGAGCGGCTTTATCTACGCGCTCGCTGCCTGGCCCGCCGCTATCGGGGGCTTGAACGACTGGAGGGTGCTACCATGGCCCGTACAGCTACGCTGCCGGTTCTCAACGGAGAATCCGGTCTGTCCCGGTACTTGTCGGAAATCCGCAAGTTCCCGATGCTGGAACCCCAGCAAGAATATATGTACGCCAAGTCCTGGCGCGAGCATGACGACCGCGAAGCGGCGCATCATCTCGTGACAAGCCATCTGCGTCTCGTCGCCAAGATCGCGATGGGCTATCGCGGCTACGGCCTGCCGATCTCCGAGGTCGTCTCGGAAGGCAACGTCGGCCTCATGCAGGCGGTGAAGCGGTTCGAGCCCGAGAAGGGCTTCCGTCTCGCCACCTACGCCATGTGGTGGATCAAGGCGTCGATTCAAGAGTACATTCTGCGTTCGTGGTCGCTCGTGAAGATGGGTACCACCGCGAACCAGAAGAAGCTGTTCTTCAACCTGCGCAAGGCGAAGAGCAAGATCTCGGCGCTGGACGAGGGCGATATGCGCCCGGATCAGGTCAAGATCATCGCCAAGCGCCTCGGCGTCACCGAGCAGGACGTGGTCGACATGAATCGCCGCCTCGGCGGCGACGCGTCGCTCAACGCGCCGATCCGGGACGACGGCGAAGCCGGCGAATGGCAGGACTGGCTGGTCGACCATGCGCCGACGCAGGAAGCGGTGCTGGCCGAACACGAAGAACTCGATCATCGCCGTCAGGCGCTGACCGGCGCGATCGGCGTGCTCAACCCGCGCGAAAAGCGCATCTTCGAGGCGCGTCGCCTCGCGGATGATCCGATGACGCTGGAAGACCTCGCCACCGAGTTCGGCGTCTCCCGCGAGCGCGTCCGCCAGATCGAGGTTCGTGCCTTCGAAAAGGTGCAGACCGCGGTCAAGGGCACCATCGCCCGCCAGGAGCAGGCCGCGATGGAAGCCGCCTACTGAGCGGCGCCACAGATACGAACACGAAAGCCGGCGGCAACGCCGGCTTTTTTGTTGCGTGATGCCGATCAGGATACGTCGCAGCCGTCCCCGCTCCGCGTGCGCCTGCGGCGCATCACGTGGCGGCGACAGGTTCGTATGGCTTCGCCGCGGCCCGCTCATTCGTCCGGCTCCTCGTCGCCGAGTTGCTGCAGCCGTTCGGCGATCATGCGGCGCAGTTTCGCCGCGCTGCGGGCGTGCTCCTCCTGCGTCATCGGCGGCCGCTGCTGCCGGGCTTTTTCCATGCAGGCGATGTCGGGATGCACGCAGTTCTTCGCCCGCTGGCAGACCGCATGATCGCAGGTGCGATACAGGTTTTGGCGCCGCGCCATCCGGTGCATCAGAACTTCCAGGATGTTCTTGCCGGGGCGCCACGTCACCGCTTCGTCGGGATCTGGCGAAGGCGGGCGGGTCTGGTTCCTGTTCTTGCGTCGTGCCGTCATGTGCGCCTCCTGTGCTGGGATCGCGGCACGGCTATCCGTGGCCTGCGATGGGCTGCGGTGCGGTGTTGATTATTTTTGCTGTTGCCTCCCGGAAAGAGAGGGGACGGGGCGCCGAAAGGCGCGCTTTGGTAGCAGGGCCGCGACATGCGTTCCGGATCGCCGGAGCGCAGCGGCCGCGGAAACGCCTTTCGACGCCCCATCGTGGCGATTTATGTCCCCGGTTGCCGTGCTTCCGGGCGCAGGCGGCAGACCATCGGTCCACCCGATCCCGGCGGTTTCCCGCCGTTCACCTGCGCCGCGTGCAGCCGCGAAGCGGCAGAGCTCCGTAGTGAGCCCGGACGGCGTACCCAGGGCCTCCCGAGCGCGCAGGACAACGTCTGCCCCACGCCCGCAGGCGCCACCGCCTCACCCCGCACTTCCAGGCGTCCCGGGAAACGCCCCTCCGTGGAATGAGGTGGGGGGAATATAGTCCGTGAAGGCGGACGACGTCAAGTGGGGTGTGATTATTTTCTTATGTGTTGGATCTGGTACTTCCCGGCCGTCATGGCGAGTTCAGGACAAAGTTGGCTTTGCCAACGTTGTCCTGAACGAAGCAATCCAGAGCTACAAGCAAAGGCTGGATTGCTTCGTCGCAACGGCTCCTCGCAAGGACGATGCAATTTGGCAAACGTAGGGTAGCCGATGGCGCTTTGCGCCGTTCCCATCGACTGACTACATCTTTAAAGTTGCCGCAAGGTGGTCTCGCTCCGCTTGGCACGCCCTACACGGTTAGGCATGAAGGCGGCGCGCCCAATCACTATTTCAAGCCATCGGGTGGATAAAATCGCTGAGACTGATTCTATGTCCCTGTGGGAGGTGATTGAACTGGTCTACTGCGCGATGGCGAAAGCTCACGCCGGATATTATCGGCTAATGTTTTAAACTCGTTGACTGTGGTCCAAATCTTCTTTTCCAAGCTTGCAATGTCGCTGGCTGCAGCGGGCTTTAGTTCAATGATCAAAGTGCGATCTGCGGTAACTTGGTGGCGAAAGACTTCCCCGCTTTCCACATCAACGAACATGGGGTCATGAGCCCATCTATTTCGTTCTGCAGCTACGCCTTGAGCTGCAGCGGAGAGTTTGTTTATTGAGGTGACTAGTTCGGCACTCCCCCCTTGGAGTTTAACCAAGGCTGCCAATGCTCTGAATCTTGGTGCCGGCCCAATATATTGGGCGGTGATGCAGGCCCCGATCGGCTCGGCAACGTTCGCCACCCACCAAATCAGGCGGTCTATATAGAATTCGAACGTCGCCCATGCGTTCGTGGCCCGACCTACTGCTTCAAAGTGTTCTTTGCTAATATCCGGCTCTTCAATGGGGGCGTCCGGCATAACAAAACCTCCAGTAAGTCGCCCGCATGAGCGTAGCGATATGTGGGATGCATCTTCACGAATCCCGCGTCGCGTAGCAAGCGTAGGCTGGGCAAAGGCGTCTTGCGCCGTGCCCGCCGACTGACTTCATCTTTAAAGTTGCTGCGAGATGGACTCGCTCCGCTTGGCGCGCCCTACACGCTGGCGAGTAACCGCATGGGCTCAGCGATATGCGGGGCGAGGGAAGCGGGACGCATCACCAGGAATCCCGCTTCCAAAAGAAAGCGAGCTCTCGCGCTTCGTGCGCGAGACGTAGTTCTCAATAATAATCCCGGAACGCGGCCGACAGGCTGTCGGGCTCCCAGTCGACGCTGTCCGACACCAGCGGATCATCGGACAAAAGCGCAGCGGACTGGGTCTTGTAGTCCGGCGCGACGTCATCGGCCTGCGGCAGCGGCTGGTTGAGGATGTCGCGATACGACAGGAAGGCGTCGCGCGTGCCGACGAAGGTGCAGACGCAGGTGACGGGATCGGCATACAGATAAAGCGGCCCGTTCGGCGTCTTGTGAATCACGAAGCGATGCGACGGCAGCTTGCGAAGCGCCATCTGGCCCGCGGCGTCAGTGGCGAACTTGATCTTGAAGCCGGCGGATTTCAGATAGAAGTCGTTCTTCTGCAGGAACGGCGCGCTCGGCGCGTCGCGCGCGACAAGCTCGCCGGCGCCCAGCAGCATCGTTGCCGACATCGCGACCAGCGCCAGACGGTTGATCGTTGAAAAAAGGGATGTCATGGGCCGCTCCGCAGCGAGCGCGGACCGCCGCGCTCTGTTGGCATGACCTTACCGGGCGGCGCCAGCGGTGTCACGGCGGCGCGCCCGTCCTGCACGATCAGCCGTTGCCGCGCGGCTCGCTTGACATCACCGGCGGAGTCGGTTCCCGATTGATCGGCGGCGGCGAATTCGGCTATCGACCGCGCACCCCGCCATCGATGGAAACGCCGGCCCCCATGCGCTTCAGCTTCATTCACGCCGCCGATCTGCACATCGACAGTCCGCTGGCCGGCCTCGGCCTCAAGGACAAAGCGGTCGCCGAGCGTTTCGCGCAGGCCGGCCGCCGCGCGGTCGAGGCGCTGATCGCGGAGACGATCCGTAGCCAGGCTGCGTTCCTGATCGTCGCCGGCGACATTTTTGACGGCGACTGGCGCGACGTCACCACCGGGCTGTTTTTCGTCCGCGCCATCGGCGCGCTGCACCGCGCCGGCATTCCCGCCATCATGGTCAAGGGCAACCACGATTCCGAAAGCGGCATGTCGCGCTCGCTGACCTATCCGGAGTCGGTGCGGATCTTTTCGTCGCGCAAGGCCGAGACCTTTGATCTCCCTGACCATCGCGTGGCGCTGCACGGCCGCAGCTTTCCGAACCGGCTGGTGCCGGACGATTTCGTCGAGAGCTATCCTGCGCGCCGCGACGGCTGGCTCAACATCGGCGTGCTGCACACTTCGCTGGAAGGTTCAAAGGACCATCAGAGCTACGCGCCGTGCAGCCTCGCGGACCTGCGGCTGTTCGGCTACGACTACTGGGCGCTCGGCCACGTGCACGATGCGAAGATCCTCAGCGAGGATCCCTGGGTGGTCTATCCCGGCAACCTGCAGGGCCGCAGCGTGCGCGAGACCGGCGCCAAGGGCGCGATGCGCGTCACCGTCGAGGATGGCCGCATCATCGCGGTGGAGCCGCTGGTGTTCGACGGCGCGCGCTGGGCGCACGAGACGGTGGATGTCTCCGGCGCGGAAAACGAAACCGATGTGATCGCCGGGATCGGCGCCGCGCTGGAAGCCTTGCACGGCCGCAGCGACGGCCGCCCGCTGGCGGTGCGCGTCACGCTGTCTGGCACGACACCGCTGCACAGCCATCTGGTGGCGCGCCGCGAGATTCTGCAGGACGAGGCGCGCGCGGCCGGCTTTCGTATCGCCGAGGATTGCTGGGTCGAGCAACTGAAACTGACGACCTCGGCGCCACAGCGCGCCGCCGCGGAATTGTCGCCGGCCGACAGCCTCGACGTCGATGATCTGCTGGCTGCCGCGGCCGCCGATCCGGCCTTTGCCGAGGCGCTGGCCGAGACGATGAAGAGCATCATCGACAAGCTGCCGCATGATCTGCGCAAGGAATTGTCGGATGATCCCGACAGGCTGAAGCGTCTGGCGGACGATGCACGCGATTATCTCGCGGGAGAGATGGCGTCGTGAGAATCGAAACGCTTTCGCTGGAGCGCTACGGCAAATTCACCGACCGCATGCTGTCGTTCCGTCCGGACGCGTCGCTGCATGTCGTGCTCGGCGCCAACGAGGCCGGCAAGACTTCGGCGCTGTCGGCAATCGGCGACCTGCTGTTCGGCTTCGGCGCGCGCACCGATTACGACTTCAGGCACGACAGCAAGACGCTGCGCATCGGCGGCGCGCTGCGCCATGCCGATGGCCGGCAGATCGAGGTGCGCCGCCGCAAGGGCAACAAGAACACGCTGGTGGATGCCGCCGACCAGCCGCTGCCGGACCATGCGCTGGAGCCGTATCTCGCGGGCATCACGCGCGACATTTTCAACCGCGAGTTCGGCCTGACCGCAGAGGCGCTGCGCGTCGGCGGCAACGAATTGCTCAAGGCCGGCGGCAGCCTCGCCGAGACGCTGGCGGCGGGCTCGGCCGGGATGACGGTGCTGTCGCGGATTCGCGATCGGCTCAAGAACGAGGCCGATGATCTGTTCACCTCGCGCAAGTCCGCCAGCAAGCCGTTTTATATCGCGGCCGATCGCCACGACGCCGCCGAACGCGCGCTGCGCGAGGCGGTGGTGTCGCCCGAAGCGCTGGAGGATGTCAAGAAAGCGGTGGCGGAAGCGCGCACGCGGCTGGATGCGCTGAACGCCGACCACGCCGCCGCCGGCAGCAACCTCGCGCGCTGGCAGCGCACCTTGCGCGTGCGCTCCAAACTGGCGCGGCTGGATAGCCTCGCGCAGGAACTGGTGGGTCTGGCCGATCTGCCGGAGGTCTCCGCGCAGGCGACGCTGCCGTGGCGCGAGGCGTTGGCCGCCGACGCCGCCCTCACCGATGAATGGAATGCGCTGGATCGCGCCGACGCCGCGGATACCGGGGCGATGGCGGCGATGTCGGTCGATGAAGACCTGCTGTCGGCAGCCCCCGTGATCGACGCGCTGCGCGAGCGGCTCGGCGCCGTGCGCAAGGCGATGGAGGATCTGCCGCGCCGTCGCGAGGCGCGCCGCTCCGCGCAGGAACAGCTCGATGCCGCCGCGCATCGCCTCGGCCTGCCGTCGCATGTCGAACTATTGAAGCAACTGGCGAGCGATCCGGCGCTGGCGATGGTCAAGGATCTGATCGAGCGCAGCCGTCGCGCGGAGCAGGCGAAGGCCGAAGCGGCAGCCAAGCGCGCGCGGGTGCTGCACGAC
Organism: Tardiphaga sp.; assembly: GCF_028290495.1. GTDB lineage: Bacteria > Pseudomonadota > Alphaproteobacteria > Rhizobiales > Xanthobacteraceae > Tardiphaga. The sequence continues at coordinate 53,463 of NZ_JAQGJT010000023.1, forward strand.
ATCGAAAGCCTCGCCGCCGAGGACGAGGCGCCGCATGCCGTGACCGATCCCGAGGCAGCACGGCAGCGGCTCGAAGCCCTGTCGGAACTTCCGACCCACGCCGACCGGCTGCGTCGCGAGACGGCGACGCTGGCGTCCGAGAAGAAGAATCTTTCTGCGCTGGCGACCGCGCTCGATCCGCAAGCCGGCGACATGGCCGGGCTGTCCGCGCTGCCACTGCCGGAGCCCGCGGTCATCGCCGCGCATGGCCAGGCGATGGAGCGCATCGATGCCGAGGCGCGCAAGCTGCATGATGCGCTCGCTGCCGCCAGCGCCGCGATGGAGACGGCGGAGACCGAATTGCTGCGGTTGTCCGGCGATGGCGCGGTCTCGACGCGCGCCGACCTGAACGACGTGCGCATCGAGCGCAACGCTCAACTGCAGTCGCTGCGCGCCGCGCTGGACGGCGACGCCGATACGCGGCGCAACCGCCTCGGCGATGTCGAACGCGCGTCGCAGGCGATCGATGCGATCACCGATCGCCTGCTCACCGACACCGAACGCGCCGCGCGCCGCGAGGCGACCCAGGAACGGCTCGACCACGGCCGCCGCGAACATGACCGCGTGACCGCGGCGATCGCGGGTCTGCAAGAGTGCCGCACCGAGGCCGACACCGCCTGGCAGGCGATCTGGCGATCCTCCGGCATCGCACCGCGCAGCCCGGCCGAGATGTTGCGCTGGCGCGAGCGGGTCGATCAGTTGATCGGCCGCGTCGCCAGGCTCGACGAGCAGCAGGCCGAACTCGATGCGCTGGCGGCCGGGCAGGAGGCAGGCAGGACCGCGGTGATCTCGCTGCTCGAGGCGATGGGCCGCACGCCGGATCGTTCGCTGCCGGCAGACATTCTTTATCGCGAGGCGCGCAGCCGGCACGGTGAATTGCAGAAGGCCTGGACCGATGTGCGCGCTCGCGCCGTGGCTCGCCAGCGCGCCGAACGCGATCTCGTCGAGACGCAGGCCGCGCTCGATCAGGCGGCCCGCGTTCTGGCCGAACTCACCGAACTCTGGCCATCGGCGCTTCGACCGATCGGGCTGCGCGCGGACGCGTCGCCGGCCGAAGCCGAAGCGGCCCTTGCGGTCTGGCAACTGGTCGCGGTGCCGAAGCTTGGCTTCGAGCGCGAGGGCCGCAGCGTCGAAACCATCGAGGCCGATCTCATCGCTTTCGATCGCGATGTCACGGATGTGGTGGAGCGGCTGGCGCCGGATGTGAGGGGCCATTCCGCGCAGGAGTCGCTGGCGCGTCTGACGGAACGGCTCGCCGAGACCAGGCGCGCGGCGGATGCCTGCGTTCGGCTGCGCGAAGCCATCGCCCGGCGCGCCCAGCAGCGCCAGGGCGCCGCGCTTCGACGTCAGACGGTCGGGATTGCGCTGCAGGAGGCCCGTTTGGTGTTTGGCGCGGCCGATCTGGCGGCGCTCTCTGAAGCCCTTGCGCGGTTGGCGCAGCGACACGCGCTGGAAGGCGAACGCTCGGGCCTGCAGCGTGAGCTGCCCGAGATTGCCGATGGCCATGACGAAAAGATGCTGCGCGCCGAACAGCAGGGCCTCGACCTCGATGCGCTACAAGGCGAGATCGAACGCGAAACCGTCCGGCAGAATGAGTTGCTGGAGGATTTCAAGCGTACCTCTGCCGAATTGCATCAGAAGCAGCGCGATTTTGAAACGCTGGTCAAAGGCCGCGATGCGGCAGCCGCCGCCGCCGAGCGCGCCGAGGCGGGCGTCGAACTGGTCTCCGTCGCCGAACGCTGGCTGCTGCGCGTTGCTGCGGCGCGGCTGGCGTCGCTGGCGATCGAACGGCATCGCACGATGGTGCAGGATCCCCTGATCGACCAGGCCAGCGGGTTGTTTGCGCTGGCCAGCGGCGATGCCTTCCAGGGGCTCGGCGTCGATTATGGCGATGACGACCGCCCGGTGCTGGTGGCGGTGCGTGCCGATGGCGAACGCGTCGGCATCGCCGGTCTTAGCGAAGGCTCGCGCGACCAGTTGTTCCTGGCGCTGCGGCTGGCGCTGCTGGAGCGGCGCATCCACCAGCCGCTCCCCTTCATCGGCGACGATCTGCTGACCAGTTTTGATGAGGGACGCACGAAGGCGACGCTGAATCTGCTGGCCGCTGCCGGCCGGCAGCGGCAGGTCATCGTGTTTACGCATCACCAGCACGTCGCCGATCTCGCCGTGGCCATCGAGGGTCACGACGTGGATGTGATGAAGCTTTGACGTTCAGCCCGGTAGGAACGAGCGATTCCAGGTCGGGCTGATCAGCACCTCGTTGATGCAGACATGCGGCGGCATGCTCGCGATGAAGGCAATGGTGCGGCCGAGATCGTCGGGCTGCAGCATCCGGGCCATCACTTCGTCGCTCGGCGGCACCGGGCGGTTCTTCATGATGGGCGTGGCGACTTCGCCCGGCGACAGGCAGCAGGCGCGCAAGCCGTTGACGCATTCGTCCATATTGAAGGAGTGCGTCAGCGCCAGCACCGCATGTTTGGTCGCGGTGTAAGCCGGCCCCGTCATCTTCGAGACGATGCGTCCGGCCCAGGACGCGACATTGATGATGCAGCCGTCCTGCTGCGCGCGCATCGCCGGCAGCACCGCGCGCATGCAGTACATCACGCCGTTGAGGTTGATATCGACGATCTGGTCCCAGCCGTCCTGCGTCACATCTTCCCAGCTGCGCTTCGGCAGGTTGAGGCCGGCGCTGTTGACCAGCAGGTCGATGCGGCCGTATTTGGCAAGGATCGCCTGCGCCACCTTGTTGACGTCGTCGGCGTTGCTGACGTCGAGCGCCATCGCTTCGACCGGTCTGCCGCCGGCGCCCAGTTCATCCACGACGCCCTTCAGCACCTCGGCGCGGCGGCCGGAGATGATCACGGTCCAGCCGTCGGCCAGCAGCGCTTCCGCCCCGGCGCGGCCGATGCCGGTGCCGCCGCCGGTGACCCAGGCGATCTTCTTCGTGTGATGGTTCATGGTATCTCTTCCCGGTGAATGCTTGAACTAATGCGGCGGAGTTTCGATCATCCGGCGCGCGGGCGCCAGCCCCGGCGTCCAACAGATTTCAGCCGATAAAGTCGCGTCGACGCTTTTCGAATTCTTCAGCATATCGCCGCAACACGTGCGCTTCGGTGAGCACGCCGATTACGCGACCGCGGTCCAGCGTGTCGAGCACCGCGAGCGACTCGGCCTCGGCGCGGTCGAAGGCGGCGACGGCTTCCTGCACGTTCCAGTTGGGCAGCAGCGTGAAACCGCGGCTGCGCAAAATCTTGCGCAGGCTGTCATCGGGCTTGCGTTCCGGCGCGTGTGCATCCGCCACCAGCACGATGCCGGCATAGCGTTCGTCGGCATCGATCGCGATCACCTGGTTCTTCGATCCCAGCGGAAAGCTCTCGCGGAATTGCGCGATGCCGAGATCGGCGTTCACCGTCACCATGTCGGCGCGCATCATGCTGCGCACGGTGAGGTCGCGGATCCAGCCGACATCCGCGGCGCTGCGGATCGTCTCGCCACGCAGATGCAGGCGCCAGGTTGCGAAGGAATAGCCGAACAGTTCGCGCGTCGTCTGCGTCGAGACGATCACCGCGATCAGCACGGCGGTGGAAAGCCACAGGTTGCCGGTCGCCTCCAGCGCGATGAAGGTCATGGTCAGCGGTCCGCCGATGATCGAGGCCGACAGCGCGCTCATGCCGATCACCGCATAGACGCTGGTGTCGAGCGCAAGCCACGGCATCAGCGCGGTGGCGGCCGCCGCGAACAGATGGCCGCCGATCGCCCCCAGCAGCAACGAGGCGAAGAACAGGCCGCCGCGAAAGCCCGAGCCGAGCGAGATCACCGAGGCGATCGCCTTCAGGACGAACACCGTGACCAGCGCCATGACCGGCGTCGTCATGCCACCGCTGACATGCAGCGCGCCGTGGCCGGACGACAGCACTTCCGGCGTCACCAGCGCGAGCAGGCCGACCAGCAGTCCGCCCAGCGCCGGGCGCAGCGGCGGCCACAGCCGGATCTTCTGCAGCAGCGTGTCGCACTGCGCCACGCCGCGCATGATTCCGATGCCGAACATCGCCGCGATCAGCCCGAGCAAAGCTGCGACCGCGAGATCCTGTCCGGTGACTTCACCGATCTGGCTGACCGAGATGCCGAGCGACAGCGGCGAGAACATCCGCGTCGCCGCATAGCCGGCAACGGCCGCGACGCCGATCGGCGTCAGGCTGGCAGCGGTATAGCCGCCGATGATCAGCTCGAACGCATAGAATGCCCCGGCCAGCGGCGCGCCGAACGCGCCGGCGATCGCGGCCGCGGCGCCGCAGCCGACCATGATGCGCTGGTCGGAGCGCCGCAGATGCAGCGCGCGTCCGATCGAGGAAGCGACGCCGCTGGCGATCTGGGTATAGCCGGCTTCGAGCCCGACGGAGCCGCCGACGCCGCTCGACCACACCGTCTGCAGGGCCACGATGACGCTGCCGCGAAACGACATCGCGCCGCCATGCAGCGCATTGGCTTCGATCGGATCGATCTCGCGGCCCGGCCGCCAGCGCAACAGCAGCAGCAGGGCGACGCCAAGCACAAGGCCGCCGAGCGTCGGCACCAGGATGGCGCGGACCGGATCGATCCAGGTCTGGCCCGACAGCCGCTCGCCGAGCTGCAGGTTGAACAGGCCCTCATGCATCAGGTTGACCGCCGCGCTCATCGCCGCGACCAGCAGGCCCGCGATGCCGCCGATCAACGCGGCGACGACGACCAGGCTGGTCTCGCGTGCGCGAACGAAGGTGCGCAGCCAGCGCGGCGCTTCGAGATAAAAACCGGGTCGGGTCATGGCTTCATCTGTGTCATCGGAAGGGCAAACCAAGCCTGCTTGTAGGGCGCGTTGGCCGGTCAGGCCACCGACAAATCTGCCACAACCCGTTGCAAAATAATGCAGCGCCGGGCTGCGGCATTGACTCCACGTCGTCGCAAACCCTAGATCGCCGTGACGGTTCCCCTGTTTGGGGATCAAAAGGGAATGCGGTGCGGGGAGCGATCCCCAATGCCGCGGCTGCCCCCGCAACTGTAAGCGGTGAATCTTTCGTCACATGCCACTGGGAAACTCGGTCCTGGGAAGGCGACGAAAGGTGTCGACCCGCGAGCCAGGAGACCTGCCGTCAAACGTGGTCACACGCGAAGATGTCGGTCGGGGATAACAGACATTAGTTTCATCGACGATGCCCCGGGCATCTCGCTGAGACCTCGTTCGCTGTGACGTGCCACAACGTCAAGCCGAGGTCGAACCATGTCTTCCGTCCCCACTGCCGCGCAGCGTCGCCGCATTCTTCTCGCATCCACCATTCTCCTGACGTCGTTGTCGCTGCCGGTCGCGTCGGCCTTTGCACAACAGAATCCGGCGCAGCAGGGCTCCGCGCTGCCGGCCATCAATGTCACCGCCAGCCGGCTCTCCACCGGCATCGTCGGCGCGTCCACCTCGGTGATATCAGCCGAAGACATCGCGCGTTCGCCGGCGCAGACGGTGCAGGAGATCATCGCCCAGACGCCCGGCGTGCAGTTGCAAAACCTCTATGGCGGCGTCAACGGCGCGGCGACCTCGGTCGATCTGCGCGGCTTCGGCGCGTTTGCGACCTCCAATACGCTGGTGCTGATCAACGGCCGCCGCCTCAACGATCTGGATATGGCCGGCGTCGATCTGTCGACGATTCCGCGCGACTCCATCGAACGCATCGAGATCACCAGGGGCAACAGCGGCGCCGTGCTGTATGGCGATGACGCGGTCGGCGGCGTCATCAACATCGTGACCAAGACCGGATCGGCAAAGCCTCTGTCGATGCGTGTCGAAGGCGGCGCGGGTTCGTTCGGCCAGCAACTGGGATCGGTATCGGTCGCCGCCAATGCCGGGCCGTGGTCGTCATCGTTCTACGGCAGCGGCATCCGCTCCGACGGCTACCGCGACAACAATGCGCTGACGCAGCACACGGGAATCGGCGACATCCGCTACGCCACGCCGGAGTTTTCAGCGTTCCTGACGTTGTCCGGCGACCGCCAGCATCTCGGTCTGCCCGGCGGGCGCACCGTCGATCCCTCGATCGGGCTCAATCAACTGCTGACCGACCGCCGTGGCACCTCGACGCCGCTGGACTATGCCGACAAGCAGGGCCTCAACGTCACCGCGGGTTTTACCAAGACGCTGTGGAGCGGCGCGGAGTTGATCGTCGACGGCGGCGTCCGCAACAAGGACCAGCAGGCCGGCTATTTCGGCAGCCTTCCGCTATCCAGCTTCGCCGCCAGCTATGTCGATACCAGCCTGCAGACATGGTCGCTGACGCCGCGGCTGAGCATCAAGAACCAGCTGTTCGGCCTGCCGTCCGACGTGCTCACCGGCATCGACTTCAACGATGCGACCTATCACTCGAACCGCAGCCAGTTGCAGGGCACCGCGCCGACCCATGTCTATGACCTGTCGCAGCAGACGTTGTCCGCCTACTGGCAGCAGACGGTGGGCCTGCTGCCCAGCACCGACGTGTCCTATGGCGGCCGCATCCAGCAGACCCGGCTGAGCGCGCGCGATCGTTTCGACATCAACGCGCCCGGCGCCTTCGATGCGCAGGCGCTGCCGCTCAACAGCGAGCAGACGCAGCATGCGCTGCATGTCGGGATCGAGCATCGTATCAACGATGTGTTCGCCGTGTTCGGCCGTGCCGCCAGCGCGTACCGCACGCCCAACGTCGATGAACTCGTGGCTTCCGGGCCGTCCTTCGCTGCCGACTTCAGCCCGATCCCTGGCACCTTCACGCTGAAGACGCAGACCTCGCGCGATATCGAGGCCGGCTTCCGCATCAAGGCCGGCGCCTTCAATGCGCAGTCCAGCATCTACGGCATGGATCTCGAAAACGAGATTCACTACAACCCCGTGCTGTTCTACAACACCAACCTCGATCCGACGCGCCGCTACGGCTCCGAGACCAGCGCCTCGTTGCGCACCAGCGATACGGTGCTGTTGCGCGGCGGACTGGCGCTGACGCGCGCGGTGTTCCGCGAAGGCGAGTTCGCCGGCCACGACGTGCCGCTGGTGTCGCGCCTGACGGCCAGTGGCGGCGTCACCTGGAATGTCTGGGAGAAGTACGTCGTGGTGGATGCCACCGTGCGTTACTGGAGCAGCCGTCGCATGGACAATGACCAGTTGAACACGCAGCCGGTGATCCCGGCCAATGCGACCGTCGATCTGAAGATCAGCGGCGAGATCGAGCATTTCTTCTGGTCGCTCGCGGTCAACAACCTGCTCGATGCGCAGTATTACGACTATGCCATCGCCAGCACGTTCACGGCTGGCCGCTTCAACGCCTATCCGCTGCCCGGCCGCAGCTACATGGTCAGAGCGGGCGCGACGTTCTGATGATGCATATGTGTTCGCTCAGGGGGCTGCCGGATGTTGCGGCGTCGCTTGAAGCGTTCGATCTGCTGACGCTGATGTCGCCCAGCGCCGAGCCGCCGGACTGGCACGTGTTCTCGCACACGCGCCACCTGCGTCTGGTGTTCAACGACATCAGCGTGCCGACGCCCGGCCTGATCGCGCCGGACGCCATGATGCTGCAGGCGGTTCTCGACTTCGGCCGCGACAGCGTCGCAAGCCGGCCGATGCTGATCCATTGCTGGGCCGGCATCAGCCGGTCCAGTGCTGCCGCCTACATCATCGCCTGCGACCGCAATCCCGGCTTTGAAAACGACATCGCGGATGAACTGCGCCGTCGCTCTGCGGTGGTGACGCCGAACAAATGGATGGTGCAACTGGCGGACGATCTGCTCGGCCGCCGCGGTGTGATGGCCGACGCCATCGCCCGGATCGGCCGCGGCGCGGATGCCTTTGATGGCGCGCCGTATCGGTTGCCGCTAGCGTGGCCACTTGCCTCTTCCAACGGGGAAGAGGAAAGCCACGCCGCGGACGCGTTGGCGCGTGGCCAAGTGCGGATGGATGCGGGTTCGACGCAAGCCGGATAGTCGGTTGTGAGCCTGCAGCATCGGTTCGGTCGCGGTGCCTTCATCGACGATGAAGTCACGCTCAGTTGACTTCGTGCCGCGCCGATTGCTTGTACTAAGAAAAGCATCGGACGAAACTGCCTTGCTTCAGGCCTGCGCCGGAGACAGTCCATGAATACGAGCGAAGCTAACTCTTCCACTCTGGCGCTGCACAATCTTGAAAGCCTGCTTCCCGATCTGGCTGAATTCTACAAGGACGTGCATTCACACCCCGAGCTGTCGATGCAGGAGACGCGGACGGCCGGACTCGCTGCGGACCGTCTTCGAGCGGCCGGCTATGAAGTGACGACGGGCATCGGCAAGACCGGCGTGGTCGGCCTGCTTCGGAACGGCGACGGACCGACCGTCATGCTGCGCGCCGACATGGACGCGCTGCCCGTCGAGGAAACGACCGGGCTTCCCTATGCGAGCAAGGTCATGGCGAAGGACCGCGACGGAAACACCGTCCCCGTGGCGCACATGTGCGGCCACGATATGCACGTGACCTGGCTTGTCGGCGCCACCCAATTGCTCGCGGAGGCCCGGACGACGTGGCGCGGGACCATCATGGCGGTCTTTCAACCCGGCGAAGAGACGGCGGAAGGCGCGCAGGCCATGATCGACGACGGCTTGTTCAAGCGCTTCCCGAAACCGGATGTGGTGCTTGGCCAGCATGTCATGGTGGGGCCGGCGGGCACGGTGGCCGGACGCGCGGGTGCGATCACCTCGGCGGCGGACAGCTTGCAGATCCGCCTGTTCGGTCGTGGCGCACACGGGTCCATGCCGCAGGCGAGCATCGACCCGGTGGTGATGGCCGCCGCGACCGTGATGCGGCTGCAAACCATCGTGTCACGCGAGATCGCCGCGGCGGAGGCGGCGGTCGTGACCATCGGCGTCCTGCAGGCGGGAACCAAAGAAAACGTCATTCCGGACGAGGCCATCATCAAACTTAATGTGCGGACTTTTGACGCCGGCGTCAGGACGCGCGTATTGAATGCTATCGAGCGGATCGTCAACGCCGAGGCGGCAGCGTCCGGCGCCCCTCGCAAACCGGAGATCACGTCGCTGGATCATTATCCACTCAATGTGAACGACCGGGACGCCAGCGAACGGGTGGTGGACGCCTTCCGCGGGCATTTCGGCGCCGGGCGCGTGAGGGCAACGGGACCCGCCCCGGCCAGCGAGGACTTCGGATCGTTCGGGACTGAATGGCACGTGCCTTCGGTTTTCTGGTTCGTCGGGGGCACCGATCCGGAAGTCTATGCCAAGGCCAAAGCGGCGAACAAGCTCAACGAGCTTCCGGTGAATCACAGCCCGAAATTCGCTCCCGTTCTTCACCCCACGTTACAAACCGGTGTGGAAACGCTGGTCGTCGCGACCCGCGCCTGGTTGGCGGCATAACAACGCCGGAAAGCGATATATGGAAAAGCTTCCGCTGGTGCTCGATCTGACCGGCACCTTCGTCTTCGCGCTGAGCGGCGCGCTGGCGGGGGTCAAGCGAGCGCTCGATCTGTTCGGCGTGCTGGTGCTGTCGTTCGCGGCGGCGAATGCGGGAGGCATCACCCGCGACCTTCTGATCGGCGTCGTTCCTCCCGCCGCGGTCGGCGACTGGCGCTATCTCTGCGTTTCGCTGTTCGCCGGCATCATCACCTTCTGCTTCTCGTCCGTGGTCGTGCGGATGTCGAACCCGGTCCTGCTTTTCGACGCGGCCGGACTCGCGTTCTTTGCCGTCGCAGGCGCCTCGAAAGCGCTGGCCCACGGACTTAACCCGGTCATGTCGATCGTGCTTGGCATGGTGACCGGGATTGGCGGCGGCATGGCCCGCGACGTGCTGCTGGCGGAAATTCCGACAGTGCTGCGTGCGGAACTATATGCCGTCGCGGCACTGGCGGCCGCTACCATCGTTGTAGCAGGGCACCTGCTGGAATTTCCGGTCGTTCCGGTGGCGGCAGTCGCGCTGATTTCATGCTTCTCGCTTCGCGTCATGGCGATGAGGCGCGGCTGGCGTCTCCCGGTTGCGAAATTCAATGACCGGCACAACCCGAATGCAAAAGCGGCTTCGAACGATTCCGAAAAACGCTAGGTGCCGGAAGCACAGCGTCCGATGAGGTCCCCTGCAGAGCGTCATGAAGTATGCCGCACGGCGTCCGCGCCACGAATACAAACGCTTCAATCCTGACGGATCAAACTGCAGCAAGGGCGTGGACCCATTAGAGCGTCGCCAAATTCGGATGGATGCAAGTTTGACGAACGCCAGATCGTTGGCTGCGAGCTTGTCGTATCGGGTCGCGACACGCCGACATCGCTTGATCTTGTTGAAGAACCGTTCGATCAGGTTGCGTGCGCGATAGAGATAAGGGCTGAAGCAGATCGAGGCTTTGCGGTTTCGTTTCGACGGAATGTTCGCCCCTGAGTTTGTAGCGCATGGTTCGAGGCTCCGGTTTCGGAGATTGAATCACGTCCACCGTGATCCCATCACCCCGAAATGACCCGTGGCGTTGTCGCCAGTGCTCTGAATCTACTTCCGCTTCCGGCGGGACAGCGGACATGGCCGGGCTTGCCACTGGTTGGCTCCGGTCGCGAATGGCCCAACACGGACATGGCGGCCTATCCCGATAGCAACCAACGTGCTTTGATGATCATTCTAAAAGCGTCGCGACTTGTTGAACCTGAGAAGTGTGCTGCGATGGGCCGGCTACTTTGCCCACAAGGGGCAATCTATGTCCGGCAATCCTACAGTTGAAAGCATTGCCGGGTCTCGTGTCCGGCGGGTTAAGGGGGGGGAGCGAGGTTGAAGCAGATCGGTCTTTTCGAAATGCGTCGATTGGAGGCGTTGAGCAACACCATCTTCGGTGTTGCGATGACGCTGCTCGCCTACGATCTGCCGAAGGCCAGCCGGTTTGCTAGCGCGCCGGGCTGGATGGACCTTGTCAACGCTTACGCACAACCTGCCATCGCGCTGATGATCAGTTTTATCGTGGCCGGCGTGTTTTGGCTCAGCCATCATCGGCGGCTCACCTTCGCGCCGGAAGGCAGCCGCGGCGAAGTCTTCCTCAATCTGATCTTCCTGCTGTCGATTGTCATGCTTCCGGTGACGAATGGGCTTTACGGTGTGTATCGGCTCGATAGCGTCGTCGCAGTAAGCTACGGCTTCCATCTGACTGTCATTGCCGGCTTGAATGCGCTGCTATGGATTCTGGCGCTGCGGGGTCGCCGCAATCCCGAGTTGCTGGCAACCGCGGTCTTTCCGGTCTTCGCATGCGTGTTCGCAACGGTGATAGCCGTCGTCGCGCCGTTCGTTGCACAATTCATGTGGTGCCTGGCCTTTGGCGCGCCTCTGGCGGGCTGGTTGGCGGCCCGGCGTTGGCCGCTGAGAACAAATTAGCCAACTCGATCTCTGCCAAAGCGTCCTAGCCGGCCTTCGCATCCGGCCCCCGCCGCAAGCGACCGGTAGTGACTGCCCCTTAGCGGACTCCAAATTGTTTGATGTGCGGTCGCTTGCAACCGGCGTGCTGGGCCTGGACTTTGGCGGAGGCGGTGCGGGGCATGCATTCGATAAGAAAGCAGTCGGACGAGCTCCGCAGGAATCAGCGCTGCAACTTGTCTAGTGTAATTGGCAGATCGCGCACGCGTTTTCCGGTCGCGTGGTAGATCGCATTGGCGATCGCCGCGGCGACGCCGACGAGACCAATCTCACCCAAACCCTTGATGCCGAGCGGATTGACGATGTTATCCTGCTCCTCGACGAAGATCACCTTGATGTCGTGGACGTCGGCATTTACCGGGACATGGTATTCGGCGATGTTGGCGTTCATGATGCGGCCGAACTTGTGATCGATCAGCGTCTCCTCGTGCAGCGCCACTCCGATACCCCACACCACGCCGCCCATGACCTGGCTGTGCGCGGTCTTGGTGTTCAGGATACG